>NZ_JBIMBV010000020.1:0-92208 GCF_048551735.1 Acinetobacter legionensis
TTCAAAGTTAAGATGATGGTATGACAATTTTATATACTCCATAAACCCTTTAAATTAATTAGGTGGTTTATGTCGCACTTCAAGTTTTACTCTGCCTGCTAAAGCCTTATGAGCAATTTTAATGTTGTATTTATTTTTGATTTCACACAAATTATCAACACTGAGCAAAACGATACCAAAATTAGATTCGCTTTGTGGATGTAACTCTTTTAAATAAGTGTTAATTGCAAATTGGTTATAAATACCCGTATATGGATCAATTTCTAGATTATTAATCAATTGGTTTTTATGTATTAATTTGGCAATAAATGAGTGTTTCAATACTTGATTGAACAATGAATGAATTTTACGTCGTTTTTCAGAATAAATTTTATTACGCATAATCGAATCCATTCCGTACTTGGATTTTTATTGTATGATGCCTTAAATGTAGCAATTTATTGGCTTGAACTCAAATTAAAGTTTAAGTAAATACTTGAAGGATATATACATAATTTTGAAAAATGTGATTAACTTTGTAGTATAGTTTAAGAATATATTAGAATTTGTAAAACCCGATAAAAATGATCAGACAATACATATAGTTCGAATGACGGATATGCGATTATTTGAATAAATATACGATTTGTTTAAATTGATTATTTTATCTTTAAAAATGAACAACAGTTTGGTTTGTTAAATGATCTGTTGTTCATCATTGAGTAAATATCGAGGTTAGTCGCAGTCGATTTTATGAGCGAATTCAGCAATATCTGCTAAAGATTGTTTTGCCTCATCAAACCATGGACTAAACATTTGGAAATTATGCCACATTCCCGTGTACAACTTGTAATTGACTTTCACCCCAGCAGCTTTGGCTTTTTTTTCAAAACGTTGAGCATCAGATAAAAGAATTTCTTTAGAGCCGATTTGCACTAAAGTTGGCGGCAGTCCTTCAAAATCTCCGAAAATAGGCGAAAGAGGAGGTAGGGAGCGGTCCAAGTTTTTCGGTACGTAAAAGTCAATACCAGACTCAAGTGCTTCGATAGAAAGCAAAGCATCATGCTTCTGATTATAACGTAAAGACTCACCTGTTAAAGTTAGGTCTAAGAAGGGGGACATAAGAATTAAAGCGCTAGGAAGTTGTTGTTTATTTTCTTCCTTAATTCGTAATGCAAGTGCTAAAGCCAAATTTGCACCGCAAGAATCACCTGAAACAATGATGTCCTTAGGTTGCACACCTTGATCTAAAAGTTGTTGATAAATATCATAAATCGCATCACCTGCTTCAGGAAACTTACTTTCCGGTGCGAGCGGATAATCTACATGTAAAACTTGCATCTGAGTGCGTGTAGCAACTTCAGATAAAAAAGCTCGATGGGTTTTAATTGAGCCTACAAAAAACGCTCCACCATGGATATGAAAAATCATTTGGGTTGTATGCGCTTGAGGTTTAATTTCTTCTGCCCGAATCCCTGCAATGCGTAAAGAACGGATCTGCACATCTTTACGCTGCGGAAAAACGCGTGAAAGTTGTTCTATTCCGAAACGTGCAGTTGTGGGCGGAAGATTGAAACGACTTGGAAATTTGAAGCTAGATTTAAGAATAGATTCTGTAATGTATTGTTTCAGAGCTGAGTTAATCTTCATGTTCCTTCCATATTGTTAAATTTGTGACTTTATTTTTGTTGATTCACCAACACTTGTTACAAGGGTACACTATATAGTCACATTCAAGAATTGCTAAATTGGTGTAAATTTTTAATACTATAAAGTGTCAATTAGACTAGGGAAAACAAAACAATGAAAAAAATTGTACTTGCATTAGGCTTATTATCAGCAACAGTTCTTGCAAATGCTGCAGATCCACTGAATGGAACTGTTTGGAAAACAATTGATGATACAACTAAGCAGCCAAAAGCAATTGTAAAGTTCACTGAACAAAAAAATGGAACATTGACGGCTGCAATTCAAAGTGTTTTAACGCCAGGTGAAGAAAACTCTTGTACTAAATGTGAGGGTGCATACCACAATAAATCATTGAAAGGTGTAACGATTGTCACTGGTTTAAAAAATGTCGGTGGAAAAAGCTATGATAATGGTACGATTCTAGATCCTAAAAATGGCAAAACCTATAAACTCAAAGGTGAGCTTGCTGGTAATCAGTTAAAGTTACGTGGTTATATGGGTATTTCTGCTTTAGGCCGCAATCAAACTTGGGTACGTGCAAACTAAGTATATTGATTCACCACAATAAAAAGCCTGATCTATTGATCAGGCTTTTTATTGGTCGATTATTTTTATGCTGTAAGTTTTAAAGCCTTAATTTTATCCTCATCAAAACCAACCACATATTGGCCATTTTGATTAATCATAGGGCGTTTGATTAGACTGGTATGTGTGGTAAGCGCTTGGATGAGTGCTTGTTCACTTGACAAAGCCAGTTGTTGTTCTTGTTCACTGAGTTTTTTCCACGTTGTGCCTTTTTTATTGAGCACAAGATCTTGCCCAATATGATCGAGCCATTGTTTAACGGTTTCTGCATCTATACCTTGTTTTTTATAATCATGAAACTCGTAACTCAAGCCAAGTTCAGTCAGTAAATCAAAAGCTCTTTTCATGGAGTTACAATTTTTGATTCCATAAATTTTCAACATGTCTTAACCTAATATTCAATTGTTTGATTTAACAGAAAGAGTAGCAAAATTGCCAATATATACAGTATAAGAATAGATAAAAATATTTAAAAGGTATGATTGTTGTCATCAGAATTTAACAATTTGTGCTTAATATTTTATTTAAGCGAGCAAGTAGACTGGCTGATTAAATGATTTAAGTCTAAAAAATAAAAAAAATGAGACTAAAGGAAATTAAAAAAGAGAAAACCCGCATCTAATCATCCTGATTATGCGGGTCTCATTACAACGTCCAATGTCACATCCTTGGAAAATAAATATTCAAAATACTTATTTCCTTTTCTTCCTACGGCGTCCTATCCTTTTGCTGTCATCCTGACAATGTCCCTGTGCCGTGCGTGTATAATGCGCTTGTTGATATGAAGAAAATATAAGATAACACGACAAAATTTGTAAGTTATTACCCTATAATCAGTGAACAGTTGTTCACAAAATTGCTCAATTCTTATTTAAAAACTGAGCAATTTTCTATTTAAATTTGATAATCAATAATCACAGGGGCATGGTCGCTATACCATTCATCTTTGTAGACCCAGGCATTGACTGTACGATCTTTCCAGTCTGGTGAGCATGCTTGATAATCAATTCGCCAACCGACATTTTTAGCACGCGCTTGTCCACGATTAGACCACCAAGAATATACTTCAGCTTCTTTACGCACTTCACGAAATGTATCGACATAGCCGAGTTCATCATAAATATGATCTAGCCAAGCACGCTCATGCGGTAAGCAACCTGAAGATTTTTGGTTGCCTGACCAGTTTTTAATATCGATTCGTTTATGCACAATATTATAATCGCCACATACAATGATCGACTTATCTTCATCACGCCATTGTTTTAAAATTTTTCGATATTCTTCTAAGAAGTGATCTTTACGGGCTTGTGCTTCATCACCTGATGAACCTGAAGGTAAATATAGTGAGCAGATGTGCACAGGTTTGGCTAAACCGACATCAAATTCTGCACTAATAAAACGACCTTGGCTATCGGCGAGTTCAAAACCCAGACCATTTTGGATCGATTTAAATGGCAAGCGACTGTAAATCGCAGTACCTGCATAGCCTGATTTTTCCGCAGGAAACAGATGGGTAAACCAACCGTCAGGTTTAAATTTATCTGTCCACTGTTCATGCGTAATACGACTTTCTTGGATACAAATCACGTCTGCATCTGACTTTTCCATCCATTCAAGTAAGCCTTTTGTGACGGATGAACGTAAGCCATTTACGTTAATTGAGACAACTCTTAAAATTTTTTGATCACTTGGATAGCTACTCTTTGGTATCATTCGCAGTCATAACCTCAATGTATGAATTTTGGAGCACCTCATGTCAACGCCAGCTCAGTTTAACCCGCAAGCTTTTATCGAACTCGCATTATCACGTGGTGTGCTTAAATTTGGTGAGTTTACTTTAAAATCAGGCCGTGTAAGCCCTTATTTTTTTAATGCAGGTTTACTCAACGATGGTGAAGCATTATCGCTTTTAGCTCAAGGTTATGCAGATAAATTAACACAATGTAACAACGTTGAAGTGATCTTTGGACCTGCATATAAAGGAATTCCTTTTGTTGCAGCAACAGCTGTGGCTTTGTCACAAGTACATGATGTAAGTGTGCCTTGGGGGTTTAACCGCAAAGAAGCCAAAGACCATGGCGAAGGTGGCGTGTTGGTCGGTGCTTCAGTAGAAGGCAAAAAAGTCTGGATTATTGATGACGTGATTACAGCGGGTACTGCAATTCGTGAAGTTGTCACAATTCTTAAAAATGCAGGTGCGACAATTGCAGGCGTATTGGTTGCGCTAGATCGTCAAGAAAAAGGGCAAGGTCAACTGTCTGCCATCCAAGAAGTTCAACAAGAACTTGAGATTCCAGTACATGCTTTAATTACCATGAAAGACTTAATGGATTATCTTGATGCCAAAGGTGAGCAAGATGCTTTAGCAAAAATGGAAGCTTACCGTGTGAAATATGGTATATAAGTAAAAAAAAAGGATAAGATAAGGAGCATAAGCTCCTTATTTTTATGGACTATAAAGGATTAGGTGCCATTTTAAATGTTCATTCTATTGATAATCGTCGTGGTTGCTGTACTTGGCATTATGCTGGTCAAACATATCGACCAACGACGTTGGCAACGTTACCAATTTGAGCGGGATATGTTTTTTCGGCAATATCCATTTCAATGGAAAGGTTTAGGACAGTTTGAGCTGGTTTTAAATATCAATGTGCACGCCCAGAAAAAATTAATCAATGAGTTGATGTTAAGAGCATCTGAGAGCAGTTATATCAAAAAATCACGTATTCAACGTGAACCTGAATGTTCGAGACAGCAATACTCAATTAAAGTCATGATTCAAGATTTAACCATTGGGCACTTAGAAAAGAAGTATGCAGACTTGTTGGGAGAAAGTTTAGACCAAACCGATTTTGAAATTGGTCGCCCGATCGAGCTAGATGCTGAAATCATTGTGTTTGAAAAAGATGATATCGAGTTGGGCTGTCGTGTCAAACTCGCCTTACCGCGTGATCCACGTACTGCGCATCAATACTTGATAGAAAATAGCCAGCAACAATTTCAAGAAAAATAAGCTTAATCAGTATGAGAATTAAGCAAGTAGATACTTTGCTCAATCTCTTTTTGATCTTGTAAAGTACTGACAATCCGATGGGTTTTAGTCGTTTCAACAATAAATTTGAGTGCGTATTCCTTTAAATACTGCTGAGCAACCAAGTTGGCGACAAGTTGGTCATGCTGTCTGAAAACTTGAATTTGTAGTGGCTGATCTAAACAATTTTGAAACTGTAAGTCCTTATAGCCATACACCACAGTTGCATCACTACCTAAAGGTGTAAAGCGCTCATGTTCCTGATAAATATCAATCGAATGTGAATGTCGTTCCGTGATAGTTAAACCCGCTTTTAGCGCATTGATATAGAGCAAACAAGAAATTTGGCAGATTCCACCACCCAGATCTTCTGCAATTTTTCCATTGACCAGATTACGTCCTGTTTTGTAGCCATTATTAAAAGTCGGAGCTTTTACCAAATGCCAAAATGAAAAGATTTGATTTGGCTCAATAACCAAGCCATTTATGCTCTGAATCGCGAGATCAATGTTATAGGTTTTATTTTCAAAATAACGATTTATATTGATGCTTTGTTGGGTTGAAATTTGTTGGTCTGATTGCCACAGTGTTTGATGTTTTAAGGCAAACTGTAGCTTCGAGAAAAGGTGTTCACGACAATACCTGCGTAATAACTGATAAAGCAGTTTCCATGATTTGGGTAAATATTGCCGCATATTCCACCTGCTTATTCTAATTGTTTACTGACGGTTGTTTTTCTAAAACGACAACCAAGTATGATGCATATTCTTTTAAAAATGAATTGCACATCAAGCTGTCTAGGCTTCTAAACAGTGGGCGTAAAATCGTTGGAATACGATGGATAGGGAAAAATAAAAAGCCCTGACTTTCAACCAGCTTCCATTGAGTGCCAAGCAGCTTTTCAATCTCTACCAATGTCATTTGATGAGCAGCATGCCAGCTTTGTTGTTGATGCTTTACAGCTTGTCGACGTTTGGCGGAGGGGAAATCAAAAATAAGCTTGCCATTGGGTCTTAATTTTTGATGCGCCTCATTCAGAAACTGTTCTGTGGTTGCATGGTCTTGATGCATGATCACATGGAAGCTATAAATCACCTCAAGCTGGTAATTTTCGATTGGAATTTCAGTCAGAGTCCCTTCAAGCAAGATTTTATGTGGATATTTTTCTTTTGCGACTTTCAGCATTTCAGGGCTGAAATCTACACCGTAATCTGCATAATCGAGTAAACGACCTGTACCACAACCAATATCCATACAATATGTAGGTGCTGTTTTACTTAGAATACGCTTGAGAAAAACCCGCTCTTGTTGGTCTAAATATTGCCCGTAACTGTTGTTAAAACGGTTGTTATCGTAGTCATGCGCAAGTTTGTTATAGTAATTTTTAATCTCTGAGTCAGGTTGATTCGACATTGAATAACTCTTTTTATTGACGAATAGAAACTAATTCAACTTATAAACTATTTTTTTGAAGATCACACGTTTTACACGCTAAAAACATGCCTATTTTTTCCTGTCGTCCTTGTTCTGTCAACACCCACGGACGATTCTGCCAAGGAGGAAGATGACGCACATGTTGTTGATGCCCACATGCAAGTTCAGCCACATAATGTTGCTCCTCACCCAAATGAAATTCCACAATGGCTTGTTGCATTTCGATCATCATATTCACAATAATTGCTAAGAGTTTAGCGAAATTTCGAAAAAGTACACTACATTCTCCGCTATACTGCATTCAATCCAAAATTTTATAAGAGCATCAATATGCGCGTACTTGTTGTGATGGATCCCATCGAAAGTGTAAACCTGAAAAAAGACTCAACAATGGCAATGTTATGGGCGGCTGCACGTCGAGGGCATGAGTTAGGCTATGCATTACAACAAGATTTGTATATTGATCAGGGCAAAGCATTTGGTTTGATTACACCGCTTCAGGTTTTTCAAGATTACGATCACTATTATGAGTTAGGTGAAAAAGCCAAAGAGTCACTTGCAGCTTATGATGTGGTATTGATGCGTAAAGATCCGCCTTTTGACATGAACTTTGTTTATACCACTTATATTTTGGAACAGGCAGAGCGTGAAGGGGTGTGGATTATTAACAAACCACAAAGTTTGCGTGATTGTAATGAAAAACTATTTGCGACCCAATTCCCAGAGCTACAAGTACCCACTTTAGTGACCTCACAACAAAGTTTGATTCGTGAATTCCTAAAAGAACATGGTGACGTTATTGTTAAGCCACTAGATGGTATGGGCGGAATGGGGATCTTCCGTTTATATCAAGATGGCGTCAATATTGGCTCAACCATTGAAATTTTAACTGAAAATGGCACACAACCGATTATGGCACAACGTTATATCCCTGAAATTGTGGATGGTGATAAACGTATTTTGATGATTAATGGTGAGCCGGTACCTTATTGCTTGGCTCGTATTCCTCAAAATGGTGAGGTGCGAGGGAATTTGGCAGCGGGCGGTTTGGGTGAAGCTCGTCCATTGACTGAAAATGACAAAGCCATCGCAGCCAAAGTTGGACCATTCTTAAAAGCAAAAGGCTTGGTTTTTGTCGGATTAGATGTGATTGGAAATTATGTCACTGAAATCAATGTCACCAGTCCAACCTGTATTCGCGAAATTGATGATCAATTTGGTACTTCAATTGCAGATGATTTGTTTGATGTGCTAGAAGCAGGTCACTCAGCTTAATTTAAGCTGGGATACTGCATTCTAAATCTCAACTAAAAAATAGAGTCGTGCATGGCTCTATTTTTTGCTGTCGATTGGCTATAAAAATGATAAATCATCGAGAAATATAAAAAAATAACGTTTAATTCCACTTTTTTTAACAGATTAATGATAAAAGTAGTTTAAACTTTCAAATCAGTAGAAAAAAACAATGAAAGGCTTGGTGAAAAAAAGTAAATAAACTTTTCCCCATAGCGGATTGTGATTACAATTGGTTGTTTAAGACATTCGTTAATATTTATTTTTGCATTGAAGAATTAGACCGTGACCGAACCCCAGCAAAGCACACCTAAACACATCATGATGATGGCGGCAGGTACAGGTGGACATGTATTCCCTGCACTGGCAGTTGCAAAAGAATTGCAACAGCAAGGCAGCCAAGTGTCTTGGTTGGCGACTCCGACAGGTATGGAAAATCGACTTTTAAAACAACATGATATTCCAATCTATCAAATTGATATTCAAGGTGTACGTGGCAATGGAATTGTACGTAAATTAGCTGCACCATTTAAGATTTTAAAAGCAACTTTGAGCGCGATGCGCTATATGAAACAGCTCAATGTTGATGCAGTGGCTGGTTTTGGCGGTTATGTTGCGGGGCCAGGCGGTTTGGCTGCGCGTTTGTTGGGTATTCCTGTAATTATTCACGAACAAAATGCAGTGGCAGGCTTTACCAATACTCAACTTTCAAGAATTGCTAAAAAGGTCTGCGAGGCTTTTCCAGATACTTTTCCGAAAAGTGAAAAAATTGTGACGACAGGTAATCCTGTACGGGCAGAAATTACTGCAATTTATAATCCTTCTTTTCGTTATAAAGAACGCGAAAATGCGACTGAACCCTTACATATTTTAATTGTTGGTGGTTCTTTGGGTGCGCAAGCCTTGAATGAGTGTGTCCCTCAAGCCTTAAAACAATTTGATGTTCCATTAAAAGTGTTTCATCAATGTGGGCAAAACAAGCAAGAGATCACACAGGCTTTATATGCGGATGCACCTGAAAATATACAGGTTGAAGTTCAGCCATTTATTGAAGATATGGCATTGGCCTATAGCAACGCAGATTTAATTATTTGTCGTGCAGGTGCATTGACGGTCACTGAAGTGGCGACTGCTGGTGTGGCGGCTGTATTTGTGCCATTACCAAGTGCGGTAGATGATCACCAAACTGCCAATGCAAGATTTTTGGAGAAAACAGGTGCTGCGAAAATCTGTCCGCAGCAGAGCATGACTCCAGATTCATTAAAGGATTTATTAACACCGTTGATGAACCGCCAATTATTAATGGAAATGGCGGTAAAAGCTCGTCAACAAGCTCAACCAGATGCAACACAACGTGTGGTTGGTTTAATTCAAGATTTGTAAGTTAGAGTTGATTATGTCTCCAACAAGCCCTGCTGATAAAGCAAAAAACCTAATTAAAATTCCAGAGATGCGCCGTATTAAACATATCCATTTTGTGGGTGTCGGTGGTGCTGGAATGTGTGGTATTGCAGAAGTATTGAAAAACCAAGGCTATAAGGTTTCTGGTTCTGACATTAAGGCATCAAAAACGACGGCTCAACTTGAAGAAAATGGAATTAAAGTTTTTATTGGACATACTGCAGACAATATTAAAGGTGCAAATGTACTGGTTGTCTCTACTGCAATCGACCCTGAAAATTTAGAAGTAAAAGCAGCAATTGAAAACCGTATACCGGTAGTTCGTCGTGCAGAAATGTTGGGTGAATTGATGCGTTACCGTCATGGTATCGCTGTTGCAGGAACCCATGGTAAAACCACGACAACCAGTTTAGTGACCTGCATGCTGGCAGAAGAAAACATGGATCCAACTTATGTGATCGGTGGTCTGTTAAATCGTACGGGTGTTAACGCAGCTTTGGGTGCCAGTCGTTTTATTGTCGCTGAAGCAGACGAATCAGATGCGTCATTCTTACATCTAGAGCCTATGGCGGCCATTGTCACCAATATTGATGCAGATCATATGGATACCTATGGGGGTAGTTTTGATGTACTCAAAGACACCTTTATTAAGTTCTTACAGAAAATGCCGTTCTATGGCTTGGCTGTAGTCTGTGGTGATGATGCCAATATTCGTGAAATCATGCCACGTATTGGTCGTCCAGTATTGACCTATGGTTTTAATGAAGACAATGACATTCGAGCAATTGATGTTGAACAAGTCGGTATGCAGTCAAGCTTTACCGTATTACGTAAAGGTCGTGAGCCATTACGTTTAACTATCAATCTTCCAGGGTTACATAATATTCTAAACGCATTGGCTGCGATTGGTATTGCAACGGATGAAGGTGTGTCTGATGCTGCGATTGCACGTGCCTTAGAAAGCTTTAGTGGTGTAGGTCGTCGTTTCCAAGTTCAAGGTGAGTTTGAATTGGATGAAGGTACTGTAAAACTGGTTGATGATTATGGCCATCACCCGAAAGAAGTTGAAGCAACCATTAAAGCTGCACGTGCCAGCCATCCAGATCGCCGTTTAGTAATGATGTTTCAGCCACACCGTTATAGTCGTACTCGTGACTGTTTTGATGATTTTGTAGATGTGTTGTCACAAGTCGATCAATTATTATTGTTAGAAGTATATCCTGCAGGTGAGAAACCGATTGTTGGTGCAGATAGTCGTTCTTTAGCGAGGAGTATTCGTTTGCGTGGGGAAGTTGAACCGATTTTGATTGATCCAGTGGAAGGTAATTTACAGAACGCGATACAAAAAGTGTTACAAGCGAATGACTTGTTATTAACACAAGGTGCGGGTAACGTGGGAGCAATTTCTGTAGAATTGGCTCAAAATCAACTGTATTTAAAATAATTGATTTGGTTTTGTTTAAACTTGGATTTAAATAAAGCCTAGAAATTAAATTGACTAACTTATAAGTTTAAGGATTTAAACGTGTCAAATGCTTCTAAATTCGGCAAAGTAGCGGTGTTGCTTGGTGGGAAATCTGCTGAGCGTATGGTGTCATTAGATAGTGGTAAAGCTGTTTTAGAAGCATTATTACGTTCGGGGGTGAATGCGGAAGGCTTTGATCCACAAGAGCGTAGTGTGACGGAACTTGTAGGTTATGATCGTGCATTTATTGTGTTGCATGGTCGTGGTGGTGAAGATGGTCAAATCCAAGGCGTATTAGAATGGATGAATGTACCGTATACAGGTACAGGTGTTCAGGGCTCCGCTATTGGGATGGACAAAGTTAAAACCAAACAAATTTGGCAAGGTTCAGATTTACCGACGGCACCCTATCGTATTATTTCTAAAGATTCTGATTTAAATGAAGTGATTGAAAGCCTTGGTTTACCGCTAATCATTAAGCCTGTACATGAAGGTTCTAGTGTAGGTATGAGTAAGGTTGAAAAAGCTGAAGATCTTACTGCTGCAATTGAAAAAGCCACAATACATGATGCAGTTGTGATGGCGGAAAAATGGATCACGGGGCGGGAATATACTATTTCTTTCCTTAATGGTTTGCCACTGCCAGTCATTCGTTTGCAACCACCTGCTGATGTTGCATTTTATGACTATGAAGCAAAATATAACCGTAATGACGTGGAATATGGTATTCCATGTGGTTTAAGTGAGTCAGAAGAAAAGAACTTACAGGAATTGTGTTTACGCGCTTTCCAAGCAGTTGGTGCTAGTGGTTGGGGGCGGATTGATGCGATGTTAGATGAACAAGGTAATTTCTGGTTATTAGAAGTAAATACTGTACCAGGTATGACCAGTCACTCGCTTGTTCCTAAAGCTGCAAAAGCTGTAGGTTATAGTTTTGATGAACTGTGTGTTGCGATTTTAGCGCAAACACTCACGGAACAAGCACACTAAGTTTATGGCTCAACTTCCTGCTTCGATGCGTCGCAAACGTGCGGCAATTACATCAATACACGATAGGCCGCCAACACGTCAGGAAAAGCTTCTCAACGTGGGAAGCTGGTTGCTTATGGTTATTGCTATGGCTGTGTTATTTGCAGGAATCTATGGTCTGTATAAAGTGATTACTGATGCTCGGGTAGCCACCCTTCAAGTGGTAGGTACTACCTCATCGGTAGAGTCACAAGCGATTACACAACATTTGTCACCTGTTGTTAAGAATAATTATTTCACCTCGGATTTAGAACAGATTCGAGATAAAGCACTTGAAGTATCATGGGTGGATCGTGTCGTGGTTTCTCGAGCATGGCCAAATGGTATTCGCGTGCGAATTATGCCACGTCATGCAATCGCACGTTGGGGAACCGGGCGATTACTCAGTGATGCTGGAGATGTCTACTCAGAAGCGGTGGCGAAGAATTATTCAAACCTGCCATTGCTTCATGGGCCACTCAGCCAATCCAAAGTCATGATGCGTCGCTATAATGAAATTAATCAATTATTTCACCCAGTCAATTTACGGTTAAAAGAGCTTTATCTTACTGAACGTATGACTTGGTTTATGCAGTTTGATTCAGGGCTACGGGTGATTGTAGATCAAGATCAGACCATGAGTAAGCTACAACGTTTAAGTCACTTGGCTCAAACAGATTTGCAACCACCTTGGTCGAATATATCCGCAATTGATTTGCGCTATCGAAATGGTTTGGCAATTCAATGGAGAAATTCTATTTCGCCAAAGATTGTGAATGGTCAGTTTGTTGTAACCAGTAATGACATAAGCGTTGCAGGTGGGATGGTTGCACAGCCATAATACGTGGCTTGAAAAAGAGGCATATAGCCAAACATAAACAATGAAGATAATGGTAGCAAAGTGATGAATGAAGCTGTTCCCTCAGTTGTTGCAATTGACATTGGGACACATAAAGTTTCAGTACTGATTGGTAAAGTACATGCCCCTGATAATATTCAGGTTATTGGCATGGCAAGCGCACGCAATAAAGGAATGAATAAAGGCAAAATTGTGAGCCTTGATAAAGTCACAAATGCAATTAAACAAGCCGTTCAAGAAGCTGAAGATATGGCTGAGTGTCGTATTCATTCAGCTTGGGTTTCAATTCCAAGCACCGAATTACAAAGCCATTATGCGATTGGTCGTACACCGATTTCAAATTCAGAACATACCATTACTACAACTGAAATGGTGCGTGCATTAGAGCTTGCTAAAGCCAGCCATATGACAGCCGATCATTACTTAGCAAGTGCAGTACCTTTAGGTTTTGAGCTGGATGATTCGAGTGAGTGGGTGCAGAACCCAATCAATTTATCTGCCAATAGTATGACAGCCCATTATCAATTGATGATGATGCCAATCAGTACCATGCAGAACTTGGATCGTGCAATGAAAGGTGCCAATATTTCGGTTGAAAAAATGGTGGTGTCTTGTTTAGCAACTGCAGAAGGTAGTTTGCTTAAAGATGAAAAGGAATATGGCGTTTGTTTGCTCGATATCGGTGCTGGAACGACCAATATTGCGGTCTATATTGAAGGGCATTTGGCATTAGCCCATACCATTCAATGTGGTGGTGAAAATGTCACACGTGATATTGCAACTGTGCTGCAAACCACAACTGAAGAAGCTGAACGGATTAAGTTACTGCATGGTTGTGTCGATATTCATCAAGTCAAACCAGATCATATGATTCAGTTTGAGGCAATTGATGGCCCACAAACCATTAGTCGTATTGAGTTGACTGAAATTATTATCGCACGCTATGAAGATATCTTAAGTAAAGTCCGATACGAATTAGAACAACGTAGTGCACTACAAAGTTTGTATCATGGTGTAGTACTGACAGGTGAAGTTTGTCAGATTGAAGGCATGGTGACATTGGCTCGTCGTATGTTGGGTATCTCTGCACACTTAGGCAATCCACCATTACAAGTGGTGACCGATGATCAGAATTTACCATCTTTACGTCGTTCAATGTATGCTACGGCAGCAGGGCTACTATTGTTTAGTCAAAGTGACATGCAAGAGGCGATTGATGAGCCTGAAGTTCAAGGTGGAAGACCATTCTTTGATCGGATTGTGAGTGGTTGGAATGCCTTAAATAACAAATTAAAAGGTATTTTTTAGGTGTGGTTTTTTGGGGAATATTGTTAGGAAGTTGTAAGTGTTCTGTCCAATACTTGACAAGCTCTGCAATGAACAGCATCCTAAAAACAATTTTTATTATTGAAGATCAAGGCAGTATACGGGCTTAAGTGACTGCCAAATTATATTAGGAAATCTAAAGGTCATGGCCTCATTTGAATTTTTAGACGATGGACAAACCGATAACAACGGTCAAGCCCGTTTTACTGTGTTTGGTGTTGGTGGCGGCGGTGGTAATGCTGTACAACACATGGTGCAATCTGACATTAAAGGTGTGAAATTTGTTTGTGCAAATACAGACAAGCAAGCCCTTGATCGAATGAATGCTCCTTTCAAAATGCAACTTGGTGAGCAAAGCACACGTGGTTTGGGTGCTGGTGCCAATCCAGATGTAGGTCAAATTGCCGCTGAAGAAAGTCGTGAGCAAATCCGTCAACACCTTGAAGGTGCGGATATGGTGTTTGTGACTGCTGGAATGGGCGGTGGTACAGGTACAGGTGCTGCACCAGTTGTTGCTGAGATTGCTCAAGAAATGGGCATTCTTACTGTGGGTGTGGTGACAACGCCATTTAACTTTGAAGGTCGTCGTCGTCAACGTTCGGCTGAAAAAGGCATTGAAGCATTAGAACAACATGTTGATTCTTTAATTATTATACCGAACCAACGTTTACTCAGCGTTTATGGTGACATCTCTATGCAAGATGCTTACCGTAAAGCAGATGACGTATTGCTGAATGCAGTACGTAGTATTTTTGATCTAGTTGTTCGTCCGGGTCACATTAACCTTGACTTTGCTGACTTGAAAACTGCGATGAGTACACGTGGTTATGCGATGATGGGTGAAGGCAAGAGTAGCGGTCCAGACCGTGCTGAAGAAGCTGCACGGTTGGCGATCCGTAGTCCGTTATTGGATAATGTAAATATCATGAATGCTAAAGGAGTGTTGATTAACATCACTGGCGGCGCTGATGTGACTTTACGTGAAACCGAAGTGATTACAGATGTTGTGAACCAGATTGTTGACCTTGAAGAAGGTGAAGTGTTCTTTGGTACTGTATTTGATCCAGATGCGCGCGATGAAATTCGTGTCACTGTGATTGCAACAGGTTTAACACGTAATGCCAGTGATGCCACTGAAGCAAAACGTAGAACCCATATCAGTAACGTTGCGCAGTCATATAGCCAACAAGCCAGCCACAGCACTGTTGTTGATGAAGATGATGTTCCGGCGATTAATAAACGTCAAGAAGACGGTGCACCTGTTGCAGCACCAAGTTCAAGTGGTCGTTCTACGCCAATGAGTATTCAAGATTATTTGAAAAATCAACAGCGTAAATAATTGATAATTATTAAAAATAATTAAGATTAACGAAAAAGGTAGTGAGATTCATTACCTTTTTTGTTTTTTATCAATGGCTAAATGTGCTAACGTATAGCGGATTTGAGAATGAAGACCGAATTAGCATGTTGAAACAACGTACCCTGAAGCGAGTCGTTAAAGCGAGTGGCATCGGACTACATAGCGGACAAAAAGTCATGATTAACTTTTTGCCACATGTGGCGGACGGGGGTATTGTATTTCGCCGTATCGATTTAAATCCACCTGTAGATCTTCCAGCAGATGCAATGCTAATTCAAGAAGCATTCATGTGTTCTAATTTGGTCAGCCATGAAACTAAAGTTGGAACCATTGAACATGTGACCAGTGCAATTGCAGGTTTAGGTATAGATAACCTGATTATAGAAGTATCTGCTTCTGAAATACCGATTATGGACGGTAGTGCAGGCCCATTCATATATTTACTTATGCAGGGTGAATTAGTCGAACAGGATGCACCGAAAAAATTTATTCGGATTCTCAAACCTGTTGAAGCATTGATTGAAGATAAACGCGCGATTTTTACCCCACACGATGGTTTTCAAATTAATTTTACCATTGACTTTGATCACCCAGCCTTTGCAAAAGAATATCAGTCAGCAACCATTGATTTTTCTACAGAAACTTTTGTTTATGAAGTGAGTGGTGCACGTACTTTTGGTTTCATGAAAGATTTAGATTATTTAAAAGCCAATAATCTGGCGCTAGGTGCAAGTTTAGATAATGCTGTCGGTTTAGATGATACTGGCGTAGTCAATGAAGAAGGTCTACGTTTTGCCGATGAGTTTGTTCGCCATAAAATTTTGGATGCTGTGGGTGATTTGTACCTACTTGGGCATCAAATCATTGCCAAATTCGATGGCTATAAATCGGGTCATGCACTTAACAATCAGCTTTTACGCAATGTTAAAAGCGATCCAAGCAGCTATGAAATTGTAACATTTGATGACGAGAAGCTGTGCCCAATTCATTTTGTCAACGTGACATAAGTCTTTGTCTTTTAGGCATTGTGTTATAATGTAACAATGAAAAGTGTGATATTTATCATATTTTGATCAGTTTTAACCTTAATTTAATCTAATCAGTTTACTTTTTATTGCTTGCCAAACGTAGTAAAGCTTGGCTAAGCTTAGGGTCGCTCACAAAACTAGCGGCATTTTGTAACATTTCAGATGTTGCAGGTTGTATGCTTCTTACAGTTTTATGGGATTGTAGGGGTGTTTCAGTATTGCTGTTTTGAATACGTAAACGAACTTGCAGTTTTTGTAAATCACGAAGTTCGTTGATTTGTGATAATTGAGAAATATACTGTTTTTGAAGATAACCGAGTTGACTAATCATGGCTTGATTTTCACCGGTGATGGTCAAAATACCGTATTGATAACAGACAACTCGCCAATCCTCAGGTTGAGGGAGTAGCGGTTGAATTAATTTAGTAAGTTTTTGCCATTCGGCAACTTGCTTTGTAAGAAACGATAAGTTTCCTGTTTTTAAGTGTTGTCTTGTTGGTTGAAAGACGTTTTTTGGTTCAGACATACATGGTTCCTACATATTTATGTCCTATCTTAAGCGTTCATTTTGATAGATATCAAGGATGAGATCACTCAAGAAACTTGACTAAGAACAGTTAAAGAGGTTTTTATGCATACGCGACGTATTTTATTGGCTTTTACTTTAGCAGCTTCCGCTGCAACTGCTGCATTTGCAGACTTGGTTCAATCACCAGATCGTTTAGAACAATTATCAAAGACTTTATCACAAGGCTCTTACAATCCAGATGATTTAGATCTTCCTGCTTCAGCAAAGATGAATATTACTTTGCGTAGCAAAGATGTACCAATCGAGTTAAACAATGCAAGTATCGCTAAAAAATACGGTTCTAGCTCAAACTCTGCTTCTCGTTATACTGCAAACTCTCCATATTCTTGGTTAGTCACTCATCCTCTGCCGGATATGAAGCGCGTAAGCTCTGACTTCGGTGGTCGCACAATGGGTGGTCGTGCCGAACATCATTCTGGTTTAGATCTTTCAGCGCCAAGTGGTACACCAATTTATGCAACAGGTCCTGGTATTGTCACCAAGTCTGGTTGGGGTACGGGTTATGGTCAATATGTAGAAATCAACCATGGCAATGGCTATATCACGCGTTATGCACACGCTTCACGTCTAATTGCACGTGTAGGTGATCAAGTTAAGGCAGGTGAACATATTGCCAACGTGGGTTGTACTGGTCGTTGTACTGGTCCACATTTACATTATGAAGTAGTGAAAGATGGTCAACGTAAAAATCCATCTTCTTACTTAGCAATGTTACCATAACCTTAACCCTTTCATTGTTGAAGGTATGACTGATGCTCTGTATGCATGGTTGAATTCGTAGTCGCGATGAATTAAATACTGTATTCAGACTATCATCAAATAAAAAATATTTTGTATAAAAAACCGCCTTTATTGGCGGTTTTTTGTTATTTTAAGTGTCAATTAGTCAACAACTATTTAGTTGCTAAATAATCCTCACAATCTGCATTTGGCTGTAACGATAACTTAACATGCCCAAAACATGATACATATAATATATAGAAAACTATTCAAGGAGTAAGTGGGAAATGGCGTATTATGGTGATAGCGACGCTCAGGAAACACAAGAATGGCAAGATGCCTTTGATTCAGTGCTCCAGCATATGGGCACTGATCGTGCTGCGTTTTTATTAGAAAAATTATATCAACAAGCAATTTCGAAGCATGTACCTATTCAGCGTCTAAATACCCCTTATTTAAATACCATTCCAGTAGAAGAATCTCCAGCGATGCCAGGCGACCAAGATATGGAGCGTCGTATTAGAGCATTAATTCGTTGGAATGCTTTGGCAATGGTTTTACGTGCCAATAAAACAGGTGATGACTTAGGTGGTCACTTGGCAAGTTTCGCGTCTTCAGCGACCCTATATGATGTCGGTTTTAATCATTTCTTCCGTGCCAATAGCGATAGCTTTGGGGGCGATATGATCTATTACCAAGGTCATTGTGCACCAGGTATTTACGCACGTTCATTTTTAGAAGGTCGTTTGACCGAAGATCAGTTGAGTAATTTCCGTCGTGAAGTGGGTGGTCAGGGACTTTCAAGTTACCCGCATCCTTACTTAATGCCTGATTATTGGCAGTTTCCAACCGTATCGATGGGCCTTGGTCCAATCATGTCAATTTATCAAGCACATATTCAAAAATACTTGATGAATCGTGGTTTGATTAAAGAAGAGAACCGTAAGGTTTGGGCGTATCTTGGCGATGGTGAAATGGATGAACCAGAAAGCTTAGGTGCAATCTCGCTTGCAGGTCGTGAAAAATTAGACAATTTAATCTGGGTAGTGAACTGTAACTTACAGCGTCTAGATGGTCCTGTTCGTGGTAATGGTAAAATTATCCAAGAGCTGGAGTCACTATTCCGTGGTGCAGGTTGGCGTGTGATTAAAGTCGTATGGGGTCGTCATTGGGATCCTTTGCTTGACAAAGATACATCAGGTGCTTTGAAAGCCCGTATGGATGAAACGCTAGATGGTGAATACCAACGCTACCAAGTAAAAGGTGGTGCTTATACCCGTGAAAAATTCTTTGGTAAATACCCTGAAGCCGCAGAGTTGGTAAAAGGCTTAAGCGATGAAGATATTGATAATCTGAATCGCGGTGGTCATGACCCATACAAAGTATATGCTGCGTATGCCGCAGCAATGACCAGCAATGGTCAACCGACTGTAATCTTGGCGAAAACAGTGAAAGGTTATGGTTTGTCTGACGAAATTGAAGCTGTCAACAAAACCCACCAAATCAAGAAAATGCAACACGACTCATTGAAATATGTACGTGACCGTTTTAATTTACCATTCTCTGATGAGCAACTCGAAGAGCTTCCATTTTATCGTCCAGGTGAAAACTCACCTGAATTGAAATATATGAAAGCACGTCGTGAAGCTTTAGGTGGTTATTTGCCTGCACGTCGTAAAGACAGCGAAGTATTGGCGATTCCTGAGATTTCAGTATTTGATGGTGTACTTAAAGGCAGTGGTGGTAAAGAGCAATCAACTACGATGGTTATGGTGCGCTTGATTGCAGCTTTGTTAAAAGAAAAAGCCATTAAAGACCGTGTTGTGCCTATCGTACCTGATGAAGCACGTACTTTCGGTTTAGAAGGTATGTTCCGTCAGTTGGGTATCTATGCTGCGCATGGACAAAACTATACCCCAGAAGACCAAGAACAGCTCATGAACTATCGTGAAGCAAAAGATGGTCACATGTTGCAAGAAGGGATCAATGAAGCAGGTGCAATGAGCGCTTGGTCAGCATTGGGTACCAGTTATTCAACCAATAACTTACCAATGATTCCGATGTATATGTATTACTCAATGTTTGGTTTCCAACGTATTGGGGATATTGCATGGGCAGCAGGTGACTCTCAGGCACAAGGCTTCTTGTGTGGTGCAACAGCTGGTCGTACAACATTAAATGGTGAAGGTTTACAACACCAAGATGGTCATTCTCATATCTTGGCAGGTACGATTCCAAACTGTGTAGCTTATGATCCTTGCTTTGGTTATGAGTTAGCCGTGATTGTGCATGATGGTTTACAACGTATGTATGTGAATCAGGAACGTGTGTTCTACTACTTGACTCTCATGAATGAAAATTATGATCAACCGGCATTGCCTGAAGGTGCTGAAGAAGGCATCAAACGTGGTATGTACTTGTTCAATAAAGATGAAAAAGCCACAGTTCAGTTATTGGGTTCAGGCGTGATTCTGCGTGAAGTGATTAAAGCTGGGCAAATTTTACGTGATGAATACCAAATCCATTCCAATGTATGGAGTGTAACAAGCTTCAATGAGTTGGCACGTGATGGTATGGCTGTTGAAGAATACAATCGCCTGCATCCACTTGAAGATGGTAAAGAGTCTTGGGTTTCTCAGCAATTACGTGACACGGATGGTATTGTTGTTTCAGCAACAGATCATATGCGTGCGTATAGCGAACAGATCCGTGCTTACCTTCCAGATAGCCGTCCATACGTAACTTTAGGTACAGATGGTTATGGCCGTTCAGATACACGCAGTAATTTACGTAGTTACTTTGGTGTAGATGCAGCACATATTGTGGTTGCAACATTGAAAAAACTTGCAGATGAAGGTGAAGTTGATCCACGATTAGTCAAAGATGCAATCTCTTCATTTGAACTTGATGTTGATCGTCCAGTTGCATGGTTACCGCAAGCGCATCCGTCTGTACAAGAAGTTGCTGCTTATACTGAAGTGACAGAGGAGAAATAATGATGCAAGTTAAAACTCCTGATATTGGCGTTGATAAGGCCACTGTTGCAGAAATCTTGGTGAAAGTAGGGGATACCATCGCTGTTGATGACAGTATCGTTCTACTTGAGTCAGACAAAGCCTCTGTTGAAGTGCCAAGCACTTCAGCAGGTGTGGTTAAAAGTATTGCCGTTACGGAAGGTGATGAAGTTTCAGAAGGTGCTGTATTGATCGAAGTTGAATCTGCGGATGCAACAGAGACAGAAACACCCGCACAGCCTGCTCAAGAAGCTGCAAAAACTGAACCTGCTGTAGAAACTAAAGTTGAATCTGTGGCGCCTGCTGCATCTGCGACAGCTTCATCTCAAACAGTTGAAGTTCAAGTGCCAGATATTGGTGTTGAAAAAGCTTTGGTCGGCGAAGTTCTGGTTAAAGTGGGCGACGAAATTGCGGTAGATGACAGTATCGTTGTAGTGGAATCGGATAAAGCAACGGTTGAAGTTCCAAGTACCGTTGCCGGCACGGTTGAAAGTGTTGTGGTCAAAGAAGGCGATAATGTTAAAGAAGGTGTGGTGCTGATTACAGTGAAAACTGTAGGCGCTGCAACGACTTCATCGGCAGCGCCTGCTGAAGCACCTCAACAAACATCAGCAACACCGACTCAAACTGCTGCACCAGAAGCATCAGCGCCAGCTCAATCGGCTAAAGTTGAAGTTGCTGTTCCTGATCTTGGTGTAGATAAGGCAACAATTTCTGAAATCTTGGTGAGCGTAGGCGATCAAGTTGAAAAAGACCAAAGCCTTTGCGTTGCGGAGTCAGATAAAGCCTCTGTAGAAGTGCCAAGTACGGTTGCAGGTACGGTGACGGCGATCCATGTGGAATTGAATCAGTCTGTGAGTCAGGGCACTGCTTTGGTGACGATTGAAGCACAAGGTCAAACTGCACCAGCACCACAAGAAAAGCCAGCTGCTCAAGCAGTACAAACTGCATCAACACCAGTCGCAAAAACGGCAACATCAGCGCCAAAAGCTGAAGTAGCAGTTGCTCAAGCGGGTACTGAAAAGTTATCTAAAGCGCAACAAGCTGAAAATGCTAAAGTTTACGCTGGTCCTGCTGTGCGTAAGCTTGCGCGTGAACTGGGTGTGGTTTTATCACAAGTCGAGGCCTCTGGCCCTCATGAACGTGTGATGAAGGATGATGTTTTTGCTTTTGTTAAAGCCAAATTGACTGCTCCACAAGCAGCAGCTCAAACATCTGCTGCGCCAGTCGCTTCAGGTTTGCCTGCATTACCAGATTTCAGTGCATTTGGTGGTAGTGAAATTGCGCCAATGACGCGTTTACAGCAAGTGTCTGTACCGCAATTGTCATTAAACAATTTTATTCCACAAGTGACACAATTTGATTTAGCCGATATTACTGAGCTAGAAGCTTGGCGCGGTGAGTTAAAAGGGAAATTTAAGCAAGATGGTATTAGCTTAACGATCCTTGCCTTTATTGCAAAATCGGTGGCGTTCCTACTCAAAGAAGAGCCTTATTTCGCGGGTCACTTGGCAGATGATCAAAAGTCTGTGGTATTGCGTAAAGAAATTCATATGGGCATCGCTGTGGCGACACCAGATGGTTTAACTGTTCCAGTATTGCGTAATCCTGATCAAAAATCGATTAAGCAAATTGCCATTGAATTGGGAGAGCTGAGTAAGAAAGCACGTGATAAGAAACTTTCTCCGAAGGACTTACAAGGTGCAAACTTTACCATTACCAGCCTAGGTTCAATTGGCGGTACTGCATTTACACCATTGGTGAACTGGCCTCAAGTTGCGATTTTGGGTATTTCACCTGCAACGATGCAACCAGTATGGAATGGCTCAGGCTTTGATCCAAAACTGATGTTGCCATTGTCATTGTCTTATGACCATCGTGTGATTAATGGTGCAGATGCTGCGCGATTTACCAATAAATTGACCAAGTTGTTATCAGATATTCGTAACATCTTGCTTTAAGTTTTAAATCATAGAAGACCTCGCTTTAGGCGAGGTTTTTTTATGCATTTAATTTTGTTTTATCAATAATTTTCGAACCTGCTTTAAAGTTATCATTCAATATCGTCAATCTGTCAAAAAACTCAGGCACAAGAATATAATTTCTCTTAATTAATATTTTTTATTAAATCAATTATATGAAAAACAAATTATCTGATTATAAAAAAGCGTGCAATGCCACACCTTACATTCAAAGTTTAAATACTATTGCGTAGGCGATGCTTCACTTTTGGTAGGGGGGATGTCAAACCTTGCGCTGCAAACAAAGCTATGCTTTGTTTTTGCTCATGTTGGGCGGGGGTACGTCCTGTACCCCCGCCCAACGGCGACATTCATGTCGCCCCACAATTAGGATAACCATCTAGGGTTCAAAATTAGTGAGGAACGAAATTGAATTTATTCTATGCGGGCATTAAAAATGCTTCGGTACGATATTTTTTGAAGTTTATTTGAGCCTTAAATTTTTTAATTTTTAAAAATTGAAAATGATCGATAAAGCGTTGTAGAATAGCTGTACTTCATTGGGGAGTAGCCGCTGTTTGTCATCTGCGAGATGATAAATGGGTGATGATCAACATAATTACTCAACAGAGTATGGTCATCATAGCAAAGAACCAATTTAGCTGAAGGTGTTTACTCAGCTATCTTTTGTTGGCAAGACCTTTGATTTATCACTCCGCGTTGAATAGGCAACTATTCATATTGGCTAGCAGGAGGGATAAGTCATCGGTAAATATTGCTAGCCAGAGACTTTGAAATGTTAAATGCCTTCCTCATCTCTTTAGTGGTTGTCGCTTTATCCGAAATGGGCGATAAAACACAACTACTCGCATTACTTCTTGCTGCACGTTTTCGTAAACCTATTCCGATTTTAATTGCAATTTTATTGGCAACTATTGTCAATCATGGTGTATCGGCTGTGCTTGGTCAGTGGATTACCACGGTCCTTAGCCCGACAGTTTTACTTTGGATTGTATCACTTGGCTTTATTGGTATGGCTGGGTGGATGCTGATTCCAGATGAATTGGATGATGAATCTGAAAGTATTAATAAATGGCAAAAATATGGGGTCTTTGGTGCAACCTTTGTATTATTCTTCCTTGCGGAAATTGGCGATAAAACTCAAATCGCCACAGTGGCACTTGCTGCACGCTTTGACAGCATCGGTTGGGTAACCCTAGGGACCACATTGGGGATTATGTTGGTCAATGCACCTGCTGTATTTATTGGCAATAAATTGGCGGATAAATTACCTATTGCGTTGATTCATAAAATTGGAGCTGCAATCTTCTTTATTATTGGTGTCGCGGCTTTAGTTCAGCATTACTTTTTTTAAGCTCAATTCTCCAAGCTGATTGAACATCAATAAAGTCATCTATTTTTAAAGCTGAAAACCCAACTTAATTTTGGGTTTTTTACTATTTTGAGAATGATGACACAAATAATCTTTAAACTTAGGTTGTAGATTTATTGTAACTTTGAAGAAAACCTTATATGTTGTATGGGATAACTAAAGATTTATTTTAAAAAAGGTTTTGGGGTTTCTGGTATGGCTTTAGATCGCACCACATCGCAAGTTTTGTTTGATAATGGCACTCATAAATGTATAAGTTTTACCAGTTTGGTGAAAGGTGAAGGTGTACAAGCCAATCAGTTTCTTATTTTAAATAATGAACGTGCAGCAGTATTAGATCCGGGCGGTGATTTGACCTATGTGCCACTGACCATGGAGCTTAATAAATACACCCGATTACAAAATCTAGACTATGTCATGGCATCTCACCAAGACCCCGACATCATTACTTCTATGCCACGTTGGTTGGTCTATACCGATGCCAAAGTGGTCGCATCTAAATTATGGGCACGCTTTTTACCTCATTTAAATTCCGCATTTATGAGTGATCGTATGAAAGGGGGCTGGTTAGAGCGTCTGATCGAATTGCCTGACCAAGGAGGCTCTATTCCATTGGGAGAAACGCGCATTATCGTAGTTCCTGCGCATTTCCTACATTCCGTTGGAAATTTCCAGTTTTACGATCCAATTTCAAAAATTTTATTCTCAGGTGATATGGGGGCATCGATTGTTGATGATGCATCGAAACCAATTGAAGATTTTGCAATGCACATTCCAACCATGCATGGTTTTCATCAGCGCTATATGTGTACCAATCGGGTGATCCGTTTATGGGTGAAAATGGTACGTCAAATGGATATTGAAATGATTGTGCCACAACATGGTAAGCCGTTTATTGGTAAAGAGATGATTCATCAGTTTTTAGACTGGATCGAAAATTTACAATGTGGTGTCGATTTGATGGATGAGTCCGTGTTTACCTGTCCGCAATAAAAAATTCAAAAAATATATTGAGTTTGAGTGCGACTTTTTTTAGGATTTTCTTGCCAAAATTTTAAATTGATAACGAGAATCTTAAAAAAATGTTGTCACAAATATCAGCACAGGATGCGTGCTTAAGTTGCGGGGCGTGTTGCGCCTTTTTCCGAGTCTCATTTTATTGGGCAGAAGGAGAAGCCATGCCAGCAGATTATGTCGAACCTTTGACAGCAGTGTATTCTTGTATGCAGGGCACCAATCAAAAGCAACCGCGTTGTGTGGCATTAAAAGGTGAGATTGGACAGCAAGTCAGCTGTAGTATGTATGAACAACGGAGTTCTTCATGCAAACAGGTACATGCTGGTGATTCTCAATGTGCAAAAGCAAGACAAGGCTATGGTTTGATTCCGCTGATCGAAATCGAGGTTGCTACCCCCAGCAATGATGAAGACTTTGATCAGGTATGTTAAAACTTAAGTGGAAAAATTTAGGATAGAAGAATGTTTATATTCAGTATTCTACGTGGTAAAGAGTGGATTAATCTGAATAATCAACCAGTGTAAAAGTCAGCTGTTGCGCTGTTAAATACTGTCGAGCTCCTCCCATACAGCTGCGCTTGAATATGGACAAATATATAGTCCATCCTGTTGAAAAAGCATCATCAAATGGGGCAAGCTTTTTGGATTTAAGCTATCTTGACTGCGCTACTCAATATAATCATATGTTCAGTAGGGTTTTTGATGAAAGCCTAGCTGTTACTTTAAAAGCAGAGACTGTAAGTCGACACTTTGCTGCAGTGTTAAATCCACTAAAATCTTATATTCAAAGCCTATTTTTATTTCAATAAGATACTGAAAAATAAAGTGAGACTGAGAATAAAAGAAATCCACGTAATAAAAAATGAAAATTGAACGGAAATTTGTATATAATAGCTCACGGAAATTACCAGCGAGACTGTTATGTTGACCATCGTTCAAGAAGCGCTAACCTTCGATGATGTCTTATTACTCCCTGCCTATTCTACTATCCTCCCAAAAGATGTCTCTCTAAAGACACGCCTCACACGCGGCATTCAACTGAACATCCCTATGGTTTCAGCAGCAATGGATACTGTGACTGAGTCACGTATGGCGATTGCAATGGCGCAAAACGGTGGTATTGGTATTTTACATAAAAACATGGATATTTCTGCACAAGCTGCAGAAGTTCGCCGTGTAAAAAAATTCGAAGCGGGAATGGTGAAAGATCCGATTACCGTGACACCTGAAACCACAATTCGTGATTTGATGGCAATTACGCAAGCCAACAATATCAGTGGTGTACCTGTCGTTAAAGATGGCAAAGTGGTTGGAATTGTGACTGGCCGAGATACTCGTTTTGTAACGAATTTGGAACAACCAGTAAGCAATATCATGACAGGACAAGATCGTCTTGTGACTGTTCGTGAAAATGAATCTAAAGAAAATATTCAAGCATTATTGCAAAAACACCGTATTGAAAAAGTATTGGTGGTTGATGAAAGCAATGCATTAAAAGGCTTAATTACTGTTACAGATTTCCGTAAAGCGGAATCTTATCCAAACAGCTGTAAAGATGAGTTAGGTCGTTTACGTGTTGGTGCAGCGGTGGGTACGGGTGCTGAAACTCCAAGCCGTGTTGAAGCTTTGGTTGAAGCCGGGGTCGATGCAATTGTTGTAGATACTGCACATGGTCATTCTGCGGGTGTAATTGAGCGTGTCCGTTGGGTAAAAGCAAACTTCCCTCAAGTTCAAGTCATTGGCGGTAATATTGCAACGGGTGATGCTGCTTTGGCGTTACTTGATGCTGGTGCAGATGCCGTTAAAGTGGGTATTGGTCCTGGTTCAATCTGTACTACACGTATTGTTGCTGGTATTGGTATGCCACAAATCTCTGCAATTGATAGTGTTGCTAATGCATTGAAAGATCAAATTCCATTAATTGCTGATGGCGGTATCCGTTTTTCTGGGGATATGGCGAAAGCGATTGGTGCTGGTGCAAGTACGATTATGGTGGGTTCACTCATGGCAGGTACTGAAGAAGCGCCAGGTGAAGTTGAATTTTTCCAAGGTCGCTATTACAAAGCATACCGTGGTATGGGTTCTTTGGGTGCAATGGCGGGTGCGACGGGTTCTGCAGATCGTTATTTCCAAGACTCAAAAGCGGGCGCTGAGAAGTTGGTACCTGAAGGTATTGAAGGTCGCGTACCGTACAAAGGTCCAATGGGCAATATCGTACATCAAATGATGGGTGGTTTACGTTCATCTATGGGCTATACGGGTTCTGCTACGATTGAAGACTTACGCCAAAATGCAAAATTTGTGAAAATTACTGCCGCAGGTATGCAAGAGTCACATGTGCATGATGTAACGATTACTAAAGAAGCGCCGAACTATCGTGTAGGTTAATCTTTTGTAATATTTTGATTGGAAAAAGCCGTCAGTTTATGACGGCTTTTTTATTTTGGTGTAAAGTAGTAAAAGTTAAAAATTGATTGTTATACAACACATAATAAGTGGGTAAAAAATGAGTTATTTTGGAACAGACGGGATTCGTGGAAAATTTGGTGAACTCCCAATTACCCCAGAATTTGCACTTAAACTCGGATTTGCAGCAGGAAAAGTATTAAAGCAAATTAGCCCTAAATCAAAGCCGATTGTGGTGTTAGGTAAAGATACGCGTTTGTCTGGTTATATTCTTGAAGCAGCCTTACAGGCGGGCCTCAATGCAGCTGGTGTTTATGTACACTTGCTTGGGCCACTACCGACCCCTGCAATTGCTCATTTAACCCGTGCATTGCATGCAAATTTAGGTATCGTGATTTCTGCTTCGCATAACCCTTATTTTGATAACGGCATTAAATTCTTCTCAGATGAAGGGAAAAAGCTTCCAGATACCATTCAAGATGCGATTAATCGAGAGCTTGAGAATGATATTGTTATTGAAGACACAGCAAACCTAGGTAAGAGTGTCCGTGTTAAAGATGCCAATGGTCGTTATATCGAATTTTGTAAATCGACATTCCCCTATCATTTCAACTTGCGTCATTTAAAAATTGTGGTGGATTGTGCCAATGGTGCAGCCTATAGCGTAGGCCCAGCAGTATTTCGTGAATTAGGTGCGAAAGTTATTGCACTTTTTAATGAGCCAGATGGTTTAAATATCAATAAGGATTGCGGTTCGACACATCCTGAAAATTTACAAAAAGCAGTGATTGAGCATCAAGCTGATTTAGGCATTGCTTTTGATGGTGATGCTGATCGGGTGGTTTTGGTCGATCGTTTTGGTAACTTGGTTGATGGCGACCATATCCTGTATATTTTAGCGACACAAGCGTCGCAAAAACCAGCAGGTATCGTGGGTACAGTCATGAGTAATATGGCATTAGAGTTAGCACTTGAAAAAGCCAAAGTTCCTTTTGTACGTGCTAAAGTTGGTGATCGCTATGTATTACAAAATTTAGAAGAAAATAACTGGGTGATTGGTGGTGAGCCATCTGGTCATATTCTGACTTTAGATAAGAGTACAACTGGTGATGCAATCATTGCAGCCCTCCAAGTCTTAACTGTATTGGTTGAGCAGAATAAATCTTTAGATGAATTGATAGCAGATTTTAAAACTTTACCTAATGTATTAGTCAATGTACGACTTGAACAAATGTTTGACCCCTTTGCAGTACCGGCATTGGTTGCAGAGTTTGATAAAGTAGAAGCTGCACTTAAAGGACGTGGACGAATTTTAATTCGTAAGTCAGGGACGGAGCCGATCATTCGTGTTATGGTGGAAGGTGATAATCTGCAAGAAGTAACTGATTTGGCAAATCATTTAGCAGATGCTGTTCGTCAAAATGCAGCTTAAAATATTGTATCGTCTGTAGAAGGTTTTGCTTCATGCGTGATGTAATTAAAGACTTAAGTGAGCTTCGTCTGACTTATCAAAAAGGTGAACTACATGAGGAGCAGGTCGATGCTCATCCTCATGAGCAGTTTCTCAATTGGTTTAATTTGGCTTTAGAAGCAAAACTACATGAACCTTATGCAATGTCGTTGGCAACCGCAAATGCACAAGGGCGACCACATGTACGTACCGTGTTATTACGTGGTGCTACGGAGGCTGGTTATGATTTTTATACCAATTATGACAGTCAAAAAGGCTTAGATTTAGCTGAAAATCCTTATGCAGAATTGCTATTCTATTGGCCTGAGCTTGAGCGACAAGTCCGTGTGGGTGGTCAAGTTCAGAAAATATCTGAACAAGAGTCTACTGATTATTATCATAAACGTCCTCGTGATAGCCAAATTGCAGCGCATATCAGCACACCACAAAGTGGCGTGATTGAAAGTCGGGAACGTTTACAACAGCGTTTTCAAGCGTTGTATGAGCAAGTGGCTGAAAAAAATGAATTGGCTAAACCAGAATTTTGGGGAGGCTATCGTTTAGAGCCGACGTATTATGAATTCTGGCAAGGTCGCCCAAATCGCTTACATGATCGCCTCACTTATGAAAAAGTCGCTGGATCTTGGACAATACAACGTTTGATGCCATAAATGCAAAAATTACAAATTAAACAACGACCTTTGATTACACGCCCTGAAAATTTTCAGGGCGTGTTACCCTTTATTGCTGAAATTTTGGCCCGTCGAGGTGTGCAATCTGAACAAGAATTAGATTTGAAACTTAAATATTTACTTGCACCAGAAATGAAAGGTCTAGAACAAGCCATTCAAATTATTGATCAGGCCTTAGACCAACACAAAAAAATAGTGATTGTGGGTGATTATGATGCCGATGGTGCAACCAGTACCGCACTGATGATCTTGGCTTTACGAGAAATGGCCGCCAATGTTGAATACCTCGTTCCAGATCGTTTTAAGTATGGTTATGGCTTAACCCCTAAAATTGCTGATTTGGCTTTTGAAAGATATCAGCCTGATCTATTAATTACAGTCGACAATGGAATTTCCAGTCATGCCGGTGTAGCACAAGCACAATCACATGGGATGCAGGTGATCATTACTGATCATCATTTGACCACAAAAGAGCCCCCTCAGGCTGAAGCGGTTGTCAATCCCAATCAGTTAGGCTGCGAATTTCCGAGCAAGGCTTTAGCAGGTGTCGGAGTCGCATTTTACCTATTAGCAAAGTTAAGTAGCTATCGGGCAAAATTGGGTAAATCTGCCGCAAAAATGCCACAATATTTGGATTTAGTTGCTTTAGGTACCTATGCTGATGTTGCTAGTCTAGATCATAATAATCGTATCTTAGTGGATGCTGGTGTTAAAAGAATTCAGCAAAATCAATGTCGTGCTGGAATCAGTGCCTTATTAGATATTGCCGCGCGTGATCCTGCTGAGTTAAAAGCATCTGATTTAGGTTTTGTGTTAGGCCCGCGTCTTAATGCCGCAGGGCGTATGGAAACCATGGACATAGGTATTGAATGTCTTTTGGCAACCGATATTCAATCAGCTCACACTTTGGCACGCCAACTCAATGATTTAAACTTAGAACGCCGTCAAGTTGAATCGGAGATCAAACAAGAGGCTTTGGCAGAGTTGGAAAATCTACAGCTTGATCAAGACCATTTACCCGCAGCGCTGGTTATGTTTGAAGAGCATTGGCATCAAGGTGTGATTGGTATTGTAGCAGGACGTTTAAAAGAGCAATTTCATCGTCCCAGTATTGTATTTGCGGCAGATAAAGATGGAATTCATATCAAAGGTTCCGCACGTTCAATTGATGGTATTCATATTCGAGACAGTATTGAAAAGGTTGCCGAGCAATATCCTGATTTGATTAGTCATTTTGGTGGGCATGCAGCAGCAGCGGGTTTGACCATTCAAAAGCAACATTTTGAAGAATTTAAACAACGTTTTACTGAGTTGGTTGCTCAATCAGATGATGCACTATTCCAAGCGGTGTTGTGGACGGATGGTGAATTACCTGCTCAAGCATTTCAACTGCAAACTGTAGAGACTTTGGCGCAATTAGGACCGTGGGGGCAAAAGTTTCCTGCACCGGTATTTGAAGGGCGTTTTAAAGTCATCGATTATCGTTGGTTAAAAGAAGTGCATCTGAAATTGCGTTTAGCTTTGGAAAATGGCCAACCGATTGATGCGATTGCCTTTAATGTACGTGATAAATTCAATTTTGATCCCATGCAAGATAGGGTACGTATTGTTTATGAATTGGATAAAAATCAATTTAATGGCAATGTGAGTTTACAGTTAAGAATGCTGCATTTAGAGCAGTAAATTTAGAGATAAAAAACCGCTTATACAAGAGCGGTTTTTTAAAGTTTATCAATAATTAGAAGCGGTAAGCAGCGCGAAGACCGTAAACATTATCATCATCTTCAAAATCAACAGAACCTTCTAAGCTGATTTGTTGAGTAAAGAATTTTTTTGCACGAATTGTAAAGCTGTCTTCATCATTACCATCAGCACGGCTACCTGAATAAGCCAATCCGACACTGAAGGTTTTATCTAGATATAAATCTGTACCTACGCTGTAATCATCGATATCACCAAATTTTGCATCGCCTTCAAAATTCATATCATAGCGACCCACTTGAGTGACATATTTAGCGCGGATAGTTGGATCTATATCATCATTAAAATCATTATCATAGCCTGCTAAACCAACAGCAACCAAAAGACCTGGGATTGGCAAGTAACCGACTTCAGCAGAGTAAGTTGTCGTATCTAAATCATCTACATGATCGGCCTTAGCTGTTGAGCGCCCAATAGCAGCACTTGCATAAAAATCGGTATTTGGAACAAAATATTCAATACCAACACCATATGCTGTTACATCGTAGGCATCATAATCGATATAGCTAATCCCAGCACTTACGTTGCTTGCGCGATCTAGAAAGGCCGCTTCGTTTAATGGGTTGTTTTTAACTTGAACAGGGTTAAAATAATATGTTCCATCAATAGCAAAAGCAGTAGATGTATCCCCTTTATCTGGATCAACAATGCCGAGTGAACCACCAATTTCAGCTTGGTATGCATGTGCAGACCCAAAAGAAGTAGCAAGTAATGCAGCAAATAAAGTTTTCTTAAACATTGTGTGACCCTTTTGTTATAAAAATATTAATTTTTTGTTACAAATCGCATTGTATGTAAATTAAACGCCATGTCAAGACTAAAGATCTGAAAATTAAAAGTTTACTGTCAAAAAGCATAAAAACGAGAAATTGGCTAAAGCTTTAAGCAATCCGGAACAACAATGAAAATAGCCAATAGATGCTATTGAAAGACTTTACCTGTCTTTTTATATCTTAAATTTTTAAGATAAATCGATTTAAAATAATTTAATTGCTTATTTATCAAAATATTAAAATTTATTCTGTAATATAATGTTGTATTAAGACTTATTAAGATATATCTTAATAATTATAAATTGATCAATTTGAGAAAAATAAAGATGAAATTAGAGCGACATATTCATTCACAAAATGACTTTGAGCATCGTGAACAGCATACCGAACGAGGTTATGGTGGACGACGAGGTCGGTTGTTTGAATCAGGTAAAATGAAGCTTTTGGTTTTACATTTGATACAGCAACAGCCAAAACATGGTTATGAAATTATTAAAGCCATCAGTGATCTAGTCGGTGGCGGCTATACTCCAAGTTCGGGCACGATCTATCCAACTCTGACCTATCTTGAAGAAATTGGCTTTCTACATGCTGAAAATACAGAAGGTGATCGTAAGCAATATCACATTACAGATGCTGGAAAATTACATTTAAAAGAGCAGCACGCGCATATCAAACACTTATTAGAGCGTTTGGAAACTCGACGCGAAATTCATGAAAATGACCAATATTTGGATATTCATCGTGCGATGGAAAACTTAAAAACATCATTGCGCTTAAAGCTTAAGGGTAAAGATTTTGATGCCGAGCAAGTTAGACAAGTCGCTGAAAAAATTGATCAAGCCGCAGTAGAAATTGGGCGTTTATAACAATGCAATAACAGGGCAATAGAAGGTTTAGGTGAGACATGAGTAGTGAGATACAACAAAAACTGCGTCAGGCAAATTTAAAAGTGACCCAAGCAAGAGTGATTGTATTCAAAGCACTGTTGGATCAAAAAGCACAACTGACAGCAAAGCAGATTTATCAGCAGTTATATGTACAAAATAAGCAGATCAGTTTATCCACTATATATCGAGTGGTGAGCGATCTAGAGAAAGTCGGTTTGATTACTCAAAATCTGCACGGTAGAGATGAAGTTAAGTATGCTTTACCTTATTTATCCGAAGTGGAGTCACTCAATATCCAATGTGCCGACCTGACCCAGATCAATAAAGCGTCTTTAATCGCCTCAGTGGAGCAGGTTTTTCAAGCGTTTGATATTGATGTTTTGGATATTAAATTTAGTACCACATGAGGGTCTGTTGCCATTTCATAAATGGCTTGCGTTGTAGGTTAAAATTGAGCATGAGACGTATACGTCGTAAAGCATGAAACGAAGAGAATAGTGAGACTATTTTCGAGTTTTATAACGAAGGCTGAGATAATTTTAGCCACAACCCTGAGCAAGAACAAAGCACTGCTTTGTTTGCAGCGCAAGGCGCAGCAGGGGACTAGCGTGTTTTTTGCCGCTACGTCGTTACCTTGCGAAACGACGTTTCTCATCATTTAGAATGACTAAATTTCGTATCTCGCGCCTAGTATCGTTTAAAAAACACACCTAGTCGCAAACGTAGACGAATTGTCAACAGACCCTTCATTAAACAACGGCGAATATTTAACAAGTTAGAGAAATCTTATGAAACAACATCAATATCATGTGACTGTTCAACATCTTGCAGATGCGCAAGGTCATCCATCAACTTATGATGAAAATATCGAATTTAATGTGGGTAATCACGATGATATTTTCCAAATTGTAGAGCGCTTAAAAGCTGCTGATTTTTTTGATGAAGAAACCACCAAAGCATTTGCTGTAGGACTAAAACTCTTTTTAGAAGTTATAATTACCCATCGCGATCATGTGCTATTTCAAGACTTTGAACCAGCAGTTAAACAATTTATGAAAAACTTAAAGCAGAACGTCAAGAAAAATGCGTGATTTAAAACCAGAAACCAAGATCGAGAATAGAGACCATCAACATAAACCTGCCATGATTTTTGCTGGAATTCCTAAATTACCAGCAAAATATGCCGCGTGGATTATGCCATTCATACTTTCAGCTTTAATGAGTGCCACCATTTCCATGATTAACTTATGGAAGAATGTAGGTTGGTTTGATGGATTTTTTACAAAATGGTTTAGCGTCTGGCTATTTTCATGGATGATTGCCTTTCCCACAGTATTAATTTTTTTACCTCTGGTTCGCCGTTTCACAGGATTATTTGTGGATCTTAATCCACCACCTTCTGCTTAATTCGATCAAGACTTGAACATGTCATGGTGCGACTACGAGTCTATAAACATTCCAACGTGAATATTCAATTTGGTAAAGTATTGTTTCCAAATTTTGTGATCAGAAAATGCATAACAAAAACCAAACTATTATTGTCCTATTGATAGTATTCAGCGTATTAAGATAGCTATAGGCCAATGTATATAAAACCGATAAGCTAAATAAAATGAAATTGTAGAAGTTAAAATAACGTCCTGAGCTGATGGACAAATTTAGGATAACAACATGACCAATACCAACTATACCGAGATTTCTAACTCTGACGATTGTGAAAAATACGTGAATCAGTTTATTCAAGATTTTCCAATTCGTTCAGCAGAAATAGGCAAAGGCACCGTCATTAAACGTGCATTACCAAGCCGTCAAAAACGCATGATTGGCGCATGGTGCTTTTTAGATCACGCTGGCCCAGTGGTATTTCCTCAGGGAGATGGATTGGATGTCGGACCGCATCCACATATTGGATTACAGACTTTCACTTGGATGATCGAAGGGACGATGATGCATACAGACAGCATCGGCTCTAAACAATTGATTCGTCCTAAACAAGTGAATCTGATGACTGCGGGTTATGGAATTTCCCATACAGAAGTTGCTCCCGATACTGAAACCAGAATGCATGCTGCACAGCTTTGGATTGCATTGCCTGATGATAAGATCAATATGGCACCGCAGTTTGATCATTATCCAGAATTACCAGTTGTCGAGCAGGATCATATTGAATTTACAGTTTTAGTCGGTGAATTCATGAATATCAAATCTCCTGTCAAAGTGCATACAGAATTAGTGGGGATCGATTTTTTTGCAAAAGAATCAACCAAGACACGTATTCCACTGAATCCTCATTTTGAATATGGATTTATGGCATTAGAAGGTGAAGCAACCGTCAATGGTCATGATTTAAATAGTGACAATATGGTAGTGATTGAACCTGGAATTTCTCAGATTGAGGTTGAACTACCAAAAGGCTCGCGTTTACTGTTGATAGGTGGTGAACCTTTTGAGTCGCCTATTTTACTGTGGTGGAATCTTGTGGGCAGAACACAGGAAGAACTAAAAACAGCAACAGAACAATGGGCAAATCAGGATGCCCGTTTTGGAACGATCCCTGATTATGATGGTCCACGTTTAGAAGCACCAGCATTCCCAGACAAGATGCGAGCATCGAAGTGATGTGCTGCATTGTGCATTGTAATATGGATTCAAACTAAATAATTTGCGTTAAAGGTGTATTTGACCAGCCTTTAGCGCAAGTGTTGCGTTTACAAATTTTATTTAAACTGGCATTCACTAAAAATTTAAAGATTAAAGGAAAATAAAATGGCAATTATTGCAAATGCAAAGGTAAAAACCTATCCAGAACCATGGTCAGGTGAGGTGGTGAGTGGAAAACATCAACTGATTACCGACAAACCAGAATCATTCGGTGGGCAAGACAAGGGCTTAGCGCCTTATGATTTTATTTGTTCAGGTTTAATTTCTTGTACCATGATTACTTTGCGTATGTATGCTCAACACAAAGGGCTTGATTTGGGTGAGTTTACAGTTGAAGCTGATTTTAATGCCAATAAAGAGGGGAAAGAATGGGTCGAGCGTCGCTTGTCTTTTGCGACTCCGTTGTCTGAAGCGGTGCATCAAAAAGTGTTAGACATTTGCCAAAAAACCCCAGTGACCAAGACTTTATTGCGTAGTGTGGAAATCAATACCACGATTATCTAAAAAACGGCTATGTAAAAGATATTTTGTATAAAAACAAAATATCTTTTTTTCTATCAGTAAGATTATGCAATTTTTTATTGATTATTTACAGGTGTTTACATAAATCTTGTTATAAAATTTATTTTGATTCAACGCTTTAAACTCTAAGTCGTCAAAGGAATAAAAAGCTGCCCCCGTTTCACCATCATGGCTCAACGTAATGTCATCAAATTTTTTCACTAATGTGCTGTTTGAGGTTTTTCCTATAAAGTAATCAGCGCCCCGAATGGCGATAGTTTTTCCTGTGCAATCCACAATAAGTTGTTTAATAACAGATTGATATGTTACACCTTGCTCATCTTTTATAGGATGGGCATATTTTTCATAGATAACAGCTTGCTTAAACGAATCACGAATTTTTTGATGTGCATTTACATCAATAAAGGACTCTCCCTTATTCTCAAGAGCTCCCAGTAACATAAGCTTGGGTTGATATGCATATAGATTTGAACAAATAAAGAAGAAAATTAATGGGGTAAGTGACTTCATTTTTATTCTCAGAATAACCAATATTGAAGCTAGAGTATAAACAAAGTTGATAAAAAAATGATTTAAATACAGTAATAGAATTGTTGAAAAGTTGAGATCAATTTATAGTCGAAGAATAAAAACTGAGGCAATACAATGATTACATTACATCACCTTGATCAATCTCGTTCACTCCGTATTATTTGGGCTTTAGAGGAGCTAGGGCTTGAATATCAGATTAAGTACTATAAACGCTTACCTACTTTTGCTGCACCCCCTGAGTTAAAAGCAGTTCATCCGCTTGGAAAGTCACCTGTATTGACCGATGGTGACCTGACCATTGCAGAGTCTGCTGTGATTTTAGATTATCTTCAGGCGACCTATGATACAAAAAATCAGTTTAAGCCTCAGAATCCTAAAGACTTAATGCAATATAACTACTGGATGCATTATGCCGAAGGTTCTTTAATGCCTTATCTTGTTATGACATTGGTGATGACCAATATGCCAAAACATGTTCCTTTTTTAATTCGTCCTATTGCAAAGAAAATTTCAGAAGGTGTCCGTGGTGGCTTTAGCAATCCTCGTTTAAAAGAACATGCAGCCTTTTTGGAAGATTATTTTAGTCAACATGACTATGCCGCAGGTGAGTTTTCTTTTGCCGACATTCAAATGAGTTTTCCCGTGATTGCCATGCAACAACGAACTAAAAATAAAACCCCTCGACTGGCTGCCTATGCTGAACGAATTCAGCAGCGTCCTGCTTTTCAACGCGCTAAACTAAAGAGTGATGATTAAATTTTGTATATCAAGGGGATGGGTGAATGCATTTAATTTTTTTACCAGGTGCATCGGGAAGTACAGCGTTTTGGCAACCTGTTATACAGCAGCTTTCAGCCGATCATCAAAAAACAGTGATGGCCTATCCAAGTTTTGCTGGGCATCCAGAGCATCCGCATATTCATAGTTTTGACGATTTGCAGAGTTATATTCTCCACCAAATTCAACAACCCAGCATTGTAATTGCTCAATCTATGGGAGGTGTTTTTGCAGTTCAAGCTGCATTACAAAAACCTGAATTGATCAACGCTTTGGTTTTGGTTGCAAGCTCTGGTGGAATTGATTTAAGTCCTTTTCAGGTTGCCAATTGGCGGGGGGATTACCAGCAAACATTTGCAGTACCCAATTGGTTTGTCGAGCATCAATCCCATCTAGATGATTTATTATATAAAATAGAGTGCCCAGTCCTGTTGCTGTGGGGGGATGCAGATCCCATTAGCCCTGTGGGTGTGGGTAAATATTTACATGAAAAAATCCAGCATTCTAGATTGCATGTCATTGAACAAGGTCAACATGATTTGGCCAATGTACACGCCCATCAAGTGGCTAGATTAATTCAAGATTTTATTTCTGATATAAAGTAAAAGATTTAAGCTGATGCGGCACATGTCTTTTTCATTTGTGTTTACCATAATGATAATTGTGCTTCATCTTGCTGATCTGTCAGTTGATACAAACCGACTCCGATTAAACGGAATTGAAAATGCTCAGGAATTTGCATTTCGCTTAATAATATTTGAATGACTTGAACCATTTCTTGCTGTGATTGAAGTGCGGTTTTAAAACTTTTACTGTGCTGTAAAACTTGAAAATTCTTGAGTTTTAACTTCACGGTGACACCACGAGCCTGCATGTGTTTTTTTTCTAAACTGAGCCAAACACGTTCAATTAAATTGTCCCAATAGATTGAACACTGTTCAAGGCTGAGATCATCATCAAATGTGGTTTCTTTAGAAATTTGCTGACGTTGTCGTTCGGCTTGTACTGGACGATCATCAATACCTTGGGCATATAAAAATAACTGTCTGCCATATTTGCCAAAATGATGGATCAGTATATTTTCTTCAATTTTTTGCAAATCACCCAAAGTCTCTAAGTTTAAGCTTTTCAGTTTTTCCTGAGTGACCTTACCAACACCGGGAATTTTTTTCAGGGGTAAATCATGGATAAAATGTTGAACTTGGGTCGGTTTAATGATGCAAATGCCATTGGGTTTATTCCAATCCGAGGCAATTTTGGCAAGAAATTTATTCGGTGCCACACCTGCTGAAGCCGTAAGCCCTGTTTGTTGAAAAATATCGGCTCGAATTCGTTCCGCCACTTCAGTTGCACTGGGAATATTTTGTAAATTTTCAGTGACATCTAAATAAGCTTCATCTAAAGATAAAGGTTCGATAAGCGCAGTGTATTTTTGAAAAATTTCATGAATTTTTACAGAAACATCACGATATTTTTCAAAATTCGGTTCAATCACATAGACCTGAGGACAACGTTTTTTTGCCTGTGACATCGACATGGCAGAACGTAACCCAAACTGACGCGCTGGGTAGGATGCAGCAGCAATCACAGCCCGAGGATGATGTGATGAAATCACTACAGGCAAGTGCTTTAATTCAGGACGGTCGAGTAGCTCTACAGATGCATAGAATGCATCCATGTCAATATGGATGATTTTTCTCATGAATTACACAGTGTTGAAACGCTGTGTAATTATTCTAACCGATCTTGATTTGTTTCTATTGATGAATTTGAATTTTGTAAAGAATATGCGACAGCTTATGTCATGAAAGATTTTGATTGCACTTAATTCAACTTATTTTTCTGTAAAAATTGCTGCCACTGTTCTGCATCACCATAAAACACATTTAAATCGACATTTTTTTCGATGCCTTGAATTTTACCTTGGTTGCTCTGTTGCCAAAATGTCCATGCACGTTGGTCTTTTAAATCAGGCTTATCTTTATATTCACGAATCCAAATCGGTGTATCTTTAAACTCACCTGTGAGTACCATGTTGTAAAAGATTTTAGAGGTATAAAAAATCGGTTGTTTACCGTAATGCTTTTGCAATTGATCATGCATACTTTTGATGTGTTTGATTAATTGTTCTTTGGTATAGGTGTTTATACAACTGCTGTCATATTCCAAGTCCATCACAGGGGGCAAGGCATTACTTTTATTTGGCACCGTTTTAATAAAATTCTGTGCTTGAATGTCACCATCACGACATAAACGAAAGAAGTGATAAGCCCCCACGCGCATACCACGTTCACGTGCTTCTAACCAATACTGCTGAAATTTATCATCTTGATAATCGCCACCTTCAGTGGCTTTGAGATAGACAAACTGATAGTGCTGCGGAGAGATTTTTTTCCAATCAATATCACCTTGATGATGTGAAACATCGAAACCTTTAATCGGATAGGCTTCAGCCAAGGCAGCATTATTATGAACAAAAAACAAAGTGCCGAGTATGACGCAGCAGAAAAGTGCGATCGCTAAAACTGAGCTATTGCGAGTGATTTTTTGCTGTTTGTGTTTTTTCGCAGCGTATTTTGACATGGTTTTTCTAAATATCCAGATGGATCAGTTTAACGTGCTTTGGTTCTAAAAAACGATGGCTGAATAAAAATTGCAACACTTAAATTTGCGCATCTTTGGGAATTTGAAAGAATATCAACGCCGTAATGATGTTAATCGCACCTAAGCAAATCAGGGTATAGTGAAATGCTTGTGTAATATGCGCTTCACTAAAATAGCCTGTAAATGCATTGAGTAAAGTACCTGCCAAAGCAATCCCAATACTCATTGATAACATCATAATCATTGATAAAAAGCTATTCCCACTACTGGCATCCTGTTGCGGGAGATCTTTAAGTGTAAGGGTATTCATGGTCACAAACTGTAATGAGTTGAGTACGCCAAAAATAAAGAAATGCACTACACCTAACCATGTCGGGGTATCCGCTGTATGTAAGGCAAAACTGGCAATACATGCACCGATCAATAAGGTATTGACCAGTAGAAATGGACGATAACCAGTACGTTGTAGAATCGGGCGAATGATGGGTTTAGAAAATAATGAACCAAGTACAATTGGGGTCATCATTACCCCAGTCATAAAAGGTTCCATTTTAAAGGCGACTTGAAGCATCAGTGGCAAAATAAAAGGAACCGCATTTCCACCAAAGCGCGCAAAGAAATTACCGAGTACACCGATGGTATAGATTTTATTTTTAAACAGTCGACTACGAAACAATGCATTTTTATGGGTATGGGCATGATAGGCATAGACCAATGCTGAGATTATCCCTGCGAAAAGTAAGCTTAAGCTCAGGCTTCTGGAGATTTCATTGCTAGCAATATTTTCAATCCCTAAAGCCATTCCCACCATTGCGATTGCCAATAGGATAAAGCCACTGAAATCAAAGGATTTTACCGATGCTTCAGTCACATTGGGCATGGCTTTAAAGGTGACAAAAGTGCCTAAAATACCGATGGGTAAATTAATCAGAAAAATCCAGTGCCAAGACGCATATTCGACCAACCAACCGCCTAAGATCGGGCCCATTAATGGACCGAGTAAGCCTGCTAAGCTCATCAAACTCATTGCAGAAAGAAACTGCTCACGAGGGATGATTTTTAACATGGCGAGTCGCCCGACTGGAACCAGTAATGCGCCACCGATACCTTGAATAACTCGAAATACAATAAGCAGATTGAAGTCATTGGACAGTGCACAGCCCAATGAGGCAGCGGTAAAAATCACGATCGCTGCAAAAAAGATATTTCGTACCCCAAAGCGATCTGCCAACCAACCACTTAAAGGAATACATGCAGCAACTGCCAAGACATAGCTAATCACGATGCCATGCATTTTTAATGGATTTTCTTGCAGGCTTTCTGCCATCGCAGGCAAAGCGGTATTGATAATCGTGGTATCTAAGCCTTGCATGAAAAAGCCGATCGAAACTAAAAAAACCAATAAATAGAATTTAGGTTGGAGTTTACTGTGCGATGGCGTAGTCGTCATAGAACTTAAATAATCCCATTTTGTGAATATTTTAAAACAATCATCTGACTAAATCTGTATGAAATCGTTGCTTTATATTGAATCAGGCGCAATATCCAATTGAATGTTCAAGAAATTGCCATAAAACTGTAATCTGCTTGTCATGGAACTTACACCCGTGATGGATACATTAAGCCAAATTAAACAAAAAATGGGCTGTTTATGAACATAAAAGTTTCAGCATTGTGTTTAGCAATGCTTTCTGTGGGTTTAGTGGCATGTAATGATGATCATAAAACAACAGCGCCAACGGTTGAAGAAAGCACACCTGAAAGCATTAATTTAAGCTTACTGGGGCGTTATGAAACGGGTATTTTTGCTGAAAGTGCAGCAGAGATTCCCGCATATGATGCAACAACAAAACGGGTATTTGTGGTCAATGCTAAAAAGGGTTTGGTTGATGTGTTAGATGTGTCTAAACCAGAAACGCCTGTGCATATTGGTGAGCTTTCGGCTCGTGAAGCTTTAGCTGATTCTGAAGTAAATTCAGTTGCGATTAGAAATGGCATTGTGGCACTTGCTGTTCAAGCCAAACAAAAAACAGATAAAGGTATTGTGGCTTTTTTTAATGCCAAAGATTTGAAATTGATTAGTCAAGTCGAAGTTGGTGCTTTACCTGATATGCTGACATTTAGTCCAGATGGTAAAACTGTTTTGGTGGCAAATGAGGCGGAACCGAATGATGACTATAGTATCGATCCTGAAGGTTCAATCAGCATTATTGATATTAGCAATATTCAACGACCAACCGCTAGCCTTGCCGATTTTAAAGCGTTTAATGATAAAAAAGCCGATTTGATTAAATCGGGTGTACGCATTTTTGGTCCTAAAGCGACGGTGGCTCAAGATCTAGAGCCTGAATACATCACCATCAGCAATGATGGGAAAACCGCTTGGGTGACCTTACAAGAAAATAATGCCATTGCCAAAATTGATATCGTTGCTAAAAAAGTGACTGATATTTTTCCATTAGGTTATAAAGATCATGGGCTTGCTCACAATGCACTAGATGTCAGTGATAAAGATGGAAAAATTAACATCCAAACTTGGCCAGGTTTGGTGGGGATGTATCAACCTGATTCAATTGCCCATTATCAAGCCAATGGGGCGAGTTATTTAGTCACCGCCAATGAAGGTGATTCACGTGAATGGCTAAAAGACTCAAAAGCGTACTATGCAGGAGATCAAAGCCAAGGTTTTGTTGAAGCAATTCGAATGAAACATCTGTTTAATGTCAAAGGTTTCAATAACAAAGGTGATTATCCCGCACACTTAGTCAATCTTGCAACAGGTGTAAAAGGTGCCAAACTAGATGCAACGGTTTTTGCCTATTGTGGTGCAACAGCGACTGATCCAAGCATGTGCCGTGATGATACACAATTAGGACGTTTAAACATTGCTTGGAATATGGGTTATCAAACCAACACGGATGGCTCACCAAAATTGGATGCCAATGGATTATTGACCTATAGCAAACTTTATAGCTATGGCGCGCGTTCTTTCAGTATATGGGATGCACAAGGCAAGTTAGTTTGGGATTCAGGCAGTGAGTTTGAGCGTAAAGTTGCTGAGCTATTTCCAAATTATTTTAATAGTGATCATGAAGCGGTGGCTTTTGATGACCGAAGTGACAATAAAGGGCCTGAGCCTGAAGGTTTAGCGCTGGGTACGATTGGCAAAAAAACCTTTGCCTTTATAGGCTTAGAGCGCCAAAGTGGGATAATGGTATACGATATTAGCAATCCAGAAAAGCCTGTGTTTATACAGTATTTTAATAATCGTACTTTTAAACAGGATCAGGTTTATAAAGATGCCAAAGGTCAGCCAATCTTAAACAAGGATGGCAAGCAGATTCTGATTGAGAAAAGTGATTTAGGTCCTGAAGGGCTGACGTTTGTCTCTGCCAAAGATTCACCAAATGCAAAGCCTATGTTGATAGTGGGCAATGAAGTCAGTGGCAGTACAGCAATTTATCAGATTAACTTAAAATAGCATTTTAGTGTATTCTGTTGCGAGTGAAGAGTGCTTTGGCACTCTTTTTATTGAGGCTATCCCTCAGTTTTATAAGGGATAGTTGTAGATAAGACACATAAAGTAGATGAATTATTCATCTTTATATAACATCATCAATTTTCAATAAAATTGTATTACTAATCTAAGCCTAACCATTGTCTTTGATGATAAGCGCTATCCCAGAACAGCCATTCTAATTCAGCACCTTTGGTATAGGCTTTATGCATTTTCTCAAGGGTATCTGCATCGCAATGTTCTGCAATACGGTCAATCGTTGCTAAAACATTTTTAACTGCTTGGTTAAACTCTTCACCCGAATAGGTATCGATCCATGCTTGATATGGATTATTGGCAATAGATTTACTCACAATATCTTTACCAACTTCTGCATAAATCCAGAAGCAAGGCAGTAACGAAGCCAAAACCACAGGATAGCTTTCAGACCAAGCCGTCGCAGTTAAAAAAGTCGTGTAGTGATGGCAGGCAAGGGTAAGGGGGGTATTCTCAAAGTCAGCTTTGCTAATCCCAAAATCTTTCATAAATCCATCGTGTAGGCTACGTTCAACCACAATCGCTTCTTTCGCACCTTGGGTAAATTGGATGATATCGTCAGCATCAAATGCTTTTGCACCACAGACAGCCAATGCACGACCATATGCCACCAGATAATGCGCATCCTGAATCACATAATGACAAAAAGCTTCCTTGTTTAATGAGCCTGTCGCAAGTTCTTGGTTAAATGGAAGCGCTAAAGTTTTGTTATATAAAGCAAGATTACGTTGCCAAACGTCTTGAGAAAAAGACATGCCGTTTTCCTATGCAGTGATTCAAGTTATAAAATGATTTCAGTTTGCAAGACTATAGCAACTCTAAATTGCTTTAGGTATTTGAATGCAGAAAATTCGATTGTATTTGCATAAAAATATGACAAAGAACTTTGGATAAATGTGAAAAAGTCGTCATAATGTGCGCATTAAAAACGCGATTTTTATTTCAGTTTTCTGATTCAAAAACTATTCTCCGTAGGTCGAATTCCCATGATGAAACATTTTGGTTTCTCAATATTTTTTACGATCGTGTGTTTGGCAATCTCTGCATATTGGGGCTTTACCCATGGTCCAAATGCAGGCGTGCAAGCCATGCTCTCTGCACTGACCATTACGGCAATTCTTGCTGTTATGGAAGTGTCTCTGTCTTTTGACAATGCTGTTGTAAATGCATCTGTACTGCGTAATTGGGATCATTTCTGGAAAATGATCTTTTTAACCGTTGGTATTTTGATTGCTGTGTTTGGTATGCGACTGGTATTTCCGGTTGTGATTGTTGCAGTCACAGCGGATATGGGCATGTTTGATGTTGTGAAAATGGCATTAAATGATCCAATTCAATACTCAGAAAAATTATTGGCACATCATGCTGAAATCGCCGCTTTTGGTGGTTCATTCTTGTTGTTGGTATTTTTAAACTTTTTCTTGGATGAAGGTAAAGATACCCATTGGTTTAAATGGATTGAAAAGCGTTTAGCCAACTTAGCCAATGTACCCGCAATGTCGGTATTCCTTGCTCTAGTTGCATTGCTGATTATGGCTGCAAATGTAGATGAAGCGAAACGCCTTGTGGTCACAATGGCAGGTATTTGGGGCATCGTGATTTATATCGGTGTACAAGTACTCAGTCATCTACTAGGTGGCGAGCCAGAAGTAGATGAAGACGGCAATGCTGTGGGTCATGATGCCAATGGTGCACCTACAGGTGTCATCAAAGCTGGTATTGGTGGCTTTATTTACCTAGAAGTCTTAGATGCATCGTTTAGTTTTGACGGCGTAATCGGTGCATTTGCGATTACCTCTGATGTTGTCATTATTATGCTCGGTTTAGCTATTGGTGCGATGTTTGTTCGTTCAATGACAATCTACTTGGTCGATAAAGGTACACTTGATGCCTATATCTACCTTGAGCATGGTGCGCATTATGCCATTGGCGCTTTGGCATTTATCATGATTGCAAGTGGTACAGGTTTACATGTACCTGAAGTAGTCACTGGTTTGATTGGTGTTGCATTTATTGTTTGGGCAGTCATTGCATCAATTCAATATAACAAGCGAATTGAACAACAGAGTTAATCCTTTTTTAAGAAAAGAGATTACAATACAAGAGCACTTTAACAGTGCTCTTTTTTATGCTCAATGTTTCCACAAAGTTGCCACAATATGCGATGATGTGTTTGATAATTAGCTCGCCAGTTTTGATAAGCCAGTAGATATGATGAATCCTTTAGAACGCCGCTCGACCTTTGCATTAAGTAGTATTTTTGCTTTACGCATGTTGGGGTTGTTCATGATTATCCCTGTGTTTGCGGTGGTTGGTCAGTCCTATCAGTATGCAACACCTGCTTTGATCGGTTTAGCGGTCGGTGTCTATGGCCTCAGCCAAGCACTTCTGCAAATTCCTTTTAGCTTATGGGCAGATCGTTTTAGTCGTAAACCTTTGATTATTTTTGGCTTACTGCTGTTTGCTTTGGGTGGTGCTGTTGCGGCAATGTCTGAAACCATTTATGGGGTCATTATTGGCCGTGCGATTGCTGGAGCTGGCGCTGTATCTGCGGTTGTTATGGCTTTGCTGGCTGATGTCACCCGTGAAGAGAATCGAACCAAAGCCATGGCTGTGATGGGCATGAGTATCGGTTTGTCTTTTGTTGTGGCTTTTAGTTTAGGACCTTGGCTCACCAGTTTGGTGGGGATTTCAGGGCTATTCTGGGTAACAACAATTATGGGGTTATTGGCAATTCTCATGTTGTTTATGGTGCCTAAAACCACCCGTCATCATAAAAACTTTAAACAAGGTTATCTGCATCAGCTCAAACAAGTCTTAAAAATGGGCGATCTGAATCGTCTGCATGTTTCAGTTTTTGCGTTGCACTTATTGCTTACCGCAATGTTTGTTTATGTGCCTTCTCAATTGATCAATTTTGCTGGGATCCCTTTGGCGCAACATGGCATTGTTTACTTGCCTTTGTTGGTCATCAGTCTGTTCTTTGCATTTCCGAGCATTATTCTGGCTGAAAAATACCGTAAAATGCGCAGCATTTTTCTAACGGCAATTGCGGGAATTATAGCAGGATTAGTCATTCTGATTTTTGGTTATGAATCCAAATATGTCTTGTTGTTAGGCCTTGGATTGTTCTTTATTGCCTTTAATGTCATGGAAGCATTACTCCCATCATGGCTGTCTAAAGCAGCGCCGATTCAATCCAAAGCAACAGCGATGGGCGTCAATGCAAGTGCTCAATTTTTAGGGGCTTTTTTTGGTGGGACACTTGGTGGGCAATTAATTTTGCTCAATAATACAACAATGGGTTGGAGTGTCTTATCAGCTATTGCTATACTTTGGTTGCTCATTAGTTTTGGGCTAGCTCAACCACGATATTTAACATCAATCGTATTACGATTGCCTGAGGATAAACAAACCGATAATTGGACTTCTCAGTTGTTGTCAATTCGTGGTATTGAGGAAGTTGTGGTTATGTCTGACCAGCAAGTTGCGTATATAAAAGTTGATAAACAGCAAATTGATGATGCTGCGCGACAACATTTAACGCAGTTGTTTGGGAAAGAGGTAGCCATTTAAACATAACTCTTATAAAGTAAAACATAGAATCGAATAGGAAGATAACATCTAATGCGTGGTGTAAATAAAGTTATTTTAGTTGGTACTTTAGGTCGTGATCCTGAGACTAAAACTTTCCCAAATGGGGGTTCTCTCACTCAATTTTCAATTGCGACAAGTGAATCTTGGACAGACAAAAATTCCGGTGAAAGAAAAGAACAAACGGAATGGCATCGTATTGTATTGCACAACCGTTTAGGTGAGATTGCACAGCAGTATTTACGTAAAGGTTCAAAAGTTTATATTGAAGGTTCTTTACGTACCCGTCAGTGGACGGATCAAAATGGTCAAGAGCGCTATACCACTGAAATTCGTGGCGAACAAATGCAGATGCTTGACAACAACCGTCAACAAGGTGAAGGCGCTGCTGCTGACAATGGTGGTTATAACCAACCACGTTTCAATAACAACCAGCAAGGTGGTTTTAACAACAACCAAGGTGGTGGCGGTTATGCGAATCAAGGTAATCAAGGTGGTGGTTACGGCAATGCCAATCCACAAGGTGGCTATGGCAATGGCGGAAACAACGTAAATCAAGGTTTTCAATCGCCTAAACCTGCAGCTACACCATCAGCACCTACTGCTGCCCCTGCGGATTTAGATGATGACTTACCGTTTTAATTGATAAAACGGTCAAGCTTGATCAAAAACCCTTTGTGAAAACAAAGGGTTTTTTTATGAACCTCATGATTTGGTTTTAGACAATCACTTTTTTGCTGAAACCCACATGGTAATCACAGCTTTAAATACCAGATCATTGTGCATGTTTTTAACCTCCACATTGACCAAATAATCACTACCTTGATTCCACTGAAAATTGCTTTCAACAGGCGTGGCAATCGCAATTAAATCAGTTTCAGCCTTCTTTAAATATTCAACCGTCATCCCTTTGGGAATCCAACGATGCGAGGAAGGCACGGTTACATCAGTCATGGTTCCGCCAGCAAGTTCAGCCATATTACACATGGCAATAGCATGGACTGTACCAATATGATTGAGAACAGCACGGTGTTTTTTGATTTTAATTTCAGCATAGTTCGCTTCAAGTCGTTCAAAAACAGGTGAGATACTGCTGAAATAAGGTGCTTTTAAGCACAATAATTTTGAAAATGTCCATTTGCCAGCAGGCTTATTTTTAAATCTATTCCACAGTTTTAGGGTTTGGCTCATTGTTGTATTCCTTATTTAGTTTACAGAATATTATTTAGTTTACAGAATATTATTCTAATACAGAATTAAATTCTGTTGTTGGCTCGACAGACGATTTGAATCGCGTAAAATGTCATATAGAAAATGCTTAAATAAAATCAAAGGCTGTAGATGAATAATCAAAGTTTGTTGGAACGTCGTTATAGTGGGCGCCGTGCAGAATTAAAACGGGTGATTTTAACGGAAGCATTAGCTTGTTTTTTAGAACATGGGATTGAAACAACAACAATAGAAATGATCCGTGAACGTGCACAAACCAGTGTGGGGGCGATTTACCACCATTTTAAAAATAAAGAAGGTTTAGTGGCAGCCCTGTATATTTTAGCCATAGAAGACCAAGCGGAACGCCGTGATCAAGCATTATTGTCTGCACAAAGTCTACAGCAGGGTATTCAAGTGATGACAGCAAGCTATATAGATTGGGTCATGGATTATCCAGATTTTGCAAGATTTTTATATGCTGCCAATTTTAGTATTTCTAAAAGTATTCAGCGGGATCAGCTAAAACAGCAGAATCATTTACGTAATCAACACTTATTGGCTTGGATGAAGCAACAACCCGATTATGGGGTGATCAAGAACATTCCCCATGAATTATTATTGTCATTTATGGTTGGATCGACAGAAAGTTATTGTCGGGCATGGTTGTCAGGTAAAGTGAAAGCCACGCCAAAAGTTTACCAAGCAGCATTGGCACATGCGGCTTGGTGCAGTTTAGAAAGCGTATATCAGCAACAACAAGGCTGAATAACCAAGCTTGTTGAATTACGGATACTGTGATTAAAAAATTCGTGAGCTTTGCATATAGTGCGCTGTGACTTGATCTAAGTGATTAAGAATTGTTGCACTATTTTGAGTCTGGATTGCTGTGTCGAGTTGCTGCATATAGCCTAGCAATTGGTTTTTTGCTTTTGCCGCAAATTCAGCAGTAATGGCTTGGTCTTCATAAAGTAAGACATAGTTTTTGGCAAAACCATAAATCATAAAAATCGCCGTTTTCTCAAAATCAGCCTCAGAATGAGCAATTTGAGATTCGCAGTTTATTTTCAGTTGTTTAAAAGCATCTGTACCAAAAGGAAGGTTTTGGAATTGCTCCAAAAGAATTGAGAACGTCATTTTTTAAAGTCCACTCAAAAAGAAAATCTATAGAGTAAAAGGCGAAAGGTCAAGCAAAGTTTGAAATAATATTTTCAATCAAACCAAGCCAACAGATTGGAAAAATAAATCTATAAAACCGATTATTTTTATTAAAAACTCCAGTTTTACCGATTTAATAATTTTTCGTATAGTGATTCCACAGATAAGCAATCCCTGAAATCTATTGGAGAAAGACCAAATGAGTTTGATCAATACTGAAGTTAAAGCATTTAACGCAACTGCATATAAAAATGGTGAATTTATCGAAGTGTCTGAAAAAGACTTCTTGGGTAAATGGTCTGTGGTATTTTTCTATCCTGCTGACTTTACTTTTGTCTGCCCAACAGAGTTAGGCGATCTAGCAGATAACTATGCTGAATTCCAAAAAATGGGTGTAGAAATTTACTCAGTTTCTACCGATACACACTTTACCCATAAAGCATGGCATGACAACTCAGATGAAATCAAAAAGATTCAATATCCAATGGTGGGTGATCCAACTTGGGCTTTGGCAAAAAACTTTGAAGTGTTGATTGAAGCTGAAGGCCTTGCAGATCGTGGCACTTTCGTAATTGATCCTGAAGGTAAAATTCAAATTATTGAAATCAATGCCGGTGGCATTGGACGTGATGCACAAGAATTACTGCGTAAAGTGAAAGCAGCACAATATGTGCATGCCCACCCAGGTGAAGTATGTCCTGCAAAATGGAAAGAAGGCGATGCAACACTTGCACCTTCAATTGATTTGATCGGTAAAATCTAATCATTGCATAGGGTTAGAATTGAAAAACCAGAAGTTAAACTTCTGGTTTTTTTATTGTTCGCTTGGCTTTATAAAATATAACCATCGTGTTTAGGTGCATAGGCACGAATACCATCGACTAAATCTTCAATCAATTTTTCCATGACTAAGCGTTGACCTTTGCGAGATGCATAAACCAACTGTACAACACCAATATTGGAACACCACTCTGGTAACAGATGGATTAAACGCCCTGAAGCAATGTCTCGTTCTACCGTTAAATAGGGAAGATCGGCAATACCTAAGCCATCGAGTACTGCATAATACGCACCCATTAAGTCATTACTTTTGACTCGAGGCTGTAATGGAATATCGATTTCTTCTCGTTGCTGAATATGATGTAAATGCCAATGATAGTGCTGTTTATCTGTACCTAATACAATGGTTGGAAATTCACAAAGTTCTGTAACATGTTGGATTTCACGATCGCCTAAAAGTTCAGGACTAATCACTAAACAGTGCGTGGTTTTAATTACATCTCTAACGATAATACTGGAGTCTTCATTGCTTGAAAAATTAGTACGAATGGCCAAATCAATATCATCATGCAGCACATCGATACGTCGACTGGTGAGTGCCAATTCAACCCGAACTTTAGGATATTTTTTTAAAAACTGATTTAGAATTGGTCGAATTTGATGTTCCATCATCACCGGTGGGCAACTAATTTTAATCAGTCCCTGTAATTCAATTTCTTGTTTTAATAAGACATTCTGAGCATTATCGGCTTGTTCAATAATCTTTGCACATTCCTCAAAAAACTCTTGTCCGAGTGGTGTGACTTTAAAATGTCGGGTTGAGCGTTGAATCAAGGTCACATTAAATTTAGCTTCTAAATCCAGAATACGTCGGCTCAGTTTAGACTTGGTGATATTACTGGCTTCACTGGCAGCACTAAATCCACCATGCTTTACCACCAGATAGAAATAATAGTAGTCATCAAAAGAGTGCACAGCTTCATCTCAAGTGTGTTGATGATTAAATAGTATCATTAATAGGAAAATATTTTAAAATTTGTACAAATAAAAGCAAGAAATGCAAAAGATTACATTTCTCGCTTAAATCATTGTCTTATTTCTGAGAAGTATTTTGAGTGTAGCTATTGATCAGGTTACGATAGTCAGGGATATGGTTACCAAATAGCGTACCTAAACCTTCAATATCATTACGCCAATCACGATGCAGCTCACAAGAGGCACCAAACCAAGTCATTAATTGCGCGCCTGCATTGCTCATACGATCCCAAGCTGAGTCACGTGTCAGCGGGTTAAATGTTCCAGAAGCATCGGTGATGACAAAGACCTCAAAATCTTCTTCTAGGGCAGAAAGTGCCGGAAATGCAACACAAACCTCGGTGACAACACCTGCGATAATCAGTTGTTTTTTGCCTGTTGCTTTTACTGCTTTGACAAAGTCTTCATTGTCCCAAGCATTGATTTGACCAGGGCGAGCGATATATGGTGCATCTGGAAAAAGTGCTTTTAACTCGGGTACCAGTGGACCATTGGGACCATCTTCAAAACTGGTGGTCAAAATGGTTGGAAGGTTAAAATATTGAGCTGCAGCAGCCAGTGCCAGAACATTATTTTTAAACTTATCTGGGTCAATGTCACGGACTAAAGAAAGTAATCCAGTTTGATGATCGACTAACAATACCGCAGCATCATCTTTGTTTAAACGAACGTAAGGTTTTCCCATTTTTTATATCCTTGAAGTCACTAAAATTTAAATTGTGCTTAAATACAAAACAAATTATTTTGCATGGATTTCATGTTACGTGGCTTAATCATGATAATTAAGCCTATAAACTGAGATTAATAATCTCATAAATAAGATTATTGATTAAAAACTACGCTGAGCCTTGGCTGTTGAATATCCTATATTTGGGATTCAGCGTATTGGTAGATTGCTGTATTGATCACTTTAAAAAACTTAAAATGGATTCATATTAAAGCCTAGAGATAGGAGTATTGAGATGAAAAGAATTATTGGTGTATACCGCAATCAAAATATGCATTGGGTTGGTGATGGCTTTCCTGTAAAAAATTTGTTTTCTTATGATCGTTTAGGTCAAGCGATTAGTCCTTTTTTATTATTGGATTATGCAGCGCCTTATACATTTGCACCTAGCCATGAACAGCACGGTGTAGGTTCACATCCACATCGTGGCTTTGAAACAGTAACGATTGCCTACCAAGGTGAAGTTACCCATAAAGACTCACATGGTGGTGGTGGAACCATTAAAACAGGTGATGTGCAATGGATGACTGCGGGCGCAGGATTGGTTCATGAAGAATTCCATTCACATGAATTCACTGAAAAAGGGGGAATCTTTGAAATGGTTCAGCTTTGGGTGAATTTACCTGCGGCAGATAAAATGACCCAACCTAAGTATCAAGCAATTTCTGCGCAAGATATTCCTGTGATTCATTTTGATGATGATGCAGGCCACTTACGTGTGGTTGCTGGGAAATATGCTGAACAACAAGGTGCTGCTTCAACCTTTAGCCCTGTCAATGTTTGGGATGGTCAGCTTAAAGCGAGTCATGAGCAAATTATTCATGTGCCAGTTGACCACAATACTTTGGTGGTTGTACTAGAAGGTGAAATGCTGCTCAATGGTACACAAAAGGTGCTCGATAGCTCGATTGTCATGTTTGAAAAAGATGGTGATGCAGCAATTCAACTTGAAGCGGTGCAAGATGCTAAGTTTTTGGTGCTTACAGGTAAACCATTGAATGAGCCAATCCAAGGCTATGGTCCATTTGTAATGAATAGCAAAGAAGAAATCGTGCAAGCGTTTAACGATTTCAATAATGGCAAATTTGGTGAAATTGTAGCGGAAGCTTAGTTGGTACTGATGAACGGTATTTGTATAACGGATACCTTTCACGTCTCAAGTCTATAAGCTCAGCCATGTATGAAATATCGATAGAAGTCAAAAAGCGGATTTTAAAATCCGCTTTTTTTATATTTAAAATTTTTAGAACCAAAAGATTAGAAATTTAAAAAAAGAAAAGAGCTTTGCTCTTATTGAACAGAAGCTCTCTTACGCTGTAGTTTTTTCTTTAGATGAGTATGTCTTGTTTTGATTAATTATTTTGTTATTTGTACATCATAATTAATTAAAAATGTGAAGTAAAGCACAATATATTTCATTTGGTTAATTTGTATCCACTGTACCTTGGCTTTTTTGAATGCAGCTATTTTACACGTCGTGCAAGTGATTTACTTAAAAAGCAAATTCAAAGTAAAAAAAAGGATCTCTATTCCACACTATAGAGATCCTTTTATGCTGTAGTTTCTTTTATTGTCTGTTGTCATAATTATTTGTTTTTATTGTAAATGTGAATTGTTTATCATTTTTATGGTGTAAATAATAATTAATAAATTGGTATTTGTAAATGTTTTTTTAATAAAAAGTTAAATTATCTATATGTTTTTAACAGTATTTTTTTATATATATAAATATCAATCAAGTATAAGCAGTGTATGGCAGAAAGTTCTGGCGTAAAACGACTAAAATTGAATAAACACGGTGGGCGGAGATTTTTCCTAAAAAATTTCCAACAAAAAAAGTTAAAACTGGAACTTTTTAATACCGCGATTTAATCGGCTATAGCTCATAATAAAAAAAATGGTTACGCACGGATAATAACTTTGGATATTGCAGTGATTGGTAGTGGTATGGCTGGCCTGGCCACCGCAAGAATTCTTAAAGATGCAGGTCATAACATTACCATCTTCGAAGCATTACCTGGTCGTGGTATGGATAGTCATAGCATTGAGTTTGAAGGTGGTTTAATTGATGCACCTTTGCGCGTGATGAATCAGCATTTATGGAAAAACACCCTGAGCCTTGCAACACACCTCGGCATAAAAACCTTTCCAGTGCGTACCTTTATGGCGTGTAGCTGGTTATTTGAAGATAAAACTGAAACTTGGTTAACCACATCACGTACCCGTATTGGTAATTTTCCCATTATCAATAACCGTAAAGGGCTTAAACAGTATGGTTGGCGTTTAGTGAAAGGGATGTTGCAGCTTAAAACAGCAATCTCTCAGTTTTTTAAATCTAAAAACCAAGACATTACCCTTGCTGATTTTATCAATCACCATGACATTGAAGAAGTATTTTGGCATGGTGCGGTGATGCCTGTGCTTTATACCATTTGTACTTGTGATCCTAAAACCATCGGTGAATGGCCTGCAAAACCACTCTTAATCTTTTTAAAGCAATTAACTGATGGTGATGCTTTATTGCGTTTACACGGTGGAACGCCTGCTTTTGTCGATAAATTGATTGAAGATATCGATATTCACAGTGGTTCTGAAATTACCAAAGTTGAGGAACAGGGTAACGTTGTTCTGGTTGAAAATGCACAAGGTGAGCAATTTCAATTTGACCGTGTGGTAGTAGCAACACCGACCAATAAATTAGAAAACTTTTTAAATAAACAACAATTTGCTGATGATATCGCTTTATTGCAAAAATTTAAGTTTGAACAAGGCGAGTTGGTTATGCATACCGATGCATCCGTGATGCCACCAAATCGTAAAGATTGGGCTGTATTGAGCTATATGATGGATCGCAAATTTACCAAACAACAATTCACAGTTTGGCTGAACTCGATTGAACCAAGTTTGGTGGGTAAATCTCCAGTGTTCCAAACCTGGCGTCCTGTGACCAGCATCGATCCGAAGAAAGTTATTTCTACAGTGACTTTAACCCGTGCTGTGGTGGATTCTGAAACAGTGGCTTTAAACATCGAGTTGCAAGCGCGTCATAAAGTCGCCAACCGCAAAGTATTCTATTGTGGTTCATGGTCATGTGATGGTTTGCCAATTCTTGAATCTGCGGTAACTTCTGCAATGCATATCGCAGAAATTTTTGGTGCACCATTGCCATTTGTAGGATTAAAACCTAAAGTTGAGGTGGCTCCCCAACTTGGCTATTAAAACCCAGTGAATTCATATAAAGTTTAATGAATTCATAACTGAATAAGTGAATGATTTAAAATGAAATGGCTTCAAGCGATTCAGCAAAAACTTCCAAAACATAAATATGCAATCGATGCAAAAATGCTAGGAGATGACGCTGAATGTGCTTGGACCAACTTAGGGTATTGGGATGAGGCTACATCCTCTTACCCTCAAGCCTGTCAGCAACTTGCTGAACGTCTTGCACAAGCGGTACAGCTTAAACAACATGATCGGGTACTAGACCTAGGTTGTGGTCAAGGTGCCAGTTTAAAATACTGGTTAGAACACTACCAAATTCAAGATTTAGAAGCGGTTGAGTTACAACAACAGTGTGTCGATAAAATTCAAAAACAACTCCCGCAGATTAGGGCGATTCACTGCCAATCTTTTTTAAATTTAAATGCGCTTTTATTGACGCCACCTTTTGATGTGGTGTTGTGTATTGATGCGGCTTACCACAGCGATTTAAACTTATTTTTAAATTCAGTTGTTCCAATTTTAAATTCAAAAGGTCGTTTGGGTTTTCATACGTTGATGCTTTCAGACACAGTTTTAAATTCAAAACAAAAAATGAAATACAGATGGTTACTTAAAGCCGCTGATGTTGATTTAAAATCACTGATGACCGCGACACAAATCAATCATGCACTGCAACAGCATGATCTTGAACAAATCGCGCTTGAAGATATATCCACAGCAGTATTGGCTGGCTTTAGTCAATATATTGAGACAAGAGCGAAAACAGAGCAAGGAGGGTTAGATCAGCTCAAAATACAAATGACCGCAAAACTTTGTCAAAGGTTATTTGAAGAGGGAATCGTTCGATATATACAGCTCAGCGCGGTCAAAACATAATTTTTATTATTTGTGATGAGATCAAGCAGATCAAAAATTATAAGAAAATGCCTAAGCCAAAAACAACAAAGCCTCACTAAAAAAGCGAGGCTAAGTAAAAATGGTGCCGGCACACGGATTCGAACTGTGGACCTACTGATTACAAGTCAGTTGCTCTACCAACTGAGCTATGCCGGCAACGTGGCGAGAATTTTACAGAATATTTATAAGATTGCAAGCTAAAAAATAAACAATTGAATAATCTTTAATATTTATAGTCTTAGCGATCGAGTATTGATTTGAAGTTGATAATGTCGTGTGCTATGAATGCTTAGATTTTTAGAGAGCAAAGGATTTTATCGCTTTTAACTTGCAGGTAGACAAAAAAGCAAAGATAGCTAGAGCAACGGTTAGTAATCGCTTTAAGCTTCCAACTAAAAAGGCTTACGGAGGAGTAAGCCTTGAGTATTTGGGGTTAAATCAATAAATCTTTATCAGTTTTGAAATATAGACTTATTTTCTCCTTAAAATATGATCCAGATCTTGTGCGCATTCTTCTAGGGTGATTGCCATATCTATTTGCATTTGGGGTTTCAATTCGTTTGCGAGTTTTCTCCATTGCTCAATCAATTGGATAGCTTTCTGAATTTTATGCTTATTTACATCTTTGGCAATAGTTGGGGTGTATCCACCACGTTTAGCATTTTTGACTTGTCTTACATAATTGGCGCTGTTATTCATTGTCACTCCCGAATAGCAGTTTTATGCTTTTAACTTGTTTGAATCGCTAATAAGTACCGCATCATGATTATCTTAAGAGAACGTTACATCTATATGATTTTTATTTTGTATTTCACCTCCTTTGAATCGTGCTAGAAGTTCTTTTCACTTGATACTAATTCAAGAAAGTTTGAATTGAAATAGTCAATTGTCTTTTTAGTTGAGTGGATATGTATCTATTTGCTTCAAAAAATAGCTCAAATATCGTATAACTAAGTTAAGTAAAAACTAGAACAATTGAGAATGAAACGATTCAGTATTTTATTATTATTGGTTTCTGTCGCACATGCTGAAGCTCCTAAAGAATGTCAGTTACTTGAACAGACCTCCGAAATGTTAATGCAGTTACGTCAAAACGGTTTATCGTTGGATGATGTTGATTTTAATCCTGAAGCATTGTCTGCAAAAGAACAGGTATTGTTAAAAGGTATGATTGACGATGCAAAGAGTGTACCGATTTATCAGATACCTTTAACCCGACAAAAAGCGATTAATGATTTTAAGCTAAAATGGCAAGAGGTATGTCAGTCTGCGGATGTTGTGATGCCAACTGAGACGAGATAAAGGATTGTTTTTTATTTCGGCTAGAGTGTTATGGTTAAATAGAGGGTTTGGTTATCTTATAGAATTTCCAGCGCTACTCCGAGCGATCATGTTACCGCTCAAGCTGGCGATCATGTTAGCGCTCAAGTTCAGATAAGCTGAAAAGCATTAAACAATGTTATAGCTTGAAACAAAGAGTTTTTATATTGATCTATTATCAGTTCTATTGTGCTGAGGTTTAGTGGAGTGTTTTTATCAAAAGCTGTTTGCGATGAGTAGTTGGGCGCTATACAAATAGAAACCGACCAGCATATCCGTAACGCCAATCGGTATGACAAGTTCTATGCTTTCAACACAGTCCAAAACTTATAGTTGAGGTGTTAGATAAATAGAAACCGATTTGTATAATTTACAAGTCGGTTCCTGAATGAAGTTGCTGATAATTATTATTTGAAATGGTGTTCAATTTTAATAGAATAAATATTCTAGAGTAAAATGTTTATTTTATCGGTTTTGTTTTTAATGGATTTTTAAATTAATTGAGTCTAATTAGATGGATGTAGAAAAAATTATAGTCCCTTATTATAATGTGGATAATATTTTATCTAAAGAGATTGTATTTGGTCGTAAGATTGGTTTGGATAAATATGTTATTGAAAATATTCCTTTGTATGCACCTAATTTGGCTTTAGGTGATATTCTTTTAGTAGAAAAGTTAGATGATGAACAACTATATTTTGAGGATTTATTAGAGACATCAGAGAACTCTACTATAAGAATCGTCTTCTTTAATTATGATCCTATAATTGTGCAGAAAATTTTAAAAGAAATCGAGGGGTACAGTATAAACTGGGTTGGGTTTGTTGATGGTAGTTATTATTCATTAAACATTAATAAGGATTTAGATTATAAAAAAATAAAATTGTTTTTAGAAGGAAATTCTAAAATAATGGATTATCAAGAGAGTTGTTTGTCAGAAAAACATAGGAGTGAATTGTTGTAGGTTTAAATGGCTTTGTTGCCTAAAGGCTTAAAAGGCAGAACTACCCTAAGTGAGCCAAATTTAAGTGACAACTTGGGTATGAGGGCGACCTAATTCTGTGAATTTATTTAAGACTGATATGCGTGCATGAATCTCGTTCACCTGACTAGGGAAACTCCTTGATGTTAATTTATCACCTAATAATTTGATGCAATGCATCTTGGTTTCCACCAAACTTCGACGGTGATAACCAGACCACTTTTTCCAAATGCCTCTTCCTAGGCATTCGACTGTTTTCAGCAGTTCATTTCTCTGCATAGACCTCAGCGTTTGATCTTTCCAAGGCTTCGCATTCTTCCTTGGTGGAATGACCGCATGTGCATCTCGATCTAAAATGATTTGTCGGCAGCATTTAGTGTCATAAGCTCCGTCGGTATAAACAGAGTCAATTCGCTCATCTGGTGGAATTTGATCAAGTAAATCCCCAAGTACTTGCGAATCACTGACATTGTTCGTCGTTAACTGAACAGCCCTTATTTGCAGGATTTTAGCATCTATACCGATATGCAGTTTACGCCATTGACGACGATATTCAGGCTGATGTTTCTTACGTTTCCATTCACCCTCACCTAAAAACTTCAAACCTGTGGAATCCACGAGTAGATGTAGCCCATCGCTACTTTTTTGGTAGCTAATCGCAATATCAATATGCTTTTGTCTTCTACAGAGGGTAGAATAATCCGGAGCTATCCAATCTAACCCACTGAGTCTAATGAGGCTCTGAACAAAGCCTGTGACCATAGGTAAAGAAAGTCGAAATAGAGATTTGATCATTAAGCAGCATTGAATAGCTGTATTGGAGTAGGTTTGATTTCGACCTTGCTTGCCTTGTGGCTGAGCATACCACTCAGTCTTTGGATTAAACCAAATGGAAATATTGCCTCGGTTAATTAAGGCTCGATTATAGGAAGGCCAATTGGTTGTATGATAGGTTTTAGGGGCAGGCTTATTCATCTAAGAATTATATTGCTGAATAAGCCTTTAGAGATAGGTTTGTGCAACAAAGCCATCTTAAACTGTATTTTATCTAAGAATGGTGAGAATAATACCCTTAGGATTGATCGAATGATATTATAAAAAAAAGCCTAAACCATTTAAGTTTTAAAAGACATGATAGATATTGTAAGAATAAAAAATGGCGGTGAAAGAGTCCATCAGGTTTAACATCTAAATACACGAAATTTCATGTATGTAAATGTGCTGTCATTTATACCATCATTAAAATTGAGTCTGATAGAACTATTTAAAAATACTATTAGATTTGAAAAAATCTAAAGCTACGGCTTTAACCACAGGTACTGAAACACCATTTCCCATCTGCTTATAGACGGCTTGATCGTTGATTAGTTTATAAGAATCAGGATAGCCTTGAAGACGAGCACATTCTCTTGGAGTAACTCGGCGTAATTGACCGTTATGGTAAATTCCAAGTCGATTACTATCAGATGCGGTGAGTGTAATGCTTACGCTATTTGGATCAAGAAATTTAAATACTTCAAATGACATATTTCCACATACAGGTTTATAACCTTCATGTGTGATTTGTAGGTAACCTTTTTCAATCAGTAATTCTGTTACGGTACTAAACTTATTAGCATTATAGAAAGTAAGGATTTGCTCTTTGGTTAGTGATTTTCCATCTTTATGAGTTCCAAAAATACTTCTACGGCGATTAAGAAGTAAGGCATTCATAAACTCTATTTCATCAGCAGAGCATGCACCTTTCAAATCCAATTCCCAAGAATGCAGAGCATTTCCACCTCGATAGTCGGTAAGACGGTAACCATGAATTCTATCTAAATTACCGTGAAGTGCTTTCTTAACTTTGGTTGTGAAGAATTCAGAACATAAGTACTTAGGATCAGGATTATCTTCTAAAATATCCTTTGCAGAGCCTGATGCAATATATCGTCAATTATGCAGCGATGGGTATTTCAGGTGCACGCCTGATCAAAGGGCAACGTCCGATGGTCTATGTGGTCGGTGCAGTTATTGGTGGAGCAGTCGGATGTGCAGCATGTTTTCTCAATTATGTCCAAGAACAGCAACCGAACCCCTGTGTATTACGTGGATTTGACTTTACGTGATGGTGTTCATTTACAAGAGGCGATTCAAACAGCGAAGGAGATTGACCAGAAAAGTAAGTTGTGTGGTTTTAATCAAACGGCTTTAGATCAAATGGCACGGCAGGGTTATGGTAATGCACGATTTGAGGTGGATTCAGAGGAGGGGCTGGATTTGGTGGAGGAGTTTTATAGTGAGGAAAAACAGGAAAGAGGCGATGAACAAGCACAGTCGATAACCACTACAAGATATAAAACAAAGCCTAAGCCGAATCAGGGGGCAGGTTTTCTGCAGGATGTGCAGAAGGGACTGCAAGAAAGTGTGAGGGCGGTGAATCAAAATTAATTTTTTATTGAATTTGAACAGTAACTAATGAAGCAAGCAGGATAAACGTTTTGCTTCATTTTATTGTAATATAAGATTTTTTAAATTTTTGAAAAATTCTTTATTATCATTAAGTAATATGAATCCATTAAAATATAAAAACTAAAGTGATACATTTGGTATGGTAACGTAATTGATAGTTTACACTCTCACTCATTTTTCAAATTAATTTTTTATTCGTAATTGGAGTTGAGGAATGATTAAAAATTTTTAATTTACAATGGCATTTTAGATACATGTGGAGTATATGCTAAAATACGACTGTGAAAACATGAAATTTTACAGAAGCCCTATTTACCATTTAATTTAGATATTATATACGATGAAGCCTTGGATAGAGTTAATTGAACAGTCATTACGTAAACAAAAAAATAGCGTTGCCAGAATCAATATTGATAAAGCGACTGTTCAGTATTCCGAAAAAATAAAGCAGAACAGAGTCTTAAAATCTTTGACAGGTGATGAAGAAATCGTAAGGGCATTTCTGATTGATCGCTTAGTGAATGTATTGGACTATAAACCTGAATATATTGAAATTGAAAAAGAATATTCTGTCAAAGCTGGACATAGTAAACTCACGCCACGTATTGACATTCTTGTGAAAGATGACACAGGCAACCCATTTTTTTTCATTGAAACCAAATCACCTGACAAGTTTGAGAAAGACAAAGAAGAAATAGAAGGCCAGCTATTTTCATTGGCATCAGCGGAAGAAAAAGACTTTAAAAACAAAGTAAAATATTTAGTTTATTATACAGTTGACTTTCAAGACGATGGTATATTGGATAAAGCAATCATCATTGACTTTGAGAAATACCAAAACTACACCGATTGGGAAAATGATGGATTTATTTCTATTGGAACTGAAATAACGGCTGGTTATGGAGAACCTAAAAAGCAACCATTAATCAAAGGAAGCGAAAAGAACGATTTAAGGACTAAAATCAATCGAGAACAAATTGAGGGTTTAGGTAGAAATCTACATAATGTTCTTTGGGGTGGTGGTGGAACAAACGATAGTGAGATTTTCTATTCATTGGTAAATATTATTCTTGCAAAAGTCCAAGATGAATATGAGAAAGAAGATGGACAAGAATATGACTTTCAGATTTATCAATATGGAAATCATGTTGAAGCTTCTGAAAAAGTTTATAGTCGTATAAATCATCTTTATAAAAGAGCTTTAAAACAACAGCTTAATGTTTCTGAACAACAAAAAATTGATGACGATAATGTTATTAATAGAAATAAGTTTCCATTAAATAAGCTTATCTATACTGTCCAGTCTTTAGAGAACTTTTCATTTTTGGAGGGACGTAGTTCTTTAGATGGAAAAGATATTTTAGGTGATTTTTTTGAAAGTATAACAAGAGATGGTTTTAAGCAAAACAAAGGGCAGTTTTTTACACCTACCCCAATTGTTAATTTCTTACTTTATGCCTTACAGCTAGATAAGTTGGCTATTGATCGATTAAACTTCAATAGAGAATTGCCTCATATCATTGATCCATCGGCAGGAAGTGGGACTTATTTGGTTGAAGCAATGAAGCTAATAACTAAAGAAGTAAAATATAAACAAGTTGATAAAGTAAGAACTAGTAAAGATGTAAAATGGCGTTTTGAAGAATTATTTAAACCCGATTATCAAGAAAATAAGTGGGCAAGAAATTATTTATATGGTTCAGAGATTAACTTTGACTTGGGAACAGCCTCCAAAGTGAATATGATTCTGCATGGGGATGGTTCAACCAATATTTTTGTACAAGATGGTTTATTGCCTTTCCGTTTTTATGTAAAAGAAACCTCTCCTAACTATTTAGAAACAGCAACACCAGAAACGCTTTACAATGATAAAGAAGTAAATGCAAAATTTGATGTTGCTATAAGTAATCCGCCTTTTAGTGTTGACTTGGATACCCAAACCCAAAGAGAAGTCAAAAATTCTTTTATTTTTGGTGATAAAAAGAACTCTGAAAATCTATTTATTGAACGATATTATCAGCTTTTAAAAGAGGGAGGGCGTTTAGGCGTTGTATTACCCGAAAGTGTTTTTGATACAACTGAAAATAAATATATTCGTCTATTTTTATTCAAGTATTTTAATATTAAAGCTATTGTTAGTTTGCCACAGATTACTTTTGAGCCTTATACTTCTACTAAAACGAGTATTTTATTTGCCCAGAAAAAAACAAGGAAACAGGTTGAGGAGTGGAACGACCTTTGGGATAAATACGGTAAAGAATGGGCAAGACTTAAAACTCGTGTAATACGTTATCATGATTATTTTGTCAAAAATTTGAAACTCAACAAAAAGTTTGCTTGGGTTAAAGAGCTGTCTACTGATTTAAATCAGCTTTTAGAAAATGAAGATAAAGAAGCTATTGAAATTATTAATAAAGAAGATTTAAGTTACATTAAAGATAACATCCACCGCTTCTTGAAAGACTACATTACACCTGAAGATGAAACACTTAATCCAAAGGAATTATTAAGTAAATATAGTGAAGAAATTGATAGTCTTTCAAAATACGAAAAAGAAACGAATGTATTTGGGTTTTACAATGCTTGGTGGGTATTTGGTGAAGTAGCTAAAGAATTAGACTATGATATTTTCATGGCAGAAGCAGAAAATGTGGGCTATAAGCGTACTAAACGGGGTGAAAATCCAATGCCTAATGATCTTTATGATATTGAGTACGCTCCTAATACAATAGATACAGCAGAAATCTTGGGAAGTTATGATCGAGAGTTAAAGGCTTTAACAGAGCAATTATTTGAACTTCAAACAGAATTGGAAGTTGTCAATAAAAAAATTGATGACAAAGAAACTGAAACATTGAAAAAGAAAGCTGAAAAACTCAATGCAGATATTGGGACGCAAATCATAAGAATTGAAGAGATGAAAGCTGAAAAAAAACAAATTTTGTGTGTGTTTCAGAAATATTATCAAAATGATAAGTTGAAAGCAGAGTTTGTTGAAAGAACTGATGCAGAGCTTATTAGCTATTTCAAAAATGGTGTGCTTGCACGTTATAAAAGCGATGATATTGTACTCCGCACAACACAATTACTTACTATCTTAGACAACTTTAGAAAAGAGGTGGTTTGGGAGTGATTAAATCAACAGTAAAACTTTCTGAACTTTCAAATAACGCTAATATTCGTCTTTGTTTTTCAAAGGAGTCACCAAAGACTTCTAGAAAGTTAGTGAAACTACTTGGCTGTTTATCTTTTTTTGAGTCGGGTAGTAGGCCTAAAGGAGGAATTGTTTACTTAGAAGATGAACCAGTTGCAATTAGTCTTGGTGGTGAGCAAATTGGCAAAAATGGAAGAGTTGATTTAAAAAATATGCCAGTTGTACCTTTAGCCTATTACAGATCTACTGATAAAGGTAAGGTTAATCAAGATGATATTCTTATTTGTAAAGATGGTGCATTAACAGGTAAATGCTGTTTTATAAGAGTCAAATTTCCTATTGATGAAGTAATGGTAAATGAACATGTTTATATTGTGCGTAGCAATGAAACATATTTACAAAAATTCCTTTTTTACTTGCTAAGAGATGAGTTTATTCAATTTCAGGTCAAAGACTTGGCATATCGAAAAAAGGGACAGCCAGGTTTAAATGCAGACCATTTATCTCTAATTAAAATTCCATATTTTGACATACAAGAGCAAAAGTGTATTTTAAGTAAAATTGAGAGTATTGAAAATGAAATAGAGGACCTTATTTTTTCAAAATTAGATACATCAAAAATTATCAATCAAGTTTTTGGTGAAACATTGGAATTTAATTGGGAAAAGTTTGAAAGCATAAAAAATGAGAAAGCTTATACATCAAGTATTTTGAAATTTGCGAACAATATTGATTGTCGAATGGGTATTCGCTTTCATAATAAAGCTGGGGCTTATATGCAATCATTTTTAGAAAGCAAAACCAATAAGCGAATTAAAAACTTTATATCTGAACCTATTGTTTTAGGTAAAAGCGTTTCTCCAAGTGATTATGATGAAGATGGAGAATATTTCTATATCGCTATGTCAAATATTAAATCTTGGGCTTTTGAACCTGAAGACTGTAAAAAGGTTTCTAATAGTTATGCAAACAGCAACCTAAATAAAATAGTGAAAAAAGGCGATATACTTTTGGCACGTTCAGGTGAAGGAACAATTGGAAAAGTTGCATTAATTGAAGATAAAGATATCAATGGAATTTTTGCAGACTTCACACAACGTATAAGCTTTACTGGTTTTGATCCTTTGTGTGCATATTACTATATGTGTAGCGATTTTTTTCAATATTTAGTCTACACACACAAGAAGGGACTTGGTAACAATACCAATATTTTCCCAAGTCAAATCCAAAATTTTCCAATGCCAGATTGGGATGAAAGAAAACAAGCTGAAATCGTTCAAAAAATCAAATTACAGCTCGATGAGCAAAATGAAATTGATATGAAAATTGAACTTAAGCAGCAAGCCATAAATAAGATAATTGGAGACGCTATAAGACTAGAGCATAGTTAAATATCAATATCTCATAAAATATGAACTCAACCCTATAAGTTGGACACAACTTATAGGGTTTTTCTATGAAATATAATTTGCAATTTAAACAAACCAACATTCCTTATTGCGAAGCAGGACATTCTAGTTTTGCTACAGCTCATGTGTTGGCTCATTTATTTCGTAGTGGATAACCGGTAACGAACATCATGACCTTAATTCAGTCGGCTAAACTCAATGGGTTTTATCCTTATGTTTATTTAACTGATGTCCTTACAAGGTTACCAACATATAAAATCAAAAACATTGAAGAATTACTACCATATAAATGGAATCCTACTTGAGTTCAAGAAGGGATTCACTGAATACTTACGTTTGATCAACTTGATTGGTTGAATTACAGTGATGTGCATCCACTCATTCGAATTTCAATATTCTATTATGAGTTTATTCATCCATTTGCAGACGGTAATGGTTGAATGGGAAGATTATAGCAAATATTGATTTTAAGTAGATGGAATCCAATCTTTTCAAAAATCTCAGTTAAAAGCCTGATCTTTCAAAATTAAAAAGTCTATTACGAAGAGTTGCAAGCGACTAAGGATCGTACTGATTCTTTACCATTTGCAAAATTCATTTTGCAGATGATTTTAGATGCAATCCGTGATTCTAGAGAAAGTGATCAAGACACCGCTCAAGTACAAAGTTTGATTTAAGTAATGAAGTAAGATGAACATACCTCGGCTGAGTTGATGTAATGGGTGGGTTAGCTCATCGAATGACATTCTAGAAGAATTACTTAAATCCTGTGGTAGAAGTTGATCAGATCAAACATACAATTCCAGATAAGCTCGAAGCAAAAGTATATTTTGAAAACATAAAACTTTTATACCCAATGACTGTGAAAATTAAGCTCTCCTATTTTTAGGTAAAGATACATTTTTATTCCTCAAGCTATCAATAAAATCAGACCATTCCTGCATCATTTTTGTTCTGTATTCTAGATGTTGAGCATGGTTATATGCCTGAGAAACGACATTGCCAACTGTGTGCGCTAATTGTATTTCAATGGCATCATGCATATAGCCTTGCTCATATAATGTTGTAGACGCAAGCCTACGAAAACCATGTCCAGTCATTTTAACTGTATAACCCATAGTCCGTATTGCACTTAAGAGAGCATTATTGCTTAGAGGTTTAGCAGTGCTGTGATTATAAAAAACAAATTGTTTGTTACCTGTAAGTGGTTTTAGGCCTTCGATTAGTATAATAGCTTGTCGAGATAAAGGAACAATGTGGGGAAGAGCCATTTTCATTTTATAAGCTGGAATGCGCCATAACTTATTTTCAAAATCAAGTTCATCCCATTCCATGTTTATGAGTTCAGCTGTCCTCACAAAGGTTAAGGTCATGAATTGTAATGCTGTCTTGACTAATATGTTGCCGTGATAATGATCCATGCGTTCTAGGAAAGGTGGAAACTCAGAAATACCAGTCGAGCCATATGCTTCACTTTACGAGGCTTTAGAGCTTCTTGAAGATGTGGAGTTGGGTCATTCTCAATCAGTCCTTTACGGATTGCAAAACGGAAAATACGTCCAGCTAAAGGAATTGAACGTTTTGCCATTTCCTGAGCACCACGAGCCTCAATTTTTTTAGCACAGGCAAGTACATCTTTACCTTTAATTTGATCAATTGGCATGTGACCTAAAGCAGGGAAGATATCTTTTTCAAATACAGACATATCTCGTAAGTAAGTGGTTTCTTTTATGACGGCTTTACGATCTTCCATCCATTCAATAGTAAGTGTTTTAAAAAGTGTATTTTCATCTGCTTGTAATTTTTTTGCTTTTTCGCTTCGTTGGGGCTAATCCCATCTTTCAATTTCAATCGAGCTTCATCTCTGGCGCGGCGAGCTTGGGCGAGTGTCGTCTCAGGATAGGTACCAATACTGAAGATATTCTCTTTTCCATTTAAACGAAACTTCATGCGCCAATGCATTCCTCCAGAAGGAGTGACTTCTAGATACATGCCTTTTTCATCAGCGTATTTGGTTTTCTTTTCTGAGGGCTTTATTTTTCTGACTTGAGCATCTGTAAGCATGGTAATGATTCCGCAGAATTGGGGGTATAATTTTAAGGGTGAAAGATTATACCCCCCAGTTATACCCCCAACTATATCAAGCTTTCAATAGATCAAGTAGATTGTATGAGATGTAAAAAAAGCCTAAATCCTTTAGATTTAAGCTTTTTAAGACCTTATGAGAGTTCATAAGAATTTAATTTGGCGGTGAAAGAGGGATTCGAACCCTCGATACGCTATAAACGTATACACACTTTCCAGGCGTGCTCCTTAAGCCACTCGGACACTTCACCAAGGCGTGGGATAATAACCAAAAAAAAGATTTCTGCCAAGCAACAATTGATTTAGAGCAAAAAAAATTTCACAGTGATATGATTGCGCAAAAATAGTGTCTAAATTTTTGAAGACGAATCTATGCAAAGTACTGCAAAAAAAGCCGCGTTACCTGCGATCACACTCGCAGCATTAGGGGTGGTATTTGGAGACATCGGAACCAGTCCCTTGTACGCCCTACGCCAATGTTTTCTGACTGCACACATTGCCATCACCGAAGCGACCGTGCTTGGGATCTTGTCACTGATTTTCTGGTGCATGATGCTCACCATCAGCTTTAAATACGTCACCATTATCATGCGAGCAGATAACAATGGTGAGGGTGGTATCATGTCCTTGCTGGCGCTGAACTTACGCTCTAATCGTATCGCAGATAATCGCAAAATCTATTTAATTGCCTTGGGCTTTATTGGTGCATCACTGTTTTTTGGTGATGGCATTATTACCCCAGCAATTTCAGTACTTTCAGCCATTGAAGGGCTGAGTATTGCCACGCCTATGTTTAATAAATGGTTGATGCCTTTGGCAATCGGCATTCTTACCGCACTGTTTCTGGTACAAAGACATGGTACGGGAACCATGGGTAAGTTTTTTGGTCCAATCACCTTAACTTGGTTTGCCTCTATCGGTTTAATCGGTATTCATAGTATTAGCCAAACTCCCTATGTCTTAAGCATGCTCAGTCCACATTGGGCGCTGAACTTTATTTTTCACCAACCCTTTGTGGCCTTTTTAACTATGGGTGCGGTGATTTTGACGGTTACGGGGGGGGAAGCACTCTATGCAGATATGGGGCATTTTGGACGGCTACCGATTCGTTTAGGCTGGTTTATCATTGTCTTACCTTGTCTGCTATTAAATTATGCAGGGCAAGGTGCGTTATTACTGCGTAATCCAAGTGCGATTGAAAACCCATTCTATTTGCTTGTACCTGAGTGGGGCTTATACCCCATGATTGCCTTAGCTACAGCGGCAGCGGTGATTGCCTCACAAGCGGTGATTACTGGTGTGTTTTCAATGGCAAACCAAGCCATTCAGCTACGCTATTTGCCAAGATTAACCGTGCATCACACTTCTGATGTGGAACAAGGTCAGATTTATTTACCCTTTATCAACTGGATACTCTATGTCTCGATTCTTTTGTTGATTGTGATTTTCCAAAACAGTGCCAATCTTGCCAATGCTTATGGTGTAGCAGTCACCATGACCATGCTATGCGATACGATTTTGATTTCAATACTGGCATATGGCTTTTGGCGTTGGCCAAAGTGGAAAGTGGCATTATTCGCGATCCCATTCTTAGTGATTGATAGTATTTTTATTGGGTCAACCTCATTAAAAATCATTTCAGGTGGATGGGTTCCGATCCTGATCGGTGCAATCGTATTTACTATTCTGATGACGTGGAAAACCGGGCGAGAAATTGTCTTTAACCGTTTGGAAAAAGATGCCTTGCCGTTGGATCTCTTTATTAAAAGTGTCAGCTTGAGTGATGAAACTCAGTTTGTACCCGGTCAAGCGGTATTCTTAACTGGTAACCCAAATATTGTCCCACATGCGATGTTGCACAATATCAAGCACAATAAAGTCCTGCATGAACGCAATATTATGGTGACGGTGATTACCCGTGATGTTCCTTATGTACCAGACCAAGAAAGAATCCGTGTTGAAGTGTTAGATAAGCGCTTCCAACGGGTTTTTGTTTACTATGGCTTTAAGGATCAACCTGATATTCCAAACGCGCTTGAGTTGGCTTATAAGCAGCTTGAAGTTGAATTTGACATGATGCATATCAGCTTCTTCATCTCACGTGATCGTTTGATTCATACCGTGGGTGATGGAATGGCGCCATGGCGTGAAAAACTGTTTATTTCGATGCAACGTAATACCAGTCCAGTGAGTGATTTCTATCAAATCCCGCCAAACCGTGTGGTGGAAATGGGCAGCCAGATCGAAATCTAAATTCATATCAATCAAAAGCCAGAAGTCATTCTGGCTTTTTTTTTGCTCATGGATTTTATGGGTTGGTGTATTACATTGATTCACTTTATTTTTTAGCAACGACTTCTTCTCTAACTCAGCAAGTAAGACCTTTATCATTTGTGTTCTTGGTCTTCTAAAAGTAAATAGGTTGATATTGCACTGAGACAGTATCAAACCCTTTAGAATGCTCAGTTTGAATGCTTTTATCATTCAATTCTCCCCAGCAAATCATGAGACATCCGCATAAAACGATCCTATACGACAAATTGTGTCGCAAGGCTGTCGAACAACACTGCGCAACATGACATAATCATGATCACAAGTGCGATAAAGCATTTGTAAGATATTTGATTTTCTAGCATTTTTTGTGAAAGTAACAATAAATTGTTACATGGAATGTTGTTTAGTTAAGCACAAATCGTAGAAGCTTTACTCGGTTGAAGATCGACACAATATCTTTCAGTTTATTGACTTGTTAAGCTATTTAAATTCAAAAACTTAATTTTTATCGGTTTTGAGTGGATTGTTTATTTAACCTTGTTTAGGAAGCCTTTGTTGAAAAATTCAGTAGTTAAAATGGTTTTGGGTGTTGTTGCTACTGGAAGTTTTGCGATTGCGTTTGGCCAAGAGAAAATTTTTCAGTTACTGCCGTTTACCCAAAGTAGTACCAATAACTCTGTGTGTTTAAATCAGTTCTATCGAGAGCAACCACCTGTTCTAATCAAAGAAAGTTTAAAGAAAAACAGTTATCCCTTATGTTTTAATGGGTTTAATGTGATGTATTCGGGGATTTCAAAAACGCCGTTATGGACAGCAGAATATTTATCGCCACAGCGCTTAAGTCAAAAGATTAAACGTGAAGATAATTTCCACGAAGAGCCACGTGTAAACGCTACACATCGTGCATTATTATCGGATTATCGTGGTTCAGGATATGATCGTGGTCATATGTCACCCAATGCCGATATGCCCAATAAAGAATCACAGTTCGACAGCTTTTCTTTGGCCAATATGGTGCCGCAAGCCGCTAAAAACAACCAACAAGTTTGGCGTGAGTTAGAAGAAGCAACCCGCGCGATTGTCACCAAGCAAAAGAAAGATGTTTATGTGGTCACTGGCCCAGTGTTTTCTGGGAAAAAACTAAAAACCATTGGAAAGGGCGTAATTGTTCCGACCGCGATCTATAAAGCGATTTACTTGCCTAAACACGGGATCATTGGTGCGTACTATGCGCCAAATAATGATTCACTTCAGGTTAAAGTGGTCAGCGTATGCTATTTAGAAGAACAGTTGGGAATGAATTTATTTCCACAACTGACTGAAGAACAAAAGCGCAATACGTATAAATTGCCTTTGAACGCAAAACAGGTCAAGGTCAATAAAGAAATTGAGTACTCACATTGGGATGCGGAAAGCCAATGTGCAGAAGAGGTCAGTCAGGATAAAATCAGCGCACTGCAAAAGCAGTTCCAACCCAAAAGTAGTTCAACAACTACATCGGATATGCAATTGCCGAAAGTCGATCCTGAAACCAAAGATGCCTTGGTGAAACAATTGGTTGAAGCGCTGTTGCAATATATTTTACAAATTTTGAAATAAATCCGCGCCGATGGTGCAGTATCTTTTGAGAATCTATTTATACTGTGAATAAGATCGAAAAAAATTGAGAAAATTAAAAATGTTTAAACCGTTTGAGAATGGCACCGAATCACATTCAATTCATGATTTAACCTTAGAAAATCAAATTGACTGTGTCAGTATTTATGGCAATTTACAGATCACCAAAGATCAAGCTGGCTTAAAAGCGGCTAAGCTTTTACAAAGCTATCTCAATGATGTGGTGGCAAGTTTAGAGAAGCAAAGTGATCTACCAGAACAGCTCGCGCATCAAAGTGAAGGCGAAATAGAAAATCCATTTCTTTAAAGACTATCCTTATTTTTAAATGATTTTCTAATCAATTGCTTTCTAAGTCATTCGCTTATAAGTAAAAAAACCTGCCGAAGCAGGATTTTTTTACATTGAAAATCTATTTAGGATTGAGGCTCATTACCCACAACCTTATAAATCAGTGCCCCAATGATTGCACCGACAATTGGTGCTACCCAGAATAACCATAATTGACTCAGTGCTGCTGTTTCAGCAAATAAAGCCACAGCGGTACTACGGGCTGGATTAACTGAAGTATTGGTGACAGGGATACTAATTAAGTGAATCAAAGTAAGTGCTAAACCGATGGCAATCGGAGCAAAGCCAGCAGGTGCACGTTTGTCTGTTGAACCGAGAATAACAATTAAGAAAAAGGCGGTTAATACGATTTCAATCAATAAAGCAGAGACTAAAGAATATTTTCCAGGGGATAAATCACCAAAACCATTGCTGGCGAATCCGCCAGTTCCCGTGAATCCCGCCTGACCTTGTACGATTAAATACAAAACAAATGCGGCCAAAATACCACCGATGACTTGAGCAATAATATAAGGCGCTAAGTCTTTGGCATTAAAACGACCACCTACCCATAAGCCCACACTTACCGCAGGGTTAAAATGCCCGCCTGAGATATGCCCTAAAGCAAAAGCGCCTGTGAGTACGGTTAAACCGAATGCCAGTGCGACACCAGCAAAACCGATGCCCAGTTCTGGAAAAGCAGCGGCAAATATTGCGCTACCACATCCTCCAAACACCAGCCAAAAGGTTCCGATAAATTCTGCGAGATATTTATTCATATTGATTCCTAAATTATTTTTTTGAACGGAATGGGTTATGTGGCTATTTTTAAATAGTTGATAACCTTGGAGTGGGTACAACTTTTATTTTCTCTATAAAGATAATAGTCTAAAAATATGAAAATAAAATCACAAATAAAAAATATTCATATCAATATCGGTGAATGTTCTGATTTTTATTTTAAAAAATTATATTTTACAAAATCTTAACTTTAAGAGGCTAATCGTGAGAATGGAGGAATATGCTGTTTTTAGCTATAAATTTAATACACAATTACTTAAATTCTCGGTGCTGAATCCGCCATTGTTGTGGTGTTAAGCCTGTCCATTGTTTAAAAGCACGTTGGAAAGCACTTTGTTCTGAGTAGCTGAGAAGCAGGGCGATTTCATGTAGACCTAAATGTGGATCTTGTAAATACTGAAAGGCTAATAATTGACGGACATCCTGAACACGTTGTTGGTAGGTGGTATTTTGACTTTGTAGATGACGCTGTAACTGACGTATCGACATATTCAGTTGTTTAGCAATGGTTTCAATCTGATAATTATTTTTTTGTAATCCCAATAAAATACTTTGTTGTAAGCGCTCATCTAGTTGGGTGGCATTGGGCAAGCTTGCAAGTAAAGCTTGCGCTTGCTGCATCAGTAGTTTTTGCAGAGTTTGATCACTGCGTTTAAAGGAAATCGCGAGTGCGCTAATGGGAAAAATCAGTTCGACCTTTTCTTGTTGAAAGAGCACAGGACACTTAAAGAACGCTTGATACACCATTCCATTTTTAGGTTGATGATGAATAAAATTAACCTGATAGAGACTGATGTCATCTGATATAAATTGTCTTAAAAACTGAATCAATACAGCCATCGCAATTTCATCAGTAATTTGAGTGGTTAAATGGGTGGGTAGATTTTCCCAGCGTACCGAGATGTGCTGTTCATCATAATATTCCACTTTCAGGGGGCTTCCATCATAAATCAATCGATGAAAATCATGGTAGCGAGTGAGCGCCTCGCCAAGGGTGTCACAAGATTGTGCAATATAGGCAATGATACCAATATGTTTGGGTTGTACATACTTAGAGATGTCTAGACCCAACGCTGGGCTTTGTACTTGCGCTTGTATGTCATCCAAAATCTCACGCCAAACGGTATATTCAAAGCGTTCAACATTTTGAACCTGTTGTAATTTGGATGAAATCTTTAGACCTTTAGCTTCACTAAAAGTATAGAGTAATTGTCCAAGCCCCCCATATACGGAGCCAGCATAGTCCTTTAATTGCATCATTTACACATCTTGTTATTGTGTGATCTACGTCAGCTGTAGTTTAAGCATCATACTATTTTAATCGAGTTTAAATAAGACAAACAAGCGCCGCTGAGTGGATTCAAGTGGATTGGTCGATACTATTTTAATTTGTCGTAATTTGTCAATGAAAACACTTTTTGATGTCAATACCTATTTCCCAGCATGTTTTATATTCACAATAAGCAAGAGGGATTAAATATGTTAAAAGGTTTTTTAGTTGGATTGGTCGTCGCAAATGGTTTTGAATGGGTTGCGCATAACTATATTTTACATGGTCAACATCGCCCAGGAAAACCACGTTTTAGTCCAGTGCCACGCAGTATGAAATCACATTGGGAACACCATCGTGAAGTTCGTAAACAGGATTTTCATGATGATGGCTATGTAGAAGGGATTTCAAATTGGCGAACCAAGAATGAAATCGTTTCTTTGGCGGTCGTCGCTGGTGCGGCAAGTTTGATTTTCTACCCAATTTCGAAAGGAATGGTTGCGGCATCTATTTATAGTGCATGTAATTATTATTATATCCATCGCCGTGCACATTTAGAGCCTGAGTGGGCGATGAAGAAAATTCCTTGGCATTATGATCACCACATGAACTCGAATCAAGATGCGAACTGGTGTGTCACCAAGCCTTGGTTTGATTACCTGATGGGGACACGGGTGATTTCTTCTGCGGATTTGCAAGAACAGAATCCTTTAGGTGTGAAATTGCCTCAGCCAATCGCAAACTGGTTATCATCCAGCATAGAAAAATATTTTCCAGCCAAATGGGTAGAGAAAAAACCACTATTGGTTGAAGAAAATACAGATAAGCTGAACGATTCTGTAGCTTAGTTTGGATGTTGTTTGGTGAGCGACATTGTGTTTTCTGATCAGTTTGAAAATTGAGTTAAACGAACGGGATGTGTGCTGTAAAAATTATAATTTGTCGTGATTGGTCAGTATTTTCGGTATCTTTGGTCAATATTACGCAATAACATCTCTGTATATTGATTGCACAGCATGTACCCACTGAAGTATTTAAAGTTTATAGGAGTCTCCAAGACTCCTTTTTTTATGCATGGAGATATACCAACAATACATAACCTGAGTTCAATATAAAACTCTTGATGAAATATGATACTCTGAAACGTCATTCGCAACTGTCTGAGGCAGGACTTCATTGATAAAGAGTTGTTTCTGCGATTCATTGAATGCGTTGCTGGTGGTCGACGAGTTTTGCGGTGAGCAGCGATGTAGCTGCGCACGATGGTTACCCTTGCGGAGCTTAGCTCCTCATATCGAAACAAAAGTAGGGCGAGCCGCAGGCTGATCCAGAAATTGGATGAAAGCTCAGCAAGACTCCGGCAAGATTATTTTTTTCAATAAGTTAAAGGTGTAATAAGGTCGAGCCCACGTTACATACGATTAAATTTATAAGCTCATGTGATCGCGTCATCTTGTACGATGAAGCAATAAAAAAATCCCCTGACGGGGATTTTTTAGATGGGCATAAGATGCACATCACTTTAGGATTTTTGCCTTGTGAGGCTTTGGTTATTACTCAGGCTTTAAGCCTTCCGCCATTTCCAGTGATTGATCATTATCCAAAAATTTTTCACGCTGTTCTTCTAAAAACTTTTTTGCATCTGGTTCAAACACGTTTAAACGTTTTTCATTGATTAACGTGGTTTGGTGTTTTAACCATTCTTGCCAAGCTTGTTTAGAAACTGTGTCAAATAACACTTGACCCTTTGGACCTGGAAAGGGTGCAAAGTCTAAACCTTCTAACTCTTTTTGATATTTACGGCAAAATACTTGTCGAGTCATATCAAAACTCCTTATGCATAAAGTTTTTCTAAACGGATATAAGCGCGTTCAATTGCAGTAGCAACCTGTGCCGGCGCAGTACCACCAATATGATTACGCGCATTGACAGATGCTTCAAGGGTTAATGCTTTTTCAAACACATCTGCTTGAATTAAATCTGAGAATTGTTGTAATTGCTCAAGGCTTAACTCAGAAAGATCTTTCGATTCTTGCACACCTAACGCCACGGCTTTACCTACGATTTCATGTGCATCACGGAAAGCAACGCCATTTTTTACAAGGTAATCAGCCAAGTCTGTTGCAGTAGAGAAACCACGTAAAGCCGCTTCACGCATGATTTCAATATTCGGTACAAGTGCAGGAATCATATCTGCAAAAGCCATCAATGAACCGCGCACTGTATCAATGGCATCAAACAAAGGCTCTTTGTCTTCTTGGTTGTCTTTGTTATAGGCCAAAGGTTGACCTTTCATGAGGGTGAGCAGGCTCATTAAGTCGCCATAGACACGGCCAGTTTTACCACGAATCAGTTCAGGAACATCTGGGTTTTTCTTTTGTGGCATGATAGATGAGCCAGTACAGAAGCGGTCAGGAATATTCACAAACTTAAATTGTGCAGAAGTCCAAAGAATCATTTCTTCTGACATACGTGATAAATGCATCATGATTAAAGATGCAGCAGCATTGAATTCAATCGCAAAGTCACGATCAGATACCGCATCTAAAGAATTTTCAGCAACGGCTTCAAAGTTTAACAATTCCGCAGTATAAGCACGATCAATAGGATACGTTGTTCCAGCAAGCGCAGCTGAACCTAAAGGCATACGGTTGACACGTTTACGGCAGTCAATTAAACGCTCAGAGTCACGCACCAACATTTCAAACCACGCCATCAAATGATGACCAAAAGTCACAGGTTGTGCAGTCTGTAAATGGGTAAAGCCAGGCATGATAGTGTCAGTATTCTTCGCTGCTAAGCCCAAGATGCCTTTTTGTAATTTTTCCAGTAAAGTTAAAATCGCATCAATTTCGTCACGAACATATAAACGGATGTCTGTGGCAACTTGGTCATTACGGCTACGACCAGTATGCAATTTTTTACCTGCAATCCCGATACGTTGAGTTAAACGAGATTCGATATTCATGTGCACATCTTCTAAATCAATGCGCCATTCAAATTGACCTGCTTCAATTTCAGTTTTAATTGTGTTTAAACCATTGATAATGTCATCACGTTCTTGTTCTGTAAGGACACCAACTTTTGCTAACATAGTCGCATGTGCGATAGATCCGGCAATATCTTGTTTATAAAAACGTTGGTCAAATTGAACCGATGCAGTAAATTCAGCAACAAAAGCATCAGTAGCTTCAGAGAAACGACCGCCCCACATGCCTGAAGTTTGGGCTTGTGACGGATTAGAGGAATTAGAAGATGTGGTCATATCGGCTCAGTAGGAAAAAAAGCAGTAGAACTAAACGCAGTATAACAAATTCAGCCTCACTTGCCGAAGTAAAGCGCAATCATTCGTCAATAAAATCTGGGCGTGGTTTTTATCAGTCTTATTTTTTTAGCAAAATGGGCCATCGTAAGTATTTATTCGAATTGTTTATCTCTAGTAATGTGTTGGCTTTTTTATTAGCCCTGGCAGAAGCACAATCATGGGGCAATTTAAACCTTTGGCATGTTTTAGAATATATTTTATATATTAATTGGGTATTATTGGCTTTTGCGGCTTTTCAGGATGTATTTGAAAAAAGGCTATCGCAGTATACCTATTTATCTATTTCAATATTCAGTTTTATACTTTTACAGGTGATTGTGCTGTGCACAACGCTGGTTTTAAATATTATTCATTATTGGGGAACGCATTTTTCTTTACAAAATATTTCCATAACTGACATTTCACATAATCTTATTTTGCATGTCAGTTATGGGGTATTGCTGGGCGCATTTTGTTTACGTTACCTGTATATACGCGAACAAGCTGTATTACAGCAAAATAGTGAACTCAATGCGCGTATTCAGGCCATGCAAGCCCGAATTCATCCCCATTTTTTATTCAATAGTTTAAATAGTGTGGTGAGTTTAATTGCAATTGATCCTGATAAAGCTGAACAAATGCTGATAGATTTATCTAAATTGTTTAGAGCAAGTTTTCAAGAGTTAAAGTTGGTCAGCCTAAAAGAAGAAATACAATTATCTCAACAATACATTGCAATAGAGCAGATTCGTTTAGGTGATCGTTTAAATGTAGAATGGAATATCCAACAACCTTTGTTATTAGATCAGGTCAAAATTCCCTTATTAACCTTACAGCCTTTAATTGAAAATAGTATTTTTCACGGGGTAGAGAAAAAGATTATCGATGCCAAGATCGGGATACTGGTTGAAATATTGCAAAATCAAGTCAACATAGTCATTACCAACCCATTTTTACAAGATAGAATAAAAGTGCGAGAAGGGCATGGAATTGCTTTAGAAAATGTAAAACAGCGTTTAAAAGCACATTTTGGCGATTCTGTTTATTTTCGAAATTATGCAGGGAATGGATTATTTACAATGGTAATTCAATATCAGTATAAAAATAGATGATTGGGAAATTCATTAAAATAAATATGATGTATTTTGGTAAGGAGGAGCAATGGACATCCTGATTTGTGATGATGAACCGCTTGCAGTGGACCGCTTATCACGATTGGTGTCGCAACTTGGGCATCAAGTTATTGCAACAGCGCAACATGGTAAACAGGCATTAGAAATGGTTCAGCAGTTTGAGCCAGATGTTGTGTTGCTCGATATTCAGATGCCAGAAATGGATGGTTTAAGCTGTGCGCAGCATTTAGCACACTTTAATCCTATGCCCGCAATTGTATTTTGTACGGCATTTGATGAACATGCTTTGCAAGCCATTCAATCTCAAGCCCAAGGATATTTATTAAAACCCATTGCCAAGGACGAATTGGAAACGGTTTTGGAGGGTGTTACTAAACTGACCCAAGCTCAATTAACTAACTTAGAAAAAAAAGAACTCATGGACGAAAAAGTGCAAAGGCAGCAAATTGCTGCAAAAACCTATCGGGGTTTGGAGCTCATTCCTGTTGAAAATATTTACTATTTTTTAGCAGATCAAAAATATGTCACTGTACGTCACAAAAATGGCAGTGTACTTATTGATGAAACGCTTAAAGATTTAGAAACAGAGTTTGCAAACCTATTTATTCGTATTCATCGTAATGCTCTAATTTCACTAGATTATTTAGACGGGTTGGAGATGGTGTCCTCTGGACAGTACCAAGCACGATGCCGTGAATTAGAAGAACGTTTGGCCGTCAGCCGTCGACACTTACCTTTGCTACGAGAACGAATGCAGAATTTATAGTTAGATACGAACATTAAATCATTTTGATAATTCGCTTGCATTTTTGAGATTGCAGGGTAAGTTTAGAGTGTTTAAAAGTTTGGCAAAGCTGAAATGATGAAAACCTTGAAAATAGCAACGCGCCAGAGCCCACTTGCAATGTGGCAGGCTGAGCATATTCGTGATCGTTTAGAGCAATTACACGCACATGTAAAAGTAGAGTTGGTGACGTTTGTAACCCAAGGTGACAAAATTTTGGATACACCTTTAGCCAAAATAGGGGGGAAAGGTTTATTTGTCAAAGAATTAGAAGCAGCTTTAATGGATGGTCGTGCAGATTTAGCCGTTCATTCAATGAAAGATGTACCCATGCAATTACCTGAAGGTTTAGTGCTTGCAGTAATTTGTGAGCGTGAAGATCCTTTTGATGCTTTTGTTTCCAATCATTATGAAAAGTTTGAAGATTTACCACAAGGCGCAACACTTGGCACATCGAGCTTACGCCGTAAATGTCAGCTTTTAAAACAGCGTCCTGATTTAAATGTGATTGATTTACGTGGCAATGTTGGAACACGCTTATCCAAGCTGGATGCGGGGCAATATGATGCAATTATCCTTGCCAGTGCTGGCTTGAAACGATTAGCGCTCTCAGATCGTATTCGTCACACACTTGCACCAGAGATTAGTTTACCTGCTGTGGGTCAAGGTGCACTGGGCTTAGAGTGTCGCTCAGATGATCAAGAAATTTTGGATTTAATCATGCCTTTAATGCATGGTGAAACCAATGCATGTGTACGTGCTGAACGAGCTTTTAATGCTTATCTCGAAGGCGGTTGCCAAGTGCCTATCGCAGGCTTTGCTACGTTAAACGATCAATTGTTGTCCTTACAAGGTCGGGTTGGTAGTGCGGACGGCAAAACATTGTTATGTAGTCAAGTCAGTGGCACACCAGATCAAGCAGAGCAGTTAGGTGTGCAACTTGCACAAAACCTACTTGAACAAGGTGCTGGGGAAATACTCAAAGCACTTTATCAAGCTTAGTTTCTAGGCTTTAATGTTGTTTATTAATACTCGCCCGATTGATCGTGCTCAGCCATTAACTGAATGTCTGCGCCAATCAGGTTTTGACGTGGTTGATCTTCCATTATTGGAATTGACCCCACGTCCCTATAACAACATATTACAACAACTTTATTTACAACTTTTATCAACTCAAATTATTGTTGTAGTCAGTCCAACTGCTGTTCAAGTGGGTATGCAATATCTTCAGCAATCGGGCCTATCTCTTTTACAGATCAAACATATTCAGTGGATTGCTGTGGGCAAAAAAACTGCGCAACGACTTTCAGACTACGGTGTAGAAAGTCATGTCCCTATGGTGGAAACATCTGAAGGAATGTTGAGCTTGCCCCTATTCAATACTTTAAAAGATCTAAAGAAAATAGCTTTTTGGCGTGGTGAAGGCGGTCGGCAGTTTATGATGCAACAATGTCAAGACCGTCATATTGATGTTTTAAACTTTGTCTTATATGACCGAGCATGTCCTCCAGAAACACATCAGCGATTTTTAGATTTTGTGGCTAGGGTTGACCAGTTTGAACCACCCTATTGGAGTTGTATTAGCAGTGAAGCCAGTTGGAACAATTGGCTTGTTTTAACCCGTGATCATCAAGAGATCGTGAGTGCTTGTCATTATTTGGTTCTGGGTGAGCGTTTGTATCAATTATTAAGACATGATAAAAATGCAACCCAGACGTGTTTGAACAGCACTAAAATTTTAAATTTAGAGCCAGAAACCATTCTACAAACCATAGTGCAGTTGCAAAGGAAGTTATGAAGAAGTTTATTTATGTCTTATTGTTGATCGCTTTAGGATGGCTCATTAAATTGAGTTATAACTTCTATCATGTTTCACAACAGCTCAATGATATTCAACAAACGCTACATAAAAGTGAACAAAAGAATGCCAGTTTGAATGATCAACTGGTGGCGGTAAAACGACAAACAGATGAACCCACTCAAGAGGTAGCAAATAAAACCACCTCTGTAAATACTTCAATTTCTGGTATTCATCCAAGTGTGGTGGTTAAACAACAGTTAGACTTGGTGCAATTTGCGATGCAACAACAACAGTTTGTTTACGCGCTTGAGCATCTTACTCAATTAAATCAGTCCTTAGATCAGTATGCGTTGGCGGATGCGGTAAAACAAAGCTTACATCAAACCATTGTGCAAGATATACAAAGCATTCAACATTTTGTGATTGAACGAAATGCCCAGCGAGATCAACTAGAGACTTTACTTAAACAAGTTGATCAAGCATTAATATCCGAGCTAAGAAATAATCAATTGAAACCAGAGCAAGATCAGTCGCAATATTTTTGGGAAAAATGGTTTCAAATTGATATTGTTGAAACAAATTCTCCAGTATTGGCAAACCGTAAATTTATTTTAAAAGAAGTTCAATTGAGATTATTGCTTGCTCAGCAGTTGTTAGTGAAAGGGCAAATTGCTGAATACCAAGAGATGCTGAATCAAATGATTCAACAATTGGATATTTTACCTGACGCTGCTAGTCAGAAGCTTAAGCAAAAAATATTAAAAATTAAGCAGACCTCGCAACCCCCGATCCCTAAACTCAATAGCTTGGCTGTCTTGGGGTAGATCGATGAAACATATTTTCCTGATCTATGCCTTTATTAGTCTCATTATTCTAGCTGTTTTAAGTGTGTTGAGTTATACCGCAGGGGCGGGTTATGTTTATGTGTTATGGCACAATATTCAAATACAAACCAATTTATGGTTCTTGACATTTGTTGGTGTTGGTATCAGTTTTTTGATGCATGTGGTGTGGTATTTCCTCAACCGTTATATCCGTAGAGAAAAGAGAAAATTAGAACAAGTACTAAATTTTACTACATTGCATCCATTTGAACAGTTTGGTGTATTGTGGTTGTTGGATGGTGAGGATGAGCAAGAGCAAGTTATACAAACTATTTTTGATCAATCTGGTTTATTAAAGCCCATTGTTCAATCTCGACTATTATTCAAACAACTTCACTATAGTGAAGCCCTGAAAGCTTTAGAAAATAGTTCTCCGTCCGCTTTTGAGTTGGCGGAAATTTTACGTATCGAAATTTATTTAGCGCAACAAGACAGTCAACAAGCTTTAACACATCTAGAGTTTTTAAATCGACATGAACTTTCGCCATGGCTAAATCAGCTTTCAGAAAGTTATAAATTATGTGTGCAAAAATTATGGGGACAGTTTGCCATACAATATCCTTGGCAATATTTACATTCGACTCAATTTGGGCAATTAGAAACTGCAACTAAACAGCAATGGTTAATACAGCTTTTAGGTTGTTATGACCAAGCAAGTTTTGAAGATATTGAACTATTACAACAAAAGTTTTTAGAGATAGAGTCACAACTTGATCAAATGCCTTATGACACAAAAGTGCTTTGGTTGAAAATTATTACTCGATTACCTGAACTTGCTCAGCAACAACAGCAGTTAGTGATTCAAATACTTAATGAAAAATTTGACCAAGATGTCTTTCATTTATGGTTTCAACAACAGTTGTTGAGACAAAATCCAGATTATGAGTATTTAGAGCAACAGATTATAAATCTTGAATCTAAGTATATGAACATTCCTGTTTTTTGCTTTGCTAAATGGCATATATATATTGCGACGCATCGTGAATACGAAGCTGATCAGCTTTTGTTATTATATCCAAATGATATTCTAATGAATTATTTACGAATCAAATCTACTTTAAATGGAAATGATGAATTAATTCAACAATTGAATTCAATTTTTGAAAAAGACAGCAATTATATTCAATTTAAAATTTGAGAATCTACAATGAATCCACTGATAAAATTCCCTATCGTTTATGAACAAAAGGTTGCATGGGGGGATATGGATGCTTTTGGTCATGTAAATAATGTGCTGTATTATCGCTATATTGAAAGTGCACGTATCGAATATTTCGATCGTTTGAATGTATTTGACCAAGATGTTTTAACTGTTGTTGCTTCAAGTCAATGTAAATATTTAAAACCAGTATTTTATCCCGATGTGCTACATATTGGTGCGCGGGTAGAAGAAATGAGAAATAGTGCAATACGCATGCATTATGTATTATTCAGTGAGCAACAACAGCAGATTGTTGCTGACGGAGAGGCAGTTATTGTTTTTGTCGATAAAGTAGAAATGAAAAAAGCACTAATTCCTCAACAGTTGCGAAAAGTTATAATTGATTTAGAAGCGACTGTGCATAATGATTTTGCAAACACATAAAAATGTCTCAATTATCATCATTATATTTAAAACATAAGAAAACATATTCTTTCTTATCAGGTTTATTTTACTGTTAGAAATAAGCCTTTTGATGTAATTATAATAATGTTTTTGTTGTTTTATGTGTTTATTGAGGAATATATGTATTGCTTATTGGAATAAATGAAAATACTATTGCCATGAAGTTATTTTAAATAAGTATTAAGAAATTTACGTGGAGAGTTAATGATGCCTGATATTAGTAATTTATCGGTAGAAGAGTTAAGAAAGCTAACAGCTGAAGCAGAAGCTTTAATTGAAACTAAAAAAGATCAAGCCGTTGAAGACGCTTATAATAAAATTATTGAAATTGCGCAATCTGCTGGTTTAACTTTAGAGCAGTTTATTGAATACGGCGCACAAAAGCGCAAAAAGACAACGCGTAAAGCGGTTGAGCCGCGTTATCGCAATAAAAAAGACACTTCTGAAACTTGGACTGGACGTGGTAAACAGCCACGCTGGTTGGTTGCAGAAATTGAAAAAGGTGCAAAATTAGAAGATTTCTTGATCTAATCTTCATCTAAGTGTCATTCAAAGGCCTTAAACTTAAAGAACCAAGCAAATCTGCTTGGTTTTTTTATACGAGTGAATTGGCGTTATGCAAAAATTATGCATAATGTACAAACAAGAGGGCATCATCTTGCATGGAAGAATAAATGAATGATGGTAAAGATGAATGAATAAAAAATCAAAACAGATCACGTGGTGGATTACTGGAGTGGTCGCTTTTTTAATTTTTGTACTTTTACAAGTCCCTGCAACATGGCTGATTTCTAAATTTTATAAGAACAATCAAACCTTACAAAATGTGAGTGGAAATATTTGGCAAGGACAAGCAGATTGGCATAAAGGTAATTTACGGGGTTCCGTTTCGTGGAGGACACGCCCGTGGGATCTGATATTATTACGTGTGGGTGCAAATATTGAAGTACACAGTGGGCAGACCCAACTGAATGGGATAGTGGGCTATGGTATTGGTAAAAAAATAATAATTAATCAGATGCAAGGTCAGATTGCACCAGAAACTTTAAAGAATATTGCAAATTGGCAGTGGCCTGCAAATGCAATTCAAATTTCAGATACAAGCCTGCGTTTTAAAAAAGATACTGGATTTAGTGATGTTGACGGACAAATGCATTGGGGAGGGGGTGAGCTTCGGTATACTTTTGGACAACGTCAAGATCAAATGAATATCCCATCTTTAAAAGCGCAAGTTAAAGATGAGGCGGGTAAACTGATTTTTGATATACAAGATCAACGTAGTCAGAAAATGGCCAATATCAGTTTAGATCCAACCATGATGTTAGATGTGCAGTTAACACAACGGATGTTGCTCAATGTGCCTTCCTACGATGGAAAGGCAGGTTTGGATAGTTTTGTAATTAGTTCAAGACAACCGCTCATTCAAGGTGGTTTCTGATGAATATAAAAGAACAGTTTGAAAATATTTCTTGGAAAAAAACAGAGCATCTTGCACCTGTTGTTTTATTTCTTTTAATTTTAGCATTGTGTTGGAAACTGGCCTCGATTTTTTGGTGGGTGGTTGCGCCACCACAAGTCATGCAACCCGAGCAAGTGAATCTAGGCTCACAACAAGTTCAAGTTCCAAATATTTCAAGCTTTTCATTATTTGAGGAAGTTGGATCTAGTACGACAGCGGATGACAGTATTCCGATGGTCTTACAAGGTGTAGTCGTCAGTTATCCAGCACGGTTTTCATCCGCAGTAATTAAAGTTAAAGAAACAGCAGATCGTTATGCGGTCGGTGACACAATCGAGGGTACTAGTTACCAGTTATCCGAAGTATATTGGGATCATATTGTTTTAAGTCAAAGTGGAAATAACAGTAAAGAGTTGCGTTTTACAGGGCTGGATAGTTTGTATCAGCCTATGCCAGGGCAATCAACAGATCAAAATACTAGCCCGCCAGCAAGTACTCCTGCACCATCGCAACCACAAAACTCAAGCCAAAATGCTTTGGGGCAAGCGATTGATAGGATGAATGAAAATCGGGACGAATACCTAAAGAACATGGGTGTTAACGCAAGTGGCGGTCAAGGCTATGAAGTAACAGATCAAACCCCCGCAGCGCTCCGAAATAAACTGGGATTAAGATCTGGAGATCGCATTCTTTCGCTCAATGGACAATCAGTTGGTCAAGGACAGAGTGATGTTCAGCTGCTAGAACAAGCAAAGCGGGATGGCAAAGTAAAAATTGAAATTAAGCGTGGTGATCAGGTGATGACCATTCAGCAAAGTTTGTAAGTGGCTAGGACTACAAATAAAATTAGGAAAGATAATAAGTTATGGCTTTTTTGAATCACAATCGACCACTTTGGGCTTTAGTTGCAGCGGCACCAATGCTGGGTGCAGTTAGTACAGCAACACATGCACAGACGTGGAAAATTAACTTACGCGATGCTGATCTCACTGCTTTTATCAATGAAGTTGCAGATATTACGGGCAAAAATTTTGCGGTCGATCCCCGTGTACGTGGCAATGTCACGGTTATTTCAAATAAACCTCTAAATAAAAATGAAGTTTATGACCTATTTTTAGGGGTGCTGAATGTCAATGGTGTAGTGGCTATTCCATCGGGGAATACCATTCGTTTGGTACCAGACAGTAATGTCAAAAATTCTGGTGTACCTTATGATCCACGGAATAATGCACGTGGAGATCAGGTTGTGACACGTGTGATTTGGTTGGAAAATACCAACCCCAATGATTTGATCCCAGCATTACGTCCATTAATGCCACAATTTGCGCATTTGGCAGCAATACAGGGCACCAATGCGTTAATTGTGTCAGATCGTGCAGCAAATATTTATCAACTTGAAACCATTGTTCGGAACTTGGATGGTACTGGGCAAAATGATATTGAAGCTGTTCCTTTACAACAGAGTCAAGCTGAAGAAATCATTAAGCAATTGGATGCAATGAGTTCGACAGGTGCATCCAAAGATTTTGCTGGGGCTCGGGTTCGTATTATCGCTGATGCGCGAACCAACCGTATTTTGATTAAAGGGGATACAGGTACACGTAAACGTATCCGCAACATGATTGAAATGTTGGATGTCCCGTCTGCTGATCGTTTAGGTGGGCTTAAAGTCTTTAAATTAAAATATGCTAGTGCAAAGAATTTATCTGAGATTTTGCAAGGTTTGGTGACTGGTCAGGCAGTCAATTCTAGTTCAAATAATTCTTCTAATAGTAGTTCTAACAACAGTAATAGCAACAGTTTTAACAATAATAACAATTCATCATCGAATACCGGCTCAAGCACTGGAAGTAGTATTTCAACACCAGCAATTAATTTAAACAGCAACTCAAATAACAATAATCAAAATAACATCACCAGTTTTAATGCCAATGGTGTGAGCATTATTGCAGATGGCGCTCAAAATGCGCTGGTGGTTAAAGCTGAGCCACAACTGATGCGCGAAATAGAGGCTGCCATCCAACAGCTTGATGTACGTCGTCAACAAGTTTTGATTGAAGCGACGATTATTGAAATACAAGGCAATGATGCAGATCAGCTTGGTGTGCAATGGGCAATGGGTGATTTAAGTAGTGGTGTGGGTTTAATTAATTTTGATAATTTGGGTACGAGTTTATCAAAATTGGCTGCAGGTTATTTAACAGGTGGTGCTTCTAGTTTAGGTGCACTCGGTGCAGGAACTTCACTTATTGTTGGGGATTATAAAGAAGGTGCAGACGGTTCACGCAGATTATATGGTGCGATGATTCAGGCTTTAAAAGAGCGTACAAAATCCAACCTCTTGTCTACACCATCTATTCTTACCATGGACAATGAAGAAGCATATATTGTCGTCGGTGAAAATGTTCCATTTGTTACTGGCTCAGTCAGTACTGGGACAGGTGGCACCGTCAATCCATATACCTCAATTGAGCGTAAGGATGTGGGGGTGACGTTAAAGGTAATTCCGCATATTGGAGAGGGCGGTTCGATTCGTTTAGAAGTTGAACAAGAAGTCTCAGGCGTTAAGTCAAGTAAAGGGCAAGCTCAAGATTTAGTGACCAGCAAGCGTTCAATCAAAACTACTGTAACCGCAGATCATGGGCAAACCGTGGTGTTAGGTGGCTTGATTTCTGATGATACTGTTCTTGGTCGTCAGTCTGTGCCATTGTTAGGTGATATCCCAGGCTTAGGCCGGTTATTTAGATCGGATGCAAAGTCGAACATAAAGCGGAATTTACTTGTGTTTATCCATCCAACCATCGTGGGTGGGGGTGCCGATATACGCCGTATATCTCAACAACGTTATGATCAGCTGTATAGCCTGCAATTGGCGATGGATAAAGATGGTAATTTTGCTAAGCTCCCTGCCAATGTTGATGATGTTTTTCAGCAACGATTGCCGTTTAGCTCGACACCAAGTTCGCAACCTAAGCTGGTACAACCGCAACCGACAGCACAACCTTCAAGTCAGTATCAAAAGGTGCCTACAGGAGCCAAGACAAGTGCAGTACAAGGTAATGCTGTGACTACACCCGTTGCAGAAGAACCAAATGATATCCGTAAGCAGTAGCATTGTGGGCTTCGCGTAACAAGTGCTTCTAATCACTTGCTTTATTTGATATTTAAAATAGTTTGTTAAAGTATTGTGGTGTGTTCTGTTGTGGCATGAACAAAATAAAGCTTGGTTTTGCGCTGATTTAGTACTGTAGAAATGTCATGCTAAGATAGACTTGAATTAGAATGGGAAGATAATCATGACTTGGAAATTACAAGCAATTACAGGTGAGTTAGAAGGGCAGGAAGTCACGATCGATCGTGATATGCTAGTTGGTCGCCATCAAGATGCAGACCTGTTATTACAAGCTGCGGAAATTTCACGTCGCCATGCTGCATTTTTATTAAAAGAAGATGCGCTTTGGGTTCAAGATCTAAAGTCATCTAATGGTACATTTGTGAATGATATCCGTATCGATCAAGATAAACTGTTGATGGATGGTGATATTGTTCAATTTGCCAGTGTTAAATTTAATGTACTTGCACCGGTAAAACCTGTTGTTCTGCAAACTGAACATGCAGCGCATGAGGATGAAGTTCAACCCGTTGTAGCTTCACTAGAAACGCCAGTTCAACAACCAGCAGAGGCTGTGGCGACTGCTGAAATCAAACCAGCTACCCCCGTAGAACGTACAGTGGCAGATCAGATGAATGAACAGGGTATGCCTGAGCTTTCAGAACGAGATAGCAGTGTTCAAATCAACCGTGAAGGTATGCCCTCTGGTGTAGCAATCCCTAAACCTGCCCCAATTCCAGAAGGTGTGGATATTCATGCGGCTACACAGCTCAAAGTAGAGCAGGTCAAAGCACCTGAATTTGTGGCAGACGAACATGTTGAAACCCAGAAAAATGCAAAGTTAGGTTTGGCAACACTGGTGATTTTGATCATTTTGGCAATTATTGCATGGCTATTGTTCAAATAATTTGCAAATGCGCTACACTCAAGGCATGCAATCGCATGCCTTTGTTTTTTGTATTTTCGTTTTTAAATTTAAAACTCGATTTAGGTGTAAATCATGAATGTGGCAAAGCTAGACCAACGCGAACTGATTTTATTTGATTTGGATGGGACCTTGGTTGATTCAGCATTTGATTTATATCGTGCCATGAATTTAAGTCTAGCGCGTTTGAACTTACCCCACATCACTGAACAACAGGTTCGGGTTTGGATTGGTAAAGGCACTTCATTATTTTGTGAAAGTACATTGAAGTATTTAAAAGGTGAAGTGGATCCTGTACTGCATCAACAGCTTTTGGATACATTCTTGGAAATTTACAATGCAGAGCCTTGTGTCAATACCAAGCCATTTTCTGGAATTTTAGAATTTTTAGAATGGGGAATTAAAAACAATAAGAAATTGATTTGTGTGACCAATAAACCAGAACAACCCGCACGAAAAATTCTAGAAGACTTGCAAATGGATCACTATTTTCTCGATGTAATAGGTGGTGATCGTTTTGAAGTGCGTAAACCACATCCAAAACCATTATTGTATTGTGTTGAAACTTATCAGTCATCAACTAACAAAACCTTGATGATCGGCGATTCAAGTAATGATGTGGAGGCTGCACGCCGTGCAGAGGTTGATTGTATTGTGGTCAGCTATGGTTATAATCATGGTGAAGATATTCAACTCTGTCAGCCACAACAAGTAGTGGATGATTTAACAGAGCTTTTGGCTTAATACCTGTATATTTAAATTGTTGCGAAAAAAAGGGAAGAGGAATGAATAGCAAACGCACTTTTCGATGGCGTCACTAAGTGAAATGCAGAGACATCCAAACTTAGTATTATCGAAAATAGAGAGAATTCCTGATGACAACCTTAGCGCAGTTTGAACAATTAAAATCAGAGGGTTATAACCTTATCCCCGTATATCGCCAACGCTTAGCCGATACGGATACGCCATTATCTGTATTTGCACGTTTAAAACAGCATCAACAAGCTTATCTTTTTGAATCTGTTGAAGGTGGCGAAAACTGGGCAAGATATTCAATTATTGGACTGGGTGAGTCAATCGTATTTTCCTGTAATGCAGGACAGCTCACGATAAAATCGGTAGATGGCTCGATAGATACCCAGCCATGCGCAGATCCATTTCAATATATCCGCGATTTTCAAGCGCAGTTTAAAGTACCCACACAACAAGATTTACCTGCACTGCCTAATTTTACCGGCGGCTTGGTGGGTTATTTTGGTTATGATGCAGTACGCTATATTGAGCCACGGTTAAAGAATGTGCCTGAGGCAGATCCAGTTGGACTACCTGATTTATGGATGATGTTATCTAAAACCGTCATTGTGTTTGATAACTTAAAAGATACTTTGTTTTTAATTGTGCATGCAGATGTTAATGATACAGAGGCTTATGCCAAGGCTCAGCAACAGCTGGATGAGATTGAGGCATTATTGGCTATGCCAATTAGCTTGGTTGCCAAAAAACATAGCGCTCCACATTTTGAGTCACTGACTGGACACGACAAATTCCTTGAGTCGATCGAGAAAGTTAAAGAATACATTCGTGCTGGTGATGTAATGCAGGTTGTCCCTGGGCATCGTATGGTGTCGGATTTTGATGGTGAGCCCTTACAGGTTTATCGTGCATTACGACATCTCAATCCATCACCGTATTTATTTTTGGTACAAGGGCAGACCCTTTTAGATCAAAAGCCGTTCCATATCGTCGGATCTTCACCGGAAATTCTTTCTCGACTGGAAAATGGGATCGCGACTGTACGTCCGCTTGCAGGTACACGTCCACGAGGAAAAACCAAAGAAGAAGATTTGGCACTTGAAAAAGATTTACTTTCCGATGAAAAAGAGATTGCGGAACATTTAATGCTGATTGATTTAGGTCGTAATGATGTGGGGCGTGTCTCGAAAATCGGTAAAGTGCAAGTGACTGATCAAATGGTGATCGAACGTTATTCACATGTCATGCATATTGTTTCCAATGTACAAGGTGAAGTCCTGGATGATGTCGATGCTTTGGATGTTTTTAAGGCAACTTTTCCAGCAGGGACGCTTTCAGGTGCGCCAAAAATTCGTGCAATGGAAATTATTGACGAAGTTGAGCCAGTAAAACGTGGAATTTTTGGTGGTGCAGTGGGTTATTTGGGTTGGCATGGTGAAATGGACATGTCGATTGCGATCAGAACTTGTGTTATTCGTGAAAATAAGGTCTATGTACAGGCTGGCGCAGGCTTGGTTGTCGATTCAAATCCTGAATCAGAGTGGAATGAAACCCAAATAAAAGCTCGCGCAGTGATCAAAGCGGTTGAATTATCGTCAAACGGATTGATTTTATGAGTTTTTGAGGTTTTTTTTGCAAAAAACACTTGCAAGGATTCTGAGTTTTGCTAAACTGCACACCGTTCCGATACGAAACGTACGAAACACTAAGAAACGCCGGCATAGCTCAGTTGGTAGAGCAACTGACTTGTAATCAGTAGGTCCACAGTTCGAATCCGTGTGCCGGCACCATCTTAAGGTTTTGTGTTATAATGTTGAAGAACAACACTGAAAGTAAGTGTAAAGGTGAGATTCCCGAGCGGTCAAAGGGAGCAGACTGTAACTCTGCCACGAAAGTTTCGAAGGTTCGAATCCTTCTCTCACCACCATTACTTCGATAAGTGGTTAATTACCAACATTAAGCGGGAGTAGCTCAGTTGGTAGAGCGGTAGCCTTCCAAGCTACATGTCGCGAGTTCGACCCTCGTCTCCCGCTCCATCGAAGATGATGCTCTTATAGCTCAGTGGTAGAGCACTCCCTTGGTAAGGGAGAGGTCTCGAGTTCAAATCTCGATAAGAGCTCCAGATACAATTTGGTAGATTATTCTACACCAGTTTCTCAAAAGCAGGCTTATTAGTCTGCTTTTCAAGTATTAGGTGTCTAGTTTTTTAGACGATTGTCGATGCTGAGTTGTTTAACTCGTGTTCGACATAAACGAGGAAGGGCAAATGGCTAAGGCTAAGTTTGAACGTAATAAGCCACACGTAAACGTGGGTACAATTGGTCACGTCGACCATGGTAAAACAACTTTAACTGCTGCAATTG
>NZ_JBIMBV010000021.1:0-91540 GCF_048551735.1 Acinetobacter legionensis
CTTCAAAGTTAAGATGATGGTATGACAATTTTATATACTCCATAAACCCTTTAAATTAATTAGGTGGTTTATGTCGCACTTCAAGTTTTACTCTGCCCTCACTTACAATTCAAAAAATATGAAAAATTTATTCGCATAATATAAAATTTAAAATTTCTTAAAAAAATTATAATTTTAGTAAATGTTTTGGATTAGATTTATCAAAAAATTATCCATTACTTTTTATCACAACTACACATGATTAATTATCAAATTATTTTTATTGCTAAGTATATCTTCACTATATATTATTTAAGATCGGTCTTAGTGATCACAATCAAGCTTATTTAATTTAAATATGAGAAACTTTTATGCTAAAAAAAAGAATTTCCTTAAATTCTTTTAAGTTTTTTTATTATGCAGCAATTTACGAAAGTTTAACAATTGCTTCAAAAAAGTTGAATGTTACTCATGGTGCAGTCAGTCGTCAAATTAAGAATTTAGAAGATAATTTAAATACGGTGCTTTTTATACGCAAAGGGAAAAAGATTGAAATCACCAATGAAGGTTTATTATTACTTAACTGTTGCCAAAATATTTTTCATGAAATAGATAAATGCCTCATCAAACTAAACAATAGAGATACAGAATTAAATGATCTGGTTATTTCATGTGAATCCACGCTGTGTATGAAGTGGCTAATCCCTCGTTTAAAAAGCTTCAATAATCTAGATAAATCATTTAAAATCAAAATTATAACCAGTAACAAATTATACGATTTAAATACTACTGATATCACAATTTGTCGAGATGATTTTCATTGGAAAGAACATATTTATAGCATTAAATTGGTCAATGAAATAATGTTCTTTATTCAAAATCCTAATCATATTGGAGATAATTTATTAATTTCTTCATCAAGACCAAAGTTTTGGGGAAGTTTGCTAAAAATGAATCAAATTAAAGATAGAATAAATCATCTCAAATATAAAGAACTTGACCATTTTTATTTATGTATCGAAGCATGCTTATCTGGTTTAGGAGTAACTTTTGCTTCCGGCTTTATGATCGAAAATGAATTAAAGCATAATAAACTTCAACCTATTATTGCACCATTTTATGATAATTCATCTTATTATCTTCTATCTTCCTCTCCATTTGAAGAAGATTATCGAAAAATTGTATTTAAAAATTGGCTCATTGAGGAATTACATAAAACTCAACAATACTTGGAAAAATATATTCATTCTTATGACTTTAATAATGTTATAGAACATTCCAAAAAAAAATAATGAAAATTTATTTTTCTCATTTCAAATCAAGCACAATATACTAAAAAAGGAACCAAATGTTTAAACCAGAAATATCATTTAAAACAAGAAAATGGACCTGCAAACACTGCGGTTTATTAAAAAACATATCAAAGTTGCAAATCAAAGCCGGAACAGAAGTCTTTTTCAATATTAGGTTTTTCAACAAGAATTTTGATAATACATTAAAAACAATAAGTGGAACTACTTTAGACCGACAGAATAATTTTCTCACTATTATAGACAAAAAAAATCAAGATATCTATTTTATTGATCAAGCTGAAGTTCAATTAAAATATTTACCTGCACTATTTTTATATAACATGTATGGAAAATGTGTATGTTATAGCAAAAATTGAGTTAATTTTATTTTACTTTCTTAACACGCAAATATATTGATAATTATCACACAAAGTAATAATATGAATTAGTTTATGTAATAAAGAATTAATATCTATTTACAACCTTCAATTCAATATGGTTTACCAGGGTTTTTAGTATGATAGAGAGGTTATCACTTAATTCACTAAAGTTTTTTTATTATGTTGCTATCGAAGGAAGTGTCACGATCGCTGCTGAACGATTGTATGTGACACAAAGTGCTGTAAGTCGACAAATTAAAAATTTAGAAGAGTTGTTAAATATTACTTTATTTGAAAGAAAAAATAAGTCTTTGATTCTTACCGCTGAAGGCAAGGTTTTGTTAGATTGCTGTCAAAATGTATTTAATCAACTCGACAATTGTATTATCGGTATTCGCCAACAAAAATATAAAAACAACAACTTAACAGTGTCTTGTGAGGCAACGATTTCAATGAAATGGTTAATTCCAAGAATGATGAAATTTAATGAGTTAGACCTTGGTTTTGGCATCACACTTTTAACTGGTGGTGGTCACTTAGATTTTCAAAATCAAAATATAGACCTTGCCATACGAAGAAATGATTTTGTATGGGCAAATCATCTTTTTAGCGAGAAAATTGCAGATGAATTTATGTTTTTAGTAAATTCCAACCAACAGAACGCCTCTAATTTAATCTTAAGTACCTCAAGACCAAAATTTAAAAACTATTTATTCAAAGCACATCCTGAAATTTCAAAGCTTAATACGATTGAGCTGGACCATTTCTACTTATGTATCGAAGCCTGTTTATCTGGCTTGGGGCAAACTATCGTATCGGGTTTTATGGTTGAACATGAACTGGAACATGATTTTATTCAAGTCGAAAAATATCTAGATTTAGATGATTCAGCATACTACCTACTCTCCTCCACACCGATTGAAGAAGATCATCGAAAAATTGTTTTTAGAGATTGGTTAATTAAAGAAATGCAATGCACCCAACAAAACTTGTTTAATAGATTTAGCTTTTAAAATGGCAAGCAATCTAAATATATATAATATTTTAAATAAATCAGTTTTAAATTAATTTTCCTCTGGAATATCAAAACCTAATATTGAAATATGATTTTCAATATTAAGCCCAATACTTTTTTATTACATAAGTTTAAATTATTTGTAATCTATAAATACTGTCGCTTGGGCTTGTACTAGACCTGGTGTCGCTATGCTTGCTGAACGGAAATATCTCGCTTTTAGCGCTTTGGTAAAAGTGGTCGAAGTAGAGCCTGTGGGTACTATGTAAAAAGAACTTTGGCTACCAATCGCCATTGGTGTGTCAGTCGCATCTCGTAATTGCACATCCACATTACTGCGGTTTGCTAAAGCAGGATGGTTTTTTAAAATACCCTTATTATTTATATTATTTGGTGTATAGCTATCTGTAATCATTGCCAATAATATTTTATTAGGCATTGTAGTCGTACAGTTTATGCTGACATTAAAATTCTTTTCATTGGCAGTTTGATTACTGCTTAATATGCTGGTGGGTACAGTCGCTAAATTTACGATTTGATTCGACATTGTACAAGTCGGGAGTGTAAAGCTCATCCTTAGGTTTACATATACTTCTGTTGTTCCTGTTTTAGGGACCCCACTTGGCTTGATTGTTGATCCATTATAATCATCAAACTTATAGCTGATTGTACCCAAATGAATTTGAACTATAGCATTACTCAAAGCATCAATCACTGCAGCAGAAGGTTTATAAGTCGAAAGTAATTTAAAATTGAATATTGAGGATCTTACAGCAGCAATCGCTGTTCCAGCATTTGTTGATCCTCTAAAATAAGATTCACCTGCAATTGTCACAGGTGTACCTAAACCAGTATTGGGTAAAATATTATAATCAGTATTCATAGATAATATATTTTGAATCATTGGAGGGCTATGATTACCATCATGCAAATTAAAAGAAATTTTTAAATTATTCATTAACCAAATCTTGGCTGCTGCTAAAGCTGTAGGATCTGTAATTGAACCTATAATTTTAATATCGGGTCCAACTGAAAAAGGACTGTTGCCCACCAAATCTGTCCTGCCTGTTATAGCAGCAAATGTAGAACGTACCGCCACAGATGGAGTGCAACTCAGTAACATAGATTCCGAATCTAAACTATTAATGGCCTGATCATAAGGAAAATTACTAATTGTCCCAACCACTCGATTAAAAGTCACTGAACTAGATGTGTTACAGTCCGCAATAGTCGCAAGTACAGACTGTGATAATGTAAATAATAATGGAACAGAGAACCAAAAAAGCTTATTCATAATTTATTTACACTCCACATCAACAATATTGAAGTTCACTGTGGTTTTTTGTTCGAGTTGCTGTTTAGAAATCGGTGCAATCTGACAACTTTCATTTTCACTGCTACCCCAGATCACACGACTGATATTCATTAATGGCTGTTCTTTGTTAACAATCACTTGATTGCCTGCCCCAAGAATTCCAATTGTATTATTCTCGCTATCTTTAAACTGACTGCCCATTGGCAAATCTTGCCGCTGCGTTGAATGGATACGCAATAGTAAATTACTGGATTTGTTGGCTTTAAATTCAACCAACTGCGAACTGTATTTACGCGGAATTACATCGCTCTGATTGGATTCCAATGTCACGTTTGTAGGTAAATTCTTCGGATCCAAAGTAATGGTATTTTTGCTATAGGCGGAGTTAAATGGGTAGATAGCGTTACCAAAGCGATCGACTTTTACGCCCCATGCATTTTCCACATTGGCACCCTTGCCATTTTTAGCATGGATGATGGTGTATGTTTCTGGCAAGCTGTTAACAGGGGTTAAGCCATAACGATGTCCAACCACTGCACCCAGTGTTGACAATGAGTACTGTATGCTATGTGAATCAGACGAGATCGTTGAACCAACATTCATCATAGGCAAGAGGTAACTAATATTGCCATTATAACGGGTATTGTTCTGTGCATCGGAAACACCTAAACCAAATGTAATCTCATTATTGGCACCTGCTATACCAGACAATCTTGCATTTGAAGTGACTTGATCATTTTCGTTACGCTGTACACTAGAACTTGCATACATCTTCTGTTTACGCCATTCCAGTGGAATCGAGATAGAAAAAAAAGCGGTGGTGCTGCGTTCATGCTCACGATTAGTGTAATCGGTACGGCTTAAGCCAATATTGTAGCTGGCTTTTTTCCAATTATTACCATAACTTAGGTTATATTGGTAATAATCCTGGTTATCATCCCAATAGGTGTTTCTACGCGCACTCAGGTTTATATTTCCCCACCGAGTATCCGCTAAGGATTTAGAAATACTGATGCCGATATTTTCTTTTAAATTATAGTTATATAAAAAGTTATCATATTCACTTTCAGTTAGTATAGTTCGATTACGCTGATAGAGGTGTGAAGAAATACTCATGTAATCACGATTATATTTGGCATAATCTGCATATAAATATAAACTTTGAGGAATCCACGCATAACGATAATTTAAGGCATATTTCGTCCCTTGGTAACTTTTACCAAATAGCTCTGAGTTTGTATGCTCAATGATCGTAGTCACACCACCAATAGGGATATTTAATGCCAACATCCCCAAGCCGCTGGCATAGCCATTACTGATATTTAAACCAGCACCGAGGGTCAAACTATTAGTCAAACCATAATTAAAACTACCTTGGAATAATTTATCATCGGTGATTTCTGTTCGAGTACGATAACGACCACCCGCAACGCTGTAGTTATAACGTCCTTGGCGAACTAAGTCTTGATTACTTTGCAGAGACACAATAAATGTCCTCTTTTCTCCTCCTGTTTCGGTGATTTCAACAGTTAAATCACCGTTTGCAGCATTGAGATCATTAATCTTAAATGCGCCACGTGGGACTGTACGCTCATAAATTTTCTGTGCATTTTGAAATATCCTCACCACCGCATTGGTGTAGGCGAAGTTTTCAATCACAGGTGCATACTGACGATAAGCCCATGGCAACATGTCTTGTTCAGAGCTGATTTGAGCACCGACGATCGGCAAGTTATCCAGACGATACGTCATGGTATTAAATTGCCCCACACTCAAACGTGAGTTTATTGGAGTAATATCGCGGTAGAGAATATTTTGATCTGAATGGTATTGGCCCAAACCTGAGTTTTTTGACTCAAAAGCACCTGAGTGACGATAAAACCAACCCGCTAAATTTAAACCGCCATTTAAGCCTAAATATTTACTTTCTTGATCTTCATCACGATTGTAGTTAAACGCATAGCCAATAAAACCAGAGTTAACACCATTATTAAATAATTTAGGATTGATATAACCTTCTGGACGTTCCTCACGTAAAGCCTGAGGAATAGATAAAGCCAGTTTTAATTCTGCAAGATTAAAATCTTTGTAGGCATCGGCATCCAATGTTTTCATGGTCAAACAGGGTTTATTCGGCAACGTTGCACGGAAGTTATCTTTTAAATCCAAACGATCAAGCAAGTCTGGTGATAAACATAATACTGCCGATTTCTGTCCTTCCAAGTGATCAAAATGCACATTTACAGTGTCCAAAGATTCACCATTTACTGACAAATGAACCAAATACTGACCAGGCGCTACAAAGTTTCGAGAGGTGAAACCACTTAAATCTACATTGGTTTGCTCACCAAACAATGAGGCTGCATTAAACGTAGTAAAGTCATTATTACTAGCCGTTAATTCATTATAGTTCTGAGCAATAAGCTGACTATTATCTTGGGTAATTAAATGACCATCTGTATTTGTATCAGCATGAGAAAATTGCACGTCTTCCGCTGAAGTCTGAACAGTAACAGTTGACATCAACATTAAAAAAAGTTCAGACTTTTTAAAATTCAGCATAGTAATAACCTGCTCATCATTACTGTTTTATTGCTAGCGCCCTATAAAAAAGGCAACAGAACTTCAAAGCTATTTTTCAAATTCTTAGTGAAATTATTAAAAATTGTCTTAATAATAAATTTATTGGATTGTTGTTTCGTATGTTTGTAATGTACCTAAATCATTAAGCACCTCGTAAACGATTTTTTTAGTTGAGGTATCCAGTTTAAAATCTTTCAGAATTACATGAGTAAAAGGTGCCAACATAATGGCTTGGTCTGCTGAGCTAAATGCCTGGTTTTTACCACTTTCAATTTGAACCACGGTCAGATAATAAGGTGTTGGATTATTCATACTTACGTTTTGAGCACCTTGATCATATTTAAACTGCACGCTTTGCTGTGCCAAAAATGCTGTCATGGCTAACTCACTAGGTCGGTAAAATAGTTTTATCCGCGTTCTTACTGTAAAAGATAAATAGTTTTTATCTTTCAGTGCTGGATCATCTGGTGGAATATCCATCATATTGAACCAAAAAATAGATTCACGATCCTGCGGTAATTTTTTAATATCCAAAGGAATAACTCGAATAATCTGACCTTTTCGTGCTTCAACTCGAGTCAATGGCGGATTTAGAATAAAAGGAACTTCACTTGCCTTGGGAATCTTTTCTGAATCCCCTGTATCTATCCACACTTGTACAAGTGATGGAGTGTCAAAGGCATTTCGGAGCTGGACATTTACACTTTTGGATTCAGCTGGGAAAATGATGCGAGTACCATCTATTGAGACACCGGCATAAGCAAATGACATCATCAAGTAAATGAATCCAGCAATTTTTAGGTAACGCATTATTTCCCCCTCTAGCAAACAGATTCAAAAATTAATTGTATTGCAACGTATAGTTGACAACTGCAGTCACGTTTTGTCCACTTACAGTTCCTGTCTTGCTCGCATACTGTGCTTTGTAAAGCATGGTGGCGGTACCACTACCATCCGCTGCAAGCCCTGTAATTGCACTTTTAGCTTGGACACCCCAAGGCTCAGAAAGATTAACAGCAATATCTGCATCTGTTAAAATTTGGATATAAACTGGATTTGCTATAGAAGCACCACCTTCTGTTGCTTTATTCACTAATAAAGTTTTATCAGTGGTGTCTAAGTCAGCTGTAGAAATTGGACTCAGGTATAAACCTTTTAGTGCTTTATTTGTTGATGCGTCGCAATTACCTGTACCTGCAGCATTTTTTAACTGTAGGCTAAAGTTTTTTTTCGCTGCAGTCATATTGGCCGCAGTAAAGGTTGACTTAAGTACAGTGTCTAAGGTCAAAACTAAATTTTGACTGCCGTTTACTCCAGATCCAGAGCCCGCTAATGTACAAGTTTCATCAGTTATCATACCGTTAATTGTAATTGTTCCGTCTGCTGCAAAAACACTTGAACATGCTAAACTTAAAGCTAGAGTGCCTAATGCTGGCAATGTTAACTTCTTCATTCAATAAACCTCTTCAACTTTTTAAAAAAATGATAAGACGGTTTTATTATGTCGTGCATATCACGCTTAAAATCGATAGCCACAAAAAATAATACCCCCTACAAAACCACTTTCAATTTATTTTAATCTTCACCTTACACTTATAAATAAAGAACAGTTTAAAATAAAAAAACATCCTAGCAAAAATAAATAAATATCACAATATCTATTATTTCAATTACTTATCACGCAAATAAAAATTAAGAATCATGATTATTTTATTTATTTACCTTAAATAATTCATAAAACAAAACAATATAAATCAAATAATTTTTCACAATTAAAAATGCTATTTTTATTATATAAAAAGACAAACACAGATATTCTAAAATTTATCCTTAAACCAAATATAACAATATCACCCACCTCAATAACACTCAAAACATATGATTAAGCCAAATCACCCAAGATACATTTAAATTAAAAATCAAAATTTATTAATAAAATTCACTCATACTTTCCATTTATTTTAAGTTAAATATTGCTGAATTTTAATAAAAATCCTTCATTAAAATTAATTATCACAGATAAAAAAGACTAATTAAATCGCTATACATTATTATAATTTTCTCGAATTCCTTATAAATTTATGCTTCTAATGATTACTTATTTTAAAAATAAGCTTGGTATTCACTTATTTTTTATGAGCATTTAATGATCAAATGCTCTTTTTTAATGAAAAAAATCTCATTCATATTAAAAATAAGACTTAAATACAGAAATAAACGCTGTTTGAAATACTAGAAACTATTTTTTTCAAGAATAAAGTATAGAAGTTGCAGTTCTTTGGCTTTGTAATACAGAAATTTTTTCAATGTTGTTGAGCAATCTCATCAGCAAAGAAGAATGAGACTTTGAACAAAGCCGTGACCATACCTAAAGACAGACGGAATAAGGATTTCATCATTAAACAACATTAGATCGCTATATCTGAATAGGTTTGATTTCGACCTTGTTTGCCTTGCGGTTGTTCATACCACTGAGTATTGGGATCAAACCAAATGGCAATATTGCCACGATTAATGAGAGCTTGGTTGTATGAAGACCAATTAAGAGTACGGTAAATTTTAGGGCGAGGCTTATTCATTTGAAAATTATAGTGTGGAATCAGCCTTTAGAGATAGGATTGCGCAACAAAGCCTATTGAGTGATCAAAGTTTTCTTTATAGTGTATATTAAATTTTTTTTACAAGAAAATCAGAATTTATTTAAAAAATAAGCGTTATTCGAAATTCGTGAAAATCAAATATTGAAGTTGTATTCTCGGTTTAATTCACTCAGATATCGAGCTTTTTGATGATGTTGTGTAGATAACTCTATTTACTTTATCGACAGAGGAAATTGCTAAACTCGGTGTCTGTTGCTTCCAACGATGCTTAAGTCAAAAATTATTATTATTTCGATGAGTATACAAATGTATGTCTAAGCTCTTTAAATTTTAAACCCATAAAAAACTGCAACCGTTGAACGATTGCAGTTTTGTTTTTTAACGTTTTACTGCAGCTTATTTCAAACTATAAGCAATCACATAGTCACCATGATCAGGAGATTGCCGAGCACCGCCGGCAGTGATCATCACATATTGTGTGCCTGTTTTTGGTGAAACATAGCTAATAGGTGTTCCTTGGCTACCGACTGGTAAGCGTGATTTCCACAACTCTTGACCTGACGATGAATCCAGCGCGCGTAAGTAGTAATCTTGCGTTGCGGCAAAGAACACTAAGCCACCTTGTGTTGCCATTGGGCCCCCAATCGTTGGCATACCAATTGGTACCTTTAAGCCCATTTTTATGCCCATTGGTCCAGTATCTTCAACCGTTCCCATTGGAACTTGCCAAGCAATCTGGCGCGTTTTCATATCGATGGCGGTCATAGTACCGTATGGTGGTTTTTGACATGGAATATTTAACTTAGACCAAAAACGATCTTTATTGACTTTATACGGCGTACCTTTCATTGGTACAGCGCCCATGCCTGTATTGACTTTCTCGCCACCACTTGCCTGAATTGCTAAATCTTCAGGTGTCTGCTCAATCAACTGAATCCATAAACCTAAACGCATGTCGTTGACGAACATGTATTGATGACTTGGATCAAAGGCGATACTGCCCCAGTTCATGCCACCTAAAGAGCCTGGGAAGCTTAAAGATTTGTCTTTACCTGGTGCTGTATATAAGCCTTCATAACGCATGGTTTTAAATCCAATACGGCACATTAGTTGGTCAAATGGTGTAGCCCCCCACATATCCGATTCAGTCAAAGTTTGATTACCAATTTGTGGCATTTCAACTGAACGTGGTTGCGTCGGGCTATATTGTTCACCGGGAATATCGGCAGCCTTCACTGACTGTTCGATCACTTTGGTTAAAGGTTTACCTGTTAAGCGATCCAATACAAAGAATTGTCCAGATTTGGTTCCAATCACCACGGCTGGTTGATTAGTCCCATTTTTCGCAGGGAAATCAACCAAACTTGGTTGCATTGGTAAATCAAAATCCCATAAGTCATTATGAACGGTTTGATAAACCCACTTTTCTTTACCTGTGGTTGCATCTAAAGCCAATACAGATGAATTGTATTTATGATCCAAAGGTTGACGATTGCCCCCCCAAACATCCACTGAAGAGCTCCCCATTGGTAAAAATACCGTGTTCATCTTAGGGTCATATGACATTGCAGCCCAAGAGTTTGCTGAACTGCGTTTATAGGTTTCACCTTCTTTTAACACATAGTTTGGATCAGGATTACGTGGATCAAATGCCCAGCGCAATTGACCTGTGATCACATCATAAGCACGAATCACCCCACCTGGCATATCTGCGGCAAGGTTATCTGCAATACGACTACCAACCACAATCACTGTGCCCGCAATAGTCGGAGCGGAGGTCACTTCAAAACGTGGCGCGGTGGTTCCTTCACCCAAACCTTTAAGTAAATCAACCGTCCCATCAACACCAAAATCTTTACAACGTTCACCTGTGTCTGCATTGACCGCAATTAAGCGTCCATCAGGTGTGTTGGTATAAACACGGCGTAAGCAAGCGGTATTGTTTGCCACAGCTTGGACAGGTGTTGCACCCGCCAAAGTCGGTTGACTTAAAGGTTGAGTTGAATCGAAGTAGGCAACCCCACGACATCGTTCCCATGCATCTGATTTCGAGTTGACCTCTGCTTTCCACAGTTGTTTACCCGAATCTGCATCTAAAGCAAAAATATTGTTATGTGGCGTACATAAGAAAATCTTATTACCCACCTGTAACGGGGTCATTTGATCTTCTGCCCCATTACCTGAGCCTGTGGTAAAATCACCAGTACGAAAACGCCACGCTTCTTTTAATTGATGAACATTGTCGCGGGTGATTTGGTCGAGTGCGGCAAAACGACTGCCCCCAGCATCCTGACCATAGTGTTGCCAATTGCTTTGTTTCATATCGGTTTTAACAGGAACTAATGGCAATTCTTGACCTGATGCCGCCACCGTTGGATGCGGTTGGAACATTTGATAAAGTCCAATCAACATACCAAGAACCGTAACTACCCCTAAGCCATACGCAGGTAAGCTTGCACTCGGTTGAAACTGGTAGCGACGAATTGCGGGTAGGCTAAACATCAATGCAGCAAAGAGACCTGCTGGAAACATTAGTCTCGAAAATAAAGGCCAAAACTCCCAACCCGCATCTAGCAATGACCAAATGATGGTTCCCACAAAAACTAAGCTAAATAGCCAGACTCCCAGTGTTTTTTTCTTAAAAATAAAAATGGCTGATGCAAGCGTCAACACACCAGAAATCACGAAATACCATGATCCTCCGAGTGTCACTAATTTTGCACCGCCAACGGTAAAGAATAGCCCTGTCAGTAGCAAAGCCAAACCTAATATAAAACACCATATTTTTAATACGGTATGAGAGCTTGTAGACTTAGTCATAGGTCATACTCCTAGATTAGAAATTCACACGCATGCTCAAACCTGCAACCCATGCATCATCCACTTCTTTTACACCCGCAGGCTGATGGATATATTGTAGGTTCGGTCGTAACATGACCGCAGGTGACCATTGGTAGGTGTAGTTCAATTCAACATTGAGTTCATCACGTTGAACGGGCACATAATCTGCCGCAAACATGTCGTATTGGTCATAGCCACGGCTACTATTGGTTTCAATTTGGCGATTTTTATAACGATCATTGACTATATAGTTTGCTACACCAAATCCGATTGAATCATTTGGACGACTGTCAAAAGGCCCTTTATACCAAAGTGCAAGTTGTTGCGTACTTTGTACTGCGGTGGTGGCTTTATCATTAACAACGGCGTTAAAGCTTAGGAACAAACCACGTTTTGGATCCTGCCCTTTTTGGCTGAGTTGTTGTTGTGCATTAATCCAAAAACTATGTTTGCTATCATGTACCTTTCCAGCGATCGCGATATCATTGGCTTCAGCGGTCGAGTAAAGTGCACCAACTTTATACTCGCCTGCTAAACCATCAAATGCTGCTAGTTTTGGTCTCCATGCCAGTTCTACTGGAATAATGGCACCTTTGACATTATTCATATCCAAGTTAAAACCATCATTTTTGCCAGTTTTAATATTGTCAGGATTCACCTCATAAACACCAACACCCAATGTCCACTCAGGTGCGAATTGGTATTTGACATTGGTTCCCCATAAGCCTACGGGTGAGTTGTACCAAATTGAGCCAATGGATTTGCCAAGTTGCCCACCACAAAGTAATAAGTTTTGGAACTCACATTGTGAACCATTAAAGTCATCTGACATGCCCATACGTCCAACCTTGAATTGAACGGTATTGTCAGCAAAACCTTTTTTTACCCATGCTTGGGTTAAACGCCAAATTTTGCCGCGTCCATAAATTTCTTGTGAATTGCCTAAAGCGCTAGAACGAGGGTCTTTGATACGCTCCAAAGTTAAAGCGTTACCGTCACGTTTGGTAATTAAAATATTGGCGGTGGTGTCTTTCCAGCCTGCAATTTTATTTAAATCAAAGTTTACGCCTAAAGCCAGTTGTGCTGCGTTTTCAAAGCTGTTGTCATCGTTATAGCCACCATCTAAATTGGTCGCAGCTTGACTCATGATCGAAGCGGTAAATTTATAACCATCTTTTTCCAGTTGTTGGCGTTGTCCATTCCAATCGCCCAATAACCATTGGCGATCTTGTGACCAGCCTTGCTCAGCAAAACTGCTCTGAGCCGTACAAACTGCAACTACCAAGCAACTAAGTTTAAGAGATAAAGAATTTGTACTCATATTAAGCATCCTTACTTTTATTTAAGTTTTAGCGCTGAGCTAAGTTCAGATGTTGCACCTAAACGATCTGTGATACTGGCGGTGATCGATGCAACTTTCACTGTCGGTTTCCAAGTAACGGTTGCTGTGCCTTGAGCATTGGTTGCAACAGTGCTTGAGCCTAAATAAAACTCGGCTTCATGTGCGCTTGCTTGTGAGTTTCCAAAAAATTCAACTTGGTAACGTTGGTTCGGTTGTCCTTTTACCTCTACCGCAATTTGACCTTTTGCTAAGGTCAATTTAGGTGCTTGAATATTTTGATTCGGTTGGGCATTACAGCCTTGTTCATTGGGTTGCTGGCAGGTCTTTTGTAAGTTTGCTGGGTCAATTTTCACGCCATGCCCCCGTGAACCGACAAAGTGCGCATGTTCTAATCCCGGAATATCAAAAATGATTGCACCTAAACGTTGATTGGGCACACAGCTCCCACCCGCTTCACAGCGTTTGATGTCTTTGCCATTATTCCAAATTTGGTTTTTGGTTAATGTGATACGCGCATTGGCATCTTTTTCTGAACGAATGGCAACCCCAACACGATTGCCATGGACTTTATTGCTGTCAAAAATATTGCCATCACCCGTGAGGTTAAAGCCGTTGGAATTATTGGTCAGTTCGTTATAGGCAATATAATTGCGTTTGCCCCAGTTGATCTGTAAGCCATCTGAATAGTTTTCAAACTTGTTGCCAATCACTGCATTGTCATTGCCCCATAGAATTTCAATGCCTTGTGATGGCTCTGGGTTTGCAGTGGTTGAAATAAAGTGGTTATTGGCAACCAAGTTAAATGCCGCACCACGAGTTAATTCAAGTCCATCACCATTGTCTTGGAAATAGTTATTTAACACTTTGTTGTTATTGGTGGTGGTCGCAGTCGGATTACCTTTACCATCATCCCCTGTCAACATCACCCCTGCACCGCCATAGTTGTGCATAATACGGTTATTTTGGATCAGGTTATTGCTGGCACGGTTCATCAATATCCCAATACAAAAACGACGAATCTCTAGTCCTTGAATGCTCACCCCGTTGATGTCACGTAACACAATACCCGGTAAAGTTGTGGTACGAACATTGGTTCCGAACTGCCCTTCGACAGCACCCGGACAAGCTTCTACGCCTGTACCTTTAATATAATTTGAGCCATCAATCGCAATAAACTCACCTGTTTTTGCCCATTGTGTACCCATGATTTTTACAGGTGCTTTAATTTCTGGCAGTGGACTGTTGACCTTAATCACATACGGTGCTTGCCCAACTGCTTGAATCAAAATCTCACTAGCTTCACTCGGTTTGCTGTTGGCTTGTTCAATCGCCCAACGTAATGAGCCTTTTTCTGTATCATCTTGATAGCGATCTACTACATAGCTTTCTGCCATTGTTAAACTAGAAACCGCTAAGCCAAGTGCCAATGTGGTTAAACGTAACGAAATCATTTTCATGTCTAAAAAATCCTTTTAAATTATGGTGTAGGTTGAACTACTTTTAATAACTGTTTAAGTTGGGTCACATCAATTTGGCCAGGCGCAGAAGCTTCACCGATCATGCCAAAACTAAAGCTGCCCCCCATATTGGCGGTAGCAATGCGAGAAACCGTTCCGAGTTTACCCATCGACATCGTCAGCAATGGTTTTTTAGATTGTTGACTGACTTTTAAGGTTGCATTCATTAAGGTAAATACATCTTGTTTGCTTTGTGGCATTACTGCGATTTTAAGAATATCTGCACCAAGCTGATCTTGTTTAAGCAAACGTTGCACGATCTCAGCTTCTGGAGGTGTTTGTTTAAAATCATGATTGGACATCACAATCAATACTTTTTGTTGATGGGCCAATTGAACAGTGCTTTTTACCACTTGCTGATCTCGAAACATTTCAACATCCAGCATGTCCATAAAGGGCTGGCGTAAGTAGGCTTGATAGGTTTTGCCATAATCCGCATCACTTATGGTCAACTGCCCTCCTTCATTATGAGTACGAATGGTCGCAATCATGGGCTTAGAACCCAGAATCTGTTTAAGGTCATGACCCAATGCAATCACTTGTTTGGTGTCATTGGCAAAGTTGAGGAGATCTATGCGGAACTCAGCCAAATCGGCATCTGGATTATTGGCAATGATTTTTGCTTGTGCTAAGGCCTGCTCTTTGGTTTTTGCTGTAATCGGGACAATGGTTTTTACTGGGAGTTTTGCCAGTTCTGCAAGTTCAACTGGGCTTTGTGAAACAGGTTGCGCCTGTGTCATTTGAAAGGTAAATATGGAGCTAAGTGCAAGCGTCAATGCTGCAAGTTTTTGTAGTTTCATTTTTTCATCTTCCTTAATAGATTTGTTTTGGTTTTTTGGAGTCTTACCAAGTTTCCATTTAATGACAGGATAAACCTTCGGTTCGACCTCCTTTTCTTTCGGAAAAAGGAGAAGTGAAGCTTCGCAAGAAAACCATCTTGCGGAGCCTTACCCCTCACCGCAAAACCTGTTCAATCCTTTTAACTATCCTGTTTATCGCAGATAACAATATCTTGTTGATCCTACGAAGGTTACGGATAATGTTTCCAAGTATCTAATTTGATCCTAAATTTTTTAGGCGCGTTAAATATCAAAAAATACGGTTTCGTCTTCACCTTGAATGCGAATATCAAAGCGATACACGATTTCACCATCTTCTTCACTGCGTTTTGCAATCAGAGTTTGGCGGCGGACTGCCCACTCAATGCTGTTCAGTACCGCATCATTGGCATTGGCTTCAACTTCATCGTCAAAATAAATACGGGTATTCAAACCAATGTTTATCCCACGGGCAAATAACACGACTGCAATATGCGGTGCTTGAGTCGTACCTTTACGCCCTGCCACAGCACCCGGTTTAATGGTGTCAAAACTCCAAAAACCTGTTTCAAAATTTGCGCCTGTACGTCCCCAGCCCTGAAAATGCGCATCCGCTGTTTTGCCTTGGGTATCTGCCCGACTTGGATAAACCCCATTGGCATCGGCTTGCCAGATTTCCAATAAGACATCTCGTAATGGTAAACCCAGCCCATCAAACACTTGACCTTCAATACGGATACGTTGGCCTTGGGTATGTTCCTTCACCAACTGGTTATCGAAGCTATGTTCAAACACTTCAATATTGGCTTGTTGTGGCAATAAACCAATATGCACATAAGGACCACCTGTTTGTGATGGGGTTTCCTTAATTTCCTGAAAATTCCATGCATTCATTGTGTGAGTTCCTCAAGTCAAATCATTTTCAAAATAAGTCGCACGACGACCACGCAGATGAATATCAAAGCGGTAACAACGACTATCTGATTCAATGAAATTGTTTTTATCTTCTAATGCGATCAAGGCACGACGCTGATCTTCAGATGGAATGGTTTTTAAAATCGGACAAGTATCTATCAGGGTATCGCCCTCAAAATAGAACTGTGAAATTAAACGTTGTGCCCAACCATCTGCTATTAATGAAAAATGGATATGTGCGGGACGCCATTCATTGATTCGGTTACGCCACGGATATGGACCCGGTTTAATGGTACGAAAAATATAAAAACCATTTTCATCGGTTAAGGTACGACCACAGCCACCAAAGTTAGGATCCATTGCGCCAATAAATTTATCATTTGGATGGCGATAACGACCCGATGCGTTGGCTTGCCAAACTTCCAATAAGGCATTTTTCACAGGGCGACCAAACTGGTCACGCACATAACCATGCACAATAATTCGCTCACCGACAGGGAGCCCTTCTTTGGCATAGTTCAAAATCAAATCATTGTCTTTTGCACCAAAAATTTCAGGTGAAAAATGCGGTGAAGTTACTTCAGTTAATGTTTCATTAATCGAGATCAATGCATTTTTTGGCGAGCGTAATACACTGGTTTTATAGCCAGGTGTATATGCTGGCGGGTGATCTTCTGTATTTCGTTGCGGATACGCACCCAATGTATGACTTAACATGCCTATCTCCTTAATCCTGTTGTTGTGCAGCGACAGGTTGCACTTCTATTCCGAGTTCTTTAAAAACATCTTCAGCCATGTGCATTGCAGCATTTGCGGCTGGCAGTCCTGCATACAATGAGCTGTGTAAAATGAGTTCTTTGAGTTCGTCCTTGGTAACACCATTGTTAAAGCAAGCACGGAGATGCATTCTGAGTTCATCTTCTCGTCCCAATGCCAACAGAATAGCAATGGTGACTAAACTGCGGGTATGACGTGGTAAACCTTCACGTGACCACACCTCCCCCCAAGCAAAACGGCTAATAAAGTTTTGAAAATCTTGGTTAAAGTCATTCAAATTTTCTAAAGAACGACCGACATGTTTTTCACCCAATACTTCGGTGCGAACCTTTAGCCCTTGTTGGTAACGTTGTTCATCATTCATTGAAATTGTCCCCCTTTGTGATCTTATTTCTGATCTGAGAAAGTTAGGTTGCATCGGTATGCGCCACTAAGGATTTAACAAAAATTGCCACAGTCGCAGCGGTTGCAGGAATCATCAATAAGCTTAAGATCGCGGTAAAAGACCAATCATTGCCCAACAAAACAGCACCAATCCAAGCCCCAAACACTGCGCCAAAACGACCAATCCCTGTCATCCATGCCACACCAGTTGCACGACATTGAGTAGGGTAAAAACGGGCACTCAACGCTGGCATTGCAGACTGTGCCCCATTGATTGCCACACCCGCACATAACACCAGAATTGCCAATAAGGTTGGGTTACTGAGACTTTGACCTACGGCAACAGCAAATAAGCCTGCAATAAAATAGAATGCTGAGATAATGCGGTTAGGGTTAAAACGATCCATTGCCCAACCAATAAATAACGCACTCAATACACCACCAAACTGGAACAGACCGCCGATAAATGCTGCGCGTTCCATGGTTGCGCCCGTTTCACGCATCAAGGTTGGTAACCAACTGGTCAGTAGATAAATCACGACCAAGCCCATAAAGTAGGTTGACCATAACAATACGGTGCCTTTGGCAAATTTTTGAGAAAACAACATGCCAAATACATTTTTCTTTTGTGCTACAGCAGACTGTTCATCTGGGATATAAAAACTGTCAGCAAGCTGTACTTTTTCAGGAGCAATATGACTTAGGATTTTGCGAACTTTTACAGCATCTCGCCCCTTAACAATCAAGAAGCGATATGACTCAGGTAACAGCACAATCACCAATACCATTAGGATTAAAGGTGAAATACCGCCTAGCAAGAATAAGCTGTGCCAACCAAAGGTAGGAATTAGCCAACTACTGACAAAACCACCTGTTGCCATACCTAAGTTATAGCCACAAAACATACAGGTCACGAGCAGTGAACGAACACGGTTCGGACAGTATTCGGAAAACAATGTGGTGGCATTTGGCATTGCTGCGCCTAGACCAATACCCGTTAAAAAGCGCAGTACAACCAAACTGTCTAAGTTTGGGGCATATGCGGATGCCAAGGTAAAGCCACCAAAGATCAACATTGAAATGGTTAATACAATCTTGCGTCCAAAACGATCCGCAGTAGGTCCTGAAACCAACGCACCAATGATCATTCCACCCAGTGCTGCACTCATCACAGGTCCAAGTTGAGAGCGATCAATCCCCCAATCTTGTGCTAAAGCAGGGGCAATAAAACCCATTGCAGCAGTATCGATTCCATCAACAAATACAATGAGAAAACAAATAATTGCAATCATCCATTGATACTTGCTGATTGGTGCATCATTAATGAGTGCCTGAGCATCCATACTATTTTTTGGGGCAGCAAATTCCTGTGCCATAGTTGCCTCCTTGTAGGCGAATTCCTTTCTAACCCTAGACGGTTATATGTTCTGAATAAACTTGGACAATGCCTGATTGAACACTTGTGGTTGTTCAATATTGGACAAATGAGAAGCCGCCAAGATTTCAAGTTGACTGTTTGGAATGAATTGATGCATAAATTCTGCATCTTGAACCGTCGTTATAGGGTCATATTGACCTGCGATAATTAAAGTTGGGATTTGAATTTGATTGAGCTGATCTCGAACATCGGCATCTGCCAATGCTCGACACGCATTGGCATAGCCTTGTGCAGGTGTCACCGCTAAACTTTGAATGGTTTTTTGAGCAAGAACATCATGTGCATAATCAAAATGCTCACTAAACCAGCGGGTATGTGTAGTTTTGACAATTTCAGCCAATCCTTGTTGTTCAACGCTATCGGCACGGACTTTCCACGCCTCGGCTGTGCCGATTTTGGCTGCTGAGTTTGCAACAGTAATGCTATAAAAACGCTCAGGATATTCAATCGCCAGTGTGAGTGCTGTAATACCACCCATTGAAATTCCACAAAAATGGGTTTTTTCAATGTGCAAGCTATCTAAGATATCAATCACATCTTCAGCAAAGTTATGCAATGTTGCATTGGCAATCACATCACTTAATCCATGCCCACGGGTATCATAAGTAACGATTTGATAGTGTTGCGCCAAAGCATCTACTTGGACTTGCCACATACCATGATCAGTTCCCAATGAGTTAGAAAACACGATCACTGCTGCATCTTTTAAGCCTTGGACTTGAACGGCAAGTTGATGTCCTTGACGGTTCTTAATTTTCATACTGGTTTTCATGATTCAGACACTCCTTGTGCTGCTTGTAGTACTGCATCAATTTGTGCCTGAATATTGCCCAAGTAAGATGCTGGTTTAAAAATCTCATCTAGGGCTTGTGAACTTAGATGAACATTCACCTCAGTCATTTCTGACAACACTGTTTTTAAATGCTGCTGTTGCGCGAGGGCTTGCTGACAAGCTTGTTCGACCAAATGATGCGCATTTAATCGGCCAATTTTGGGTGCCAGTGCCATCATTGCTGCTTCTGCCATGATCAAACCCTGAGTACACTCAAGGTTACGCTGCATGGCTTGTGCATCGACTTGCATATGTTCAAGCACATCCGTAGTGCGTTCTAAAGCCCCTGCACATAACTGGAAAATTTCAGGAATCACTAACCATTCTGCATGCCAAGTGCCTAAAGCACGTTCATGTTCTTGCAACATGTTTTGGTAGGCACTTGCCATTAATGCAGGGACACGGTTGGCTGCTGCAAGTACGCAAGCGGCTGCAACTGGATTACGCTTATGTGGCATGGTGGATGAGCCACCACGACCTTTTGCAGTGGGTTCAAAAACTTCAGCAATTTCAGTTTGCATCAGCAAAGACCAGTCTTTTGCCATTTTGCCGACATTACCCACAATCAGGGCAAGTACACTGGCAATTTCAACGATGCGGTCACGTTCACCGTGCCATGTACACTCAGGTGAAGTTAAATTCAATGCCGCGGCATAGGCTTTAACTACGGCTGAACCTTGATCTTGTAACGAAGCCAATGAACCCACAGCCCCACCGAGTTGAGCGGTAAGCACTCGGCTTTTCATCTCGTGTAGACGGTCTAGATCACGTTTAAATGCTGCAGCCCAACGTGCAAACTTATGCCCTAATGTGATCGGTAAGGCTTGCTGTAACCAAGTCCGTCCAATCATGACTTGGGCACGATATTGTTGTGCTTGGTCTAATGAAACTTGATAAGCTTGTTGTAATTGTTTTTCGATCAGCCCTAATGCATCACGGCATTGCAGAATCGTGGCTGTATCGATAATGTCTTGGCTGGTTGCGCCCCAATGCACATAACGTGCTGTGTCTTCATCGTATTGTTTTACAATCGCAGTAAATTGCTTTACGAAAGGAATCGCAATATTTCCCGCAAGTGCTGTAGCAGTTGCCAGTGCTTGAAAATCAATTTTTGCTAGGGCTTGTTGTCCAACTTGTTCAATGATGGTAGCAGCAGATAGTGGAATCACCTCCACTTGTGCTTGTGCTTTTGCCAAAGCCACTTCAGCTTGGATCATGTAACCTAATAAGGCATGATCGCTAAAGATTGCTGTGACATCAGGCTGATAAAATAAGCTGGCGTATAACTGGCTCATCGGATACCTCACTCAACACGTTGAATAATGAGCGCGATGCCTTGCCCGACACCGATACACATTGAACATAAGGCATATTGCCCCTTGATCTGTTCAAGCTGATTTAGGGCAGTGGTCACCAGTCTGGCACCTGATGCGCCCAAAGGATGACCTAAGGCAATCGCCCCACCATTGGGATTGACACGTGCATCATCATCTGCCAAACCTAAATCACGGGTGACAGCCAAAGCTTGGGCAGCAAAGGCTTCATTTAGCTCAATCACATCCATTTGCGCTAAACTAAGATCGGCTTGTTTAAGCAGTTTCTTGATTGCAGGCGCGGGTGCAAAGCCCATAATTCTTGGTTCAACCCCCACAGTGGTTGCTGCAATAATTTTCCCACGTGGTTTTAATTGGTATTTTTCTACAGCTTCATCTGAAGCAATCAATAAGGCCGCTGCACCATCATTAATTCCCGATGCATTACCCGCCGTGACCGTGCCATCAGCTTTGACCACACCTTTAAGTTTTGTCAGTGCGGCTAAAGTCGTTGATGCACGTGGATGTTCATCGGTATCCACAAGCACAGCATTACCTTTACGCTGGGGAATAGTGACGGGCACAATCTCATTTTTGAAAAAACCTTGAGCTTGTGCTGCCGCAGTACGTTGTTGGCTGTTTAGCGCAAACTGATCTTGATCCGCACGGTTAATATTGAATTGCTCTGCCACGTTTTCAGCGGTTTGTGGCATGCTGTCCACACCATACAATTCTTTGAGTTTTGGATTGATAAAGCGCCAGCCCATAGTGGTGTCTTCAATCTTTTGACTGCGTCCAAAAGCACTGTCCGACTTACCCATCACATAGGGCGCACGGCTCATACTTTCTACACCACCGGCAATGATTAAATCTGCTTCATTGGCTTTAATGGCGCGAGCTGCCATGGCAATCGCATCCAGTGATGATCCACATAGGCGGTTCACAGTGGTTGCTGGCACTTGATAGGGCACACCCGCCAATAATGCTGACATACGCCCAACATTACGATTGTCTTCACCGGCCTGATTGGCACAGCCATAAATCACATCATCGACTTGTTGCCAATCTACTGTTGGATTACGTTGTATCAATGCTTGAATTGGAATAGCACCAAGATCATCTGCACGGACTGGCGCAAGACCACCGGCATAACGACCAAATGGAGTACGGATGGCATCTATGATGTAAGCGTTTTTCATGTTGTCTATATCCTTAAGCCGGTATCGCGTCAATCAATGGAGCACCCGTCAAAGCCTGTAATTCTTCAAAGCTCAGACCTGCAACTTTTTCAAGCACTTTTAAACCCTCTGGGGTCACATCAATCACGCATAAGTCAGTATAGATACGATCAACACAATGCTTACCTGTCACAGGATAGCTCAGTTCTTCAACAATCTTAGGTTCACCTTGCTTGGTTACATGGTCTGTGGTGATAAAGACTTTCTTGGCCCCTACAGCCAAATCCATTGCACCGCCTACCGCAGGAATCGCATCCGCCGCACCGGTATGCCAATTGGCAAGGTCGCCATTGGCCGCCACTTGGAATGCACCCAATACAGCAATATCCAAATGTCCACCACGCATCATGGCAAAAGAATCACCGTGATGGAAAAACGAGCCACCCGTTAGCATGGTGACATATTCTTTGCCTGCGTTAATCAGCTCAGGATCTTCTTCACCTTTGGCGGGTGGAGGACCAAAAGCCAATAAACCATTTTCAGAATGCAGGAATACATCTTTGTCTGTTGGCAAGTATTTTGAAATCTTGGTTGGTAAACCAATACCTAAATTGACATATGCACCATCGGGAATATCTTGGGCAACACGTTCAGCAATTTGGTCACGGCTTAGTTTTTGGTAGCTCATTGTTATTCTCCATTACCATTGGCTGCATCAACTGCAACCACATGCTGAACAAAAATTCCTGGGGTAATAATATGCTCAGGATCAAGTTGTCCTAGTTCAACCACCTCTGATACTTGTGCAATAGTGACGTCTGCTGCCATCGCCATGATTGGACCAAAGTTACGTGCTGATTTGTTATAAACCAAGTTGCCCCAACGGTCGCCTTGATGTGCTTTAATCAGTGCAAAGTCTGCTTTAATCGGATATTCAAGTACGTAGTCTTTGCCATCGATATGTCGGGTTTCTTTGCCATCTGCCAATAAAGTACCAAAGCCTGTTGGGGTAAAGACTGCACCTAAACCCATCCCTGCGGCTTGAATACGACAGGCGAGATTACCTTGAGGAACCAGTTCCAGTTCGATCTTGCCCGCATGATAGAGTTCATCGAATACCCAAGAGTCAGACTGACGGGGGAAAGAACAGATGATTTTACGGACTGCACCTGATTTAAGTAGTTTCGCCAGACCGTAATCGCCATTGCCTGCATTGTTATTGACAATCACCAGATCTTTAACGCCAAGTTCAATCAGCCCATCGATCAGCTCTGCGGGCTGTCCTGCTGTTCCAAAGCCACCAATCATAATGGTTGCACCATCTTTGATTTGGGATAGAACCTCAGTCAATGAGGTGGCATTTTTATCAATCATCTGACTACTTCCTGTACTTTGAATCACTCATTCATTTCATCCTAGAAACCGATGAAACTAAGCCGAGTGTTTTGTTCGGATTTCTAATCTTTATTCTTGATAAATTTTGTATTTACTTCTAGGCTTAAAGTTAGATTTTGTTCGATCATTATTTTTTATGTTCGATGATCGAACATTATCCCACTAAAACGGTCTGATTTGGATTGAGTAAAATTTTAATGTAATTGGCTTTAAATTAAGGATCTGCGTTATGGACGATGAAAACAACAAAACTACCCGATTAATCCATCATTCTGAAAATAAAAAGATTATTCGCCATGAAGATTTTATTGCAGGGATTGCAAAAGGGTTGGCGATTTTGGAATGTTTTGGGCCTGAACGACATCGCTTGAATATCAGTACTGCGGCTGAAAAGACAGGAATGACCCGAGCAGCAGCGCGTCGCCAGTTACTGACCTTAGAGTACTTAGGCTATTTAGACTTTGATGGACATTACTATTATTTAACTCCCAAAATTTTAAAGTTCTCTGGTGCTTATTTAGATGGTTCACCTTTACCCAAAATTTGCCAACCTTTATTAAACTTATTGACCAATCAGACTTCGCTGATTTACTCGGTGATGGTATTAGATGGTTATGAGGCAATTACCATTGCACGTAGTGCCGCACATCAGCAAACAGACCGTGTTAATCCTTACGGCTTACATTTAGGCAATCGTCTTCCTGCACATGCAACTTCTGCGGGGAAAATTTTATTAGCGCATTTAAATGTGGAAGAACAAAAGCAATGGCTGACCCAGTATCCATTAAAACGTCTTACTAAATATACTTATACAGAAAGTGAGGCGTTTATCGAATTACTGCATGAGATTAAAGAACAAGATTGGTGTTATTCATGTGAAGAACATGAATTGGGAGTTCATGCTGTTGCGGTTCCAATTTATGACTCAAACGCGGTAGTTGTGGCTGCATTAAATATTGTCTCCCCCACTATGCGCACAACAAAAGATTATTTAATTACTCATATTTTACCGTTACTGCAAGAAACAGCACGTGATTTACGCCAAGTGATTTAATAGATATCTTGAACAAGTATATTTTTAGATCATTGCTAAATGAGCTAAACCTTATAAATCATGGAATTTAGACCATTTCATAAAGGTGAGTTTATCAAAATGTAGAGTTTGTACTGCGTATCTTGCATTTAAATTTAAATACATTTGAACAGACAATACTTCCTTTTTCATGGATAAAAAGATCTAATATTATTCAAGATTAGTGAGTTTTTGGGATTTCAGTGATGCTTCCCTGATCCATATAAACCACCTGTGCATTTAAATAAGCCAGCTCATCGGCATGATGGGTGACATAAATCATGGGTAATTGAGTTTCTAGTTTAACGCTATTTAGAAAAGGTAAAATTTGATCTTTTAATTTGTAGTCCAGCCCAGTCAATGGTTCGTCCAAGAGCAATAAATCAGGAGAAGATAAGAGCGCGCGACCAATCGAAATACGTTGTGCCTCGCCACCAGACAATTGATAAGATGCACGTTGCAATAACGGCTTGAGTTGAAGTAAATCAACAATCTGATCAAAGCTAAATTTCTTGTTCTGATCTGGACACAAATTTTCTGCATATTTTAGATTTTGTTTCACATTCATATGTGGAAACAGCCATGCATTTTGGAAGACTAATGCTATTCGACGTTTGTGCATGGGTAAATTAATTTTTTTTTGATCGTCGAAAACACACTGCTGATTGAGTAAAATTGAACCCTGTTGTGGCTGTAACAAGCCGGTAATGTTTTTAAGGAATGTTGATTTCCCACTGCCTGATGTACCCATAATGCCCAGCAATTGTTTTTGCATTTGCAACTTTACCTTTAAATTAAACTCAGCATATTGAAATTGAAAATCACATTGCAGCATCTTTGCCTCCCAATTTTCGCTGATAATTCTGAAGAATATAAGCATTTGCAATCAAAGCACCAAAGGCAACCAATATGGATAAGATCACTAAACGCATAGCGCCCTGCTCCCCATCAGGTTGCTGAATCAGCGAGTAAATTGCTATAGGAATGGTCCGAGTTTCATCGGGAATATTGCCCACAAAAGTAATGGTTGCACCAAACTCACCTAAGCTACGACTAAAACACAAAATACTTCCAATTAAAATTCCGGGTAAAGCCAAAGGTAGGCTGATACTGCTAAATACCCGTACAGGGCTTGCACCCAAAGAACCTGCAACCTGTTCCAGTTGCTGATTGATCATTTGAAAAGATAGCCGAATGGGTTGCACCATCAATGGAAAAGCCACGATCATGGAGGCTAAAACAGCTCCTTTCCAATTAAATGCCAATTGAATACCTAACTGATTGAGATATTGTCCAATCCAGCCATTGGCACCAAACAGGATTAAAAGCAAATAACCTAAAACCACTGGAGGTAACACCATGGGCATTTGTAACAGTGCTTCCACCACAAACTTTAATCTAAATTGATAACGTGCCAAAATCCAAGCGAGCATGATTGCAAATGGTAGACAGAATAAAGTTGCAAAGAAGCCCACTTTCACCGACAAATACAATGCACTCCACTCTTCTGAACTTAGCATAAAGTAGGATCCTATAAACCAAAACCATACTGAACAAAAATCTTTTTAGCTTGCGCATTTTCTTTTAAATAATGGTTAAATTTCACTGCTGACTGATTGTTGATACCTTGTTGTGTCAAAGCAAGCGGATAGACAATTGGATGATGGCTGTTGCTTGGAAAAACTCCTGAAATTTTGATTTTTTTACTGATCAATGCATCGGTCTTGTACACAATCCCCACTTGACACTCACTACGTTCAACAAATGCCAACGCTGAACGAACATCATCCGTCCCCACTATTCGACCATTTAAACTGTTCAGCCAATTGAGTTTAATCAGACTTTGCTTGGCATATTTACCTACTGGCACAGACTCCATTTGCCCTGTGCATAAATGCCCTTGAAATGATTGGGCAAAATTAAATGTAGGCACAGCTTTAAACTGTTGTTTGCTTTGCAAAGGGCTAATCAACACCAATTGATTAAACAAAAATGGTTTAACCTGATTTACCTGAATCTTCTGTTTTTGGACTAAATAATTCATCCAGTCCTGATCAGCAGAAAAGAAAATATCACTGGGCGCACCGGCCTCAATTTGTTTTGCCAGTGCTGAAGATGCACCAAAAACAGTCACTATTTTAACCTCTGGTTGCTGCTTCTCATACAATTTAGCAATATCTGTCACCGCATTGGTTAAGCTTGCTGCAGCATAAATTTTGATTGTTTCAGCGTGTAATATGCTCATACTCGGCAGAAAATACAGGCCCAAGATCATTTTTAACGACCTACGCATCTTTTATCCCCTAATCTTGAATAAATAAACCTTGGAGGACTTGCCCCTGTTGTATGTTTTGATCTGAGGGTATACGCACAATACAATTGGCATCAATCAGATTACTCAACATATGTGATTGCTGTTTAGTTAAACTCTTCAAACTTAATCTTCCTTGTTCAAATACAGCATGCATTCTTAAAAAGCGCTCTCGCGCATCAGACTTCAGCGCATGACTCATAACGCCTGTCATCCAATTGAGTGGATGCTTTTGCCCCTGTAAAGAATTCACTAGAGTCGCCACATAGACTTGCATACCGATATAAACCGCAGCAGGATTGCCGGGTAAACCCAATAGGTAACAGTGAGTTTGATCTTGTTGCTGTTCTTGTCCTTTTCTTTCTTGTCCTTGTTTTTTTTGTTGAGAATACTTGGCGAAAAGCATCGGTTTACCCGGCTTTTGTTTGACCTTCCAAAAAATTTGCTGAAAACCGAGTTTTAATGCTGCGGGACGAACAAAATCATAATCTCCTACAGACACCCCACCTGTAGTAATGATTAAATCGTATTGTTCCTTAAGACGATCAAACAACTGAATTACACGATGTTCGATATCTTCAACATGAATTAAATTAACTGTTTGATTTCGGGTTTGAAACCATGCGCGGATCATGGGTGTATTTGCATCAAAGATTTTGCCTGAATTTAAACATTCGATCATATCTGCAACTTCGTCACCTGTAACGACCACAGCAATTTTGGGATAACGATAAACTTCTACTTGCTTTACACCTGCCATACTGAGTGCTGCAATAACACCGACATTGAGTTTTTGTCCTACTGATGCAATTAATTGACCGAGTGCAACTTCTTCCCCAACATCTCGAATATCAGCATGACTGTTTAAAGACTCAGTGAGTTTTATATTGTGTAAATCGATGAGCTCAACAATCTCTTGTCGAGCAACCGTTGTGGTACCTGCTGGGATTTTTGTCCCTGTAAATATTCGAATCGCTTGCCCTTGTTTCAATTCGACCTCAACCCTTTGCCCTGCACGAATCTCTCCAATCAATTCGAATTTAGAATCTGTTTGAGTCACTGCACTTGCATTGATCGCATAACCATCTACCGCACTTTGCGAAAAAATGGGTAAATTAATTTCTGAAAAAATATCTGCTGCAACATAACGATTAAGCGCTTGGTTTAAGGGGATGATTTCACTACCTAGACTTGGAGTGTGATCCACAAGTAACTGCAATGCTTGATCAACTGAAACCAAGCCTTTTTCATTGCCACAATCATGAGCGACCGCAATCTGATTCATTGATAGCCCCCAAGATGTGGAATATTTTTTTGCACATCAAAAAGATGTACCAAGGCTGGTAGAATGGCAATCAGTGACTCTTTAGCACCTTGGCGACTGCCTGGCAAAGTAATCACCAAACTATTGTCAATATAGCCCGCGACCCCTCGGCTGAGTGCTGCATAAGGGGTACGTCTTTGACCAAAACTACGAGAAGCTTCCATCAAACCTGGAATTTCACGTTTAAGTAAAGGTTGAATGGTTTCAACAGTTAAATCTTTAGGGCCTAATCCTGTTCCACCCACAGTCAAAATAAGTGGATAGTGATTCTTTTGTTGTTCAATTAACGCCAATAACTGTTCTGGAGAGTCGGCAATTACTTGATAATTCACCTGACTAAAATTGGCTTCTTCAAGAATTTCTAAAACATTTTGCCCAGCTGTATCAGGCTTTTTCCCTGAAGCCACGGTATCGGATAAGACAATAACCGATGCAGATAAAGTCTCTTTCAATACACGGGTAAAATGTGATTTACCGCCTTTTTTCAGTTGTAATTTACATTGGTCAAGGCATAAGTCTTCAGGTTCACAGTGCGGCTTAAGCATATCGTATAAGGTTAAGCCTGCTAGACTGACTGCCGTGAGTGCTTCCATTTCTACACCTGTAGGACCAATGGTTTCGACAGTCGCAATAATTTCGACATGTTTTTCATGCAACTCATATTCAACATCTGCACGATAGATCGGTAAGGGATGGCACAAAGGAATTAATTCATCAGTGCGTTTTGCTGCCAAAATTCCAGCAATACGTGCGGTTTTTAGTGCGTCCCCTTTTTCTGTACTTCCAGTGCGTAATAGTTCTATGCAATGTGCAGGTGCATATAAAATTCCTGTTGCTACGGCTGTACGGTAGCTTTCTGCTTTCATACTCACATTTTTCATTGCCTGTTCCTTCTCTTACGATATTACTTACATGGCCAGACATATTTAGCTGAGTTACTCAATCAGGTTTACATATGCCATTGGTAAATCGTCTGTTCACACTGGTTGCTCAGCAACATTTTCTGTTTTGCATCATGTTGTAGATTGTTCTGTGCTGTATGTCTGTGCTGTGAATCTTGGTAATGGGAATGACTTGGTAAAGAATGATGATGCTGCGCGGCTCCATGCCTATGCTCAAAATCGCGCCCACAACTATGCTCAGAATCATGTTGACTCAATGAATCCGTTTGTGTGGCTGTATCCTGTTCAACATAATCTTTCCGAATACAGCACCCAGCAACATATTGGCTACTACCATCTAAATAAAACTCCTCTTTCCATACAGGAACTTCGTGTTTTACTCGTTCTACCGCTTCTTCACATGCGGCAAAGGCTTCACGTCGATGTGCTGCATAAGCAATCGCAATAATGGCTTTTTCGCCGATATTTAAGGTACCAATACGATGAATCACCCGTACATAAGCCACAGCGAATTTCTGTTGAATCTCTTGCTCAATTTGACGAATCATTTTTTCTGAAACCGGCGCATAGCTCGTATATTTCAATGCTTTCACCGCTTTGCCTTCATGGTGATTACGTACTGTTCCAATAAAGATGCCAATACCACCGCATTCAGGAAAGTGTAGGATCGGATCAAAACTCTCCTGAGTTAAAGGAGTATCCTGAATCCTATTAAATTGCTTGAGTGTAGAATCAAATGTACTCATCTCAACCTCCTGCAACCGGTGACAGTAAAACAACTGTACTATCAGATGTTAATAGGGTCTGACGCGGAATAATGTCTTCCCCCATTGCACATGCACAGTGTTGAATCATTTTTCCTGCGTCTGGATATGCACGCACCACGTATTCTAAAACATCAGAAATGAGCATGTTTGACTCACATTGCAGGATTAAATCTGCTGGCAATACACGTTCAATTGCACCAAAGCATTCAATTTTTACCGTCATCTGCTGCGGTATATTCTTCAGTTGATTAACATTATTTGGCGTATTTAGAATTTTAAATTGATCTGACATATTAACCTCCAATCATATACATACTGATTTTTCGAGATGACGAATGTTTTGAATTTAGCTGTTGATGAATCTCATTAAAGCCTTGCTTTTTCTGCCAAATATAATCAGACAAAGTATCTTGTAATTGTCTGGGTTGCGGTAATTCTAGATTTATTGGCGAATATACAACTGCATTTGGTGAGTGACTTTGAACAAACTGAGTCTCAGCGAAATAATGTGAATCATGGTGCAATGCCTGAATTTGTGTTTTCAGGCTAATTCCCTTTGGAGCAAATAGGCAGTTATAAAAATCACCTTGTGCGGTTAACCGTATACGGTCACAAGTGCCACAAAATGAATTGGTTATGGTCGAAATGATGCCTATAGGATAATCATTAATAAAATACTGTCGTGCAGGCTCGGAAGATTGTCCTTGTTGTAAAGTGACAGTAAAGTCTTGCTTTAATTGCTCTAAAATTTCCTGCTCAGTGACAATATCGGCTTGCGTCCAAAGCCCCTCTCCATCTAAAGGCATAAACTCGATAAAACGCATTGTAAGATGCTGTTGAATGGACCAATGTGCTAAGGGTAAAACCTGATCATCATTGATTCCTTTGATCAATACAGCATTGATCTTGATTTTAAAACCTGCCTGCTGTGCTGCTGTAATGCCTTCTAATACTGGTTGTAACTCTTTTTGAGTCAAGGCCTTAAATTGTGCTTTATCTAAACTGTCCAAACTAATATTCAAATCATCTAAACCCGCTTGTTTTAACTGGGTTGCGTATTGTTTAAGGTAGTGTGCGTTGCTAGTCATTGAGATCCGTTTTAGGCCCAGTTTTTTTAATTTTTGTAGTTGATCAATGAAATGCACCACACCTTTACGCATTAATGGTTCGCCACCAGTGATTCGAATCTGCTCAATCCCATGTCGCACCATAAACTCGCAAAAAATATACAGTTCTTCAAAACTGAGTAAATTATGCTTTTTGATCCATTCTGGATGTTCAGGCATACAATAGACACACTTAAAATTACAGCGATCTGTCACTGAAATTCTGAGTTTGCGCTTAGTGCGACCATATTGATCGACAAAGGCGGCACCCTCTTCGTATTGTGTCATTGCATTCATATACACATCCCAAGCACTATTTAAGTTCAAGATTTTTTAATACTTAAAATCTGCGCTATTTTATTGACATTGAAATTGCAAAAAGTGTTCCAACTTTGATCATCTACAGCTAAATGTGAGCTAAAACCGATTTGACCTCTATTAAAAATACCGAGATTTGCAAAAAATTAAGCAAAACTAAGCCAGTCAATTTAAAAACTTAAGCTGTTGGTATTGTTGTAATTCATCCAAAGAATTGATGCTGTGGAAAAACAGTGCATGATTCTCAAATAATGCTTCCTGAGCGTGCAAATCAGAAAAACATATCTTTAAACTGCGCTGTCCTTGTTCAAGATGAGTACAGATTCGATTGAAAGCGCTCCGTTTTAATAAACAAAATGGATATAACGCTTTACCATTGATATTGACGTAAGCCACTTCTGCCAAAGGATGACTCGCTAAAGTGACATGTAAGCGTTCAATGACCTCAGGTGGAATAAATGTCACATCACAGGGCACAAAAAGTACATAGTCAGATTCAACATAAGACCAAGCACTTTTAATTCCCATCAAAGGACCATAAAAGCCAGTTTCATCATCTTGATAGCAATACAAACTTGGAATAAGCTTCTGATAAATTGAATAATCGCGATGACTATTGACCCAGACCTGTGATACTCGGTTTTTTAATTGTTGATGGATCTTGATGAGTTGAATTTGATCATCAAACTTCTGTAACAGTTTATTGATCCCATTCATACGTCGCGCCTGACCACCGGCGAGAATCACAAGATCAGTTTGTGGATATTGCTTGGCTTTCTTGGGTTTTATAATTCTTTTCATAGAGTAAGCTCCGCTTGACAGGCTTTAATCAATCCGCGAATTTCAGGTAGACATGAACCGCAATTACCACCTGCTTTTAAACATGCAGTCACTTGTTTTTCATGATTGATATTGTTTTGTTTAATGGTTTCAATAATTCGATTTTTGCCTACCTTAAAGCAACTACATACCAATGGCCCCTCACTATCGCCTATTGACATGACTTGTCCAGCAAGTAAGGCTTTACGATGCATCGCACTTAAACGATCACGTTTAAACAAACTTGCGACCCAATCACGATCTGGTAATAATGCTTTAGGTGCGATATATAAACTTGCAATAAGGCGCCCCTCTTTTAGCACTACACTATGGCTGATATGTGCAGTTTGATCTTCCAAGTTAAGCCATTCAAAACTTTCATCCTCAAAGGGTAAAAGTTGCTTGAGATTTTGGGTGGTGTGGGTAAAACGACGACGATCTGCCAATTCATACCGCACTGCTTTGGCAGTCTGAATTTTTGTCCACCACACCGTATTTTCAATGCTATTTTTAACAATATGTTCAAAGCCTTCACGAACATAAAATACCCCTTGCCACTGGGTATAAAATGGCTGAATCAACACAGGGGTATGTTTGAATTCTGGCTCCCCTGAGATTGCGTCCACCACTGGATTGACCACTTTGCCAATACGTGCATCCGAAGCATATTGATCATTCCAATGAATCGGGGCGAAAATTTGTCCACGGCGGATATTGTCACTGAGTACAGCACGCAAGACACAATTGCCCCAATCCGATTTGATTTCGACCAATTCGCCTTCTTTCAAGCCATACTTCAATGCATCATTGGGGTGAATTTCACAAAAGGGTTCTGCTTTATGGGTGCTTAAATTGGCAGATAAACCTGTGCGAGTCATAGTGTGCCACTGATCTCGAATCCGTCCTGTATTGAGAATTAAAGGATATTCAGCAGTGCTTTGATGGACTGGATCTATCGCCATTGTGGCAATAAATTTAGCTTTGCCATCTGCATGACTAAATTGTCCCTGTGAAAACAATTGTGCGAATGCATGTTCAGTCTGATTGCGCATGATCACAGGCCATTGAATGGGTTCCAATTGATCATATTCATCTAATGAAAGATCAGTTAAACCTTGTAAATTGAAGTAACGAAAGCTTTGGGTATTTGATCGCGCATTAATCTCTGCGTTTTGATACGCAGATAACAGAGCATGTTCTTTAAAAATCTCGTGGCTATTTGCAAAATCAAAGCCAGTAAATCCGAGCTTTTGAGCCACTTGTGCCACAGCCCACCAATCCGCTTTGGCCTGCTCAGGCGGGTCTAAAAAAGCACGTTGTCTTGAAATACGACGTTCTGAATTGGTGACCGTACCATCCTTTTCTCCCCACCCCAAGGCAGGTAAGAGCACATCGGCAAACTGAGTAGTGTCGGTATCTTTGCAAATATCGGAGACTACAACAAACTCACAGCTGTTTAAAGCACGTTTGACCTGATCGGCATTGGGGAGGCTGACTACAGGATTGGTTGCCATAATCCAAATTGCTTTAATCTTGCCACTTTCCACTGCTTCAAAAAGATCAACTGCTTTTAATCCCATATGCTTGGCAATGCTTGGACTGTTCCAAAAATTTTGTACAAGCTGTTGATGTTGTTGATTGTCTAAGTCCATGTGTGCTGCCAGCATATTGGCAAGCCCACCCACTTCACGTCCGCCCATTGCATTGGGTTGTCCTGTCATAGAGAATGGAGCTGCACCCAACTTTCCAATTTTGCCCGTCAACAAATGACAATTGATGATGCTATTGGCTTTGTCCACGCCACGTGAAGACTGGTTTACCCCCATTGAAAATAGGGTCATGACTTTTTCAGTTTGGGCAAACTTTTCAAAAAAGAGTTGAAGTTTTTCTAGCGAAATTCCTGTTTTCACTGCAACATCTTGGATATCTGTTTCAGCTTGCGAACTTTTTAGTGCCGTATCTAGCCCTTGAGTATGTGCCTCAATAAATGCGCTATCCGCATAGTTATGTTGATGTAAATATTGTAATAGCCCATTAAACAAGCAAACATCTTGACCCATTAGAATAGGCAAATGTAAATCAGCTGCTTCACATGTAGCCGTAAAGCGTGGATCAATCACCACCACAAATAAATCACTTTGCTTTTGTTGTCTTAATTCTTTGGCTTGCATGATGCGTTGATACATCACGGGATGACACCATGCTGTATTTGAACCGACCAAAATCACCATGTCAGTATGTTCAAAATCGTCATAACTTGCAGGTACCAAATCCTCACCAAAAGCACGCTTGTGTGCAGCAACTGCCGAAGACATACACAATCTTGAATTGGTATCAATATTGGCTGTACCCAAATAGCCTTTAACGAATTTATTTACCACATAATAGTCTTCTGTCAACAACTGACCAGAAACATAAAATGCGACACTGTCACGACCATATTGCTCGATATAGTGTTGGAATTTATTGGCGATTAAACCTGTTGCGCTATCCCAATCTGTGACTTGCTGATGGGGATGACGTCCAAGCATCGGCTGTAAAACACGTGTGCCCAACCCCAGCGTATCAGCCAAATTACTGCCTTTAATACACAGTTTTCCGTAATTCGAGGGATGCTTAACATCGCCAACCACAGAAACTTTTTGTCCTAGCGTAGTGTCTTGCACTGTTGCTGTGACACCACAGCCTACACCACAGTAAGGACAAGTGGTTTGTGTGCTTGTGATCTTATATTCTGTGGAGCTCGGCAGTTCCATTACAGGGATACTATTCATTGCTGCTGTGCTCCTCAATGCTATACATTCACTTGAATATGGCTTTCATTTAATCTCCCCCTCCTTTTAAGATGAAGGGGTTAAGCGATATAAATCAGCCTGCTTTTTTTAATGCAAAATCCCGACCAAATAACAATTTATTGCGAATCGAAGAAATTGGGGTTTGATCAGCAATCAATTCAGCGTACCAAGTGCCATCCTCTGTATCACCAAACAGTACCGCACCAACGACTTTATCTTTTTGAATAATAATGCGTTTGTAGATTTGACGTTTTTCATCATTCAGAATAATGTCTTCGAAATCTTCTATAGGCTGACTGTTTTCTAAATCAATACGGCCTGCTGAAAAAACATCACAACCACTGACTTTTAACTGGGTAGGAACCGTCGGTGCTTTAAAGGTCAAACTGCCGTGTTCGGCCAAATGTGATGCACAGATAAAGGCTTGCCCCCATAAAGGTTCTACCAAACCAAACGTTTGGTTACGATGCTCAATACATTCACCCACTGCATAAATACTTGGATCATAGGTTTGCATGGTGTCATTAACCAACACACCGCGATTACAGCGTAAACCCGCACTTTGTGCCAAAGCCATATTGGGACGAATACCCACGGCAAAAACCACCAGATCTGCATCTAAAAGTGTGCCATCTTGTAACCGAACTTGGGTGACATGACCATTTTCACCAAGTAATTCTTCTGTATTGGCTTCTGTGATGATCGGAATACCTTTTTGCTCAATTGCTGTTTTCAACATTTGACTGGCTTTGGCATCAAGTTGGCGATCCATAATACGATCCATCAAATGCAAAACCGTCACATTCATACCACGTTGCTTTAAACCATATGCGGCTTCTAGCCCCAAGAGACCACCACCAATCACCACTGCATTATTTTTAGATTTACAGTAGTCGAGCATATTATTGACATCATAAATATCACGAAAGCTCAAAACGCCATCCAATGCTGCGCCTTTGACCGGTGGAATAAATGGTTTTGAACCCGTTGCTAAAATCAAACGGTCATAACTCACCACCACACCTTTTTCGGTATAAACTTGCTTACGAGGACGGTCAATACGTACCACAGCATCACCTGCAATAAAGCGAATATTTTTATTCGCATACCATGAATGGGGGTGCAGCATAATGTCGTCAATGGTTTTATCCCCTGATAAGACAGGCGACAGCATAATCCGGTTATAGTTCCCCCAAGGCTCCTCACCAATCACCGTCACTTCATAACGATCAGGTGCCATATCAAGCAAATCTTCCAGGCAACGCATTCCTGCCAATCCGTTCCCCACCAGAACTAAATTGATTTTTTCCTGAGCCGTACCATTATTGGTGATATAAGTTTTTTGTGGGGTTGGACTGACCCAGACACGACCATTTTCAATTTTGCTTGGAAAAACCAGTAATTTTTGATCTTTGTCTTCTAAACAACGGCCTGTTGCTAAACTAAAATGTTGCTTATAAATCGGTGATGCAACTACACGTTCACCTTGTAAATCACCAATTATTCCACGTGACATAACAAAGGCTTTGCTAAATGGGTCTTGGTTGCTCAGCGCATATACACGCTTTTCACTGCCTACCCGAAAAATAGCCACTTGTTGTTGCCCGAGCAACGCGCCTACACCAGTATTGGGCGTAATGTCTTGCAATGCACAAATATCGAGCCAGTCGAGTTCGTTCATATCTTTTAAAATGGTCATTGTGTTTGTCCTTTTAACAACGTTTATCAGCTCTTCCACAAGGCTTGTTTTAAGCTGTGGAATTGTGGAGTAAGGCCAATAAAGCAAGTATTCATATGCTTATGCTTCAACTACAGGAATACGGCTCTGATCACGTTCTGAGTCAGTTTTTGGGCGAATTTGCCCACGTACTTGAACAAACTGAATATGTGGATCTTGCTGTTGCTCAGCTTTGGCATTAATAAAGGTCACAAAACGTTTACGGACTTCAGGATCTTCCACCGCAGTTCGCCATTCGTCTTGATAAGTACCCACCACATGGCTCATTCGGCGTTCTAGTTCAGCAGCAACTCCTAAAGAATCATGCACAACAACATCTTTTAGATAATCCAAACCACCTTCCATATTGTCACGCCATACCGAAGTCCGTTGTAAACGATCCGCTGTTTGGATATAGAACATAAAGAAGCGGTCGATATATTGAATTAAAGTTTGCGTATCTAGGTCAGAAGCTAAAAGTTCTGCATGGCGAGGTTTCATTCCCCCATTGCCACAAACATATAAGTTCCAGCCTTTCTCAGTGGCAATCACCCCAACATCTTTGCTTTGTGCTTCGGCACACTCTCGTGTACAGCCCGAAACTGCCATTTTTAATTTATGTGGGGAACGCAAACCTTTGTAGCGATTTTCAAGGAAGATGGCTAAACCGACCGAGTCATCGACACCATAACGACACCATGTGCTCCCAACACAAGATTTAACGGTACGTAATGACTTGCCATAGGCATGACCAGACTCAAAACCAGCATTGATCAGCTTTTCCCAAATTTCTGGCAATTGATGGACTTGTGCTCCAAATAAGTCTACCCGTTGCCCACCGGTTAGCTTGGTATATAAACCATATTCTTTGGCAATCTGCCCAACTGCAATCAAACCATCTGGTGTCACTTCACCACCTGCCATACGCGGTACAACAGAATAAGAACCATCTTTTTGAATATTGCCTAGGTAGTAGTCGTTACTATCTTGCAACCCAGCATGATTTGCAGTGAGAACAAAGTCATTCCAACAAGATGCCAAGATATTGGCTACTGTCGGTTTGCAAATATCACAACCTAAACCATGCCCATGTTGTTGAATCAAATCATCAAAAGTTTTAATTTCATTGACCCGTACCAAGTGATACAACTCTTGGCGTGAGTAAGCAAAGTGTTCACAAAGATGATTATTGACCGTTACCCCTTGGCGTTGTAATTCAGATTTTAAAACTTGGGTCACTAAGGGTGCACATCCACCACATGCGGTTGCGGCTTTGGTACATTTTTTTAACGCACCTAATGAGGTCGAACCCTCGGCAATGGCACTACAAATATCTGCTTTAGACACGTTATTACATGAACAAATCGTGGCACTGTCTGGCAATAAATCTACACCACTACTTCCCGCTTTTGCCGTAGATTGTGCATAGCCTGGCATGATTAAACTTTCTGGATTTTCTGGTATCGCTAAGCCATTCAACATCATTTGCAATAAGTCGTTATATTCTTTGGCACAACCAACCAGTACCGCACCAAGTAATTGGGTTTTCTCTGCATTGACCACGATCTTTTTATAGACCATTGCATCCTCATCAGCATAGAAATAGCTCAATGCATTTGCAGTCATGGCATGCGCATCGCCTACCGATGCCACATCGACACCCATCAGTTTTAACTTGGTGCTCATGTCTGCGCCAGCAAATGTGGGGCAACTTTGTTGCATCACATGTTTTGCTGCAATCCTTGCCATGTCATAACCGGGTGCAACTAAACCATAGATTTTATTGTTCCATAATGCACATTCACCAATCGCATAAATATCTGCATCGGAGGTTTGGCAGTAATCATTAATCGCGATACCGCCACGTTCACCTAACGCTAAACCACATTGGCGAGCCAACTCATCACGCGGGCGAATCCCTGCAGAAAATAGAATAATATCTGTTTCAAGTTCTGAACCATCCGCAAACTTCATCACATGGGTGCTATTCACGCCATCTTCTATCGATGAAGTGGCCTTTTGCGTGTGAACCTTTACCCCTAAATTTTCAATTTTGGACCGTAAAACTTTCCCGCCCAAATCATCAATTTGTACTGCCATTAAACGAGGTGCAAATTCAACGACATGGGTTTCTAAGTCTAAATCACGAAGTGCTTTCGCGGCTTCTAAACCGAGTAAACCACCCCCAATCACCACACCAGATTTTGCAGATAGACTTGCTGCCCGTATTGCATCTAAATCATCAATGGTACGGTAAACAAAACAGTTTTTACGATCATGCCCCGAAATTGGTGGAACAAAAGCATAGGAACCCGTCGCAAGCACCAATTTGTCATAGTTGATCACATCGCCATGATCGGTGGTGATGCATTTATGGATGGTATCAAGATGAGTGGCTTTGGTATTTAAACGCAGGTCAATTCCATAAGCATCTGCAAAGTCCGCACGACAAAGAGTTAAATCTTTGACAGATTTACCTGTGAAATATTCAGTCAAATGTACCCGATCATAGGCCAAACGGGGTTCTTCTGCCAAAATCGTGATTTCAACCTCATCACCTGCATGTTCTAGCACAGATTCAATAAATTTATGCCCAACCATTCCATGACCAATCATCACTAATTTCATATCGATTCTCCTCGATTGTTTTTGCTCTTGTTATTCAATTAAGTCGCACTGTTTTGTTTAAGACTTACAGCATTTTGTTCCATGCTATTTCGCTCCAGTACAGCAGCTTCAAATAACTTTTGCTCTTTCTCTTTATGTTCAACCGAGAAACGGATCATCAATACACAACTTGCAGCAATCACTACCAAACCACCTAAAACCATCAGCGTCGTTTGAATATCCAACATGCCTTTTAATAAGAAACCCGCAGCAACAGCACCGACATTACCGCCTGCCCCGATAATGCCCGCCACACCACCCAAAGCATCACGATCAATAAATGGAACCAGTGCATAGGTCGCACCGCAGGCCATATGGGTAAATAAAGCAAATACGGTCATGACCAGAATCGCCAGAATCGCGGTATTCATTTGTGAAAAGACAATCAGGAATACGCCTTCTAACAGGATCATGGCAAACAACACTTTCGTGCGACCATCGAGACCTTTTTTAGTCGCCACCTTGTCAGAAACGATACCACCAAGCGCACGGGCAAACAGTGCAAGTAAACCGAAAATCCCTGCTGCCATCCCTGCTTCTTTTAAACCAAATTTAAAATGATCCACGTAGTACATTGCGACAATGTTATGAATGAAAATTTCAATACCAAAACACGCTGCATAAGCACCAAATAGAATCCAAACGCGGTAGTTTTTTGCAGCATGCATCAAAATTGCCATACCGCCTTTTTTATCACTCCCCACATGCAGACCTTGTGCACGAAGCTCTTTAAAATCACCTTGTGGACAGTCTTGAGTAAACTTCCAATACATTGCACCGACAATTAACATCATCACACCAGGTACAATTAGTGCAATTCTCCAGCCCATGGTTTGTTCAACACCGAACATCACCAATGCTGCGAGCATCAAAGGCATCAAGGCTTGAGTTGCGCCTCCACCTGCATTACCCCAACCTGCTGTGGTTGCATTTGCAGTGCCTACGACATTTGGTGCAAACATAATACTGGTGTGATATTGGGTGATAACAAAGCTGGCACCAATTGCGCCAATCAAGAGTCGGAAGAATAGAAAAGACTCATAACTATTGGCTGATGCCACCCCAAATACAGGGATACTGCCGATAATCAATAATGCGGTATAGGTTTTACGTGGGCCATATTTATCGCATAAAGGACCAACAATCAGACGCACTACAATCGTGATTGCAACAGCAGCAATATTAATATTGGCGATTTGATCTTTGGTGAGATGGAATTCACCTGCAATAACAGGCATTAACGGCGCACAGGCAAACCATGCAAAGAAACAGACAAAAAAAGCAAGCCAACTCATATGGAAGGCCCGCATTGCTGCACTGCTAAAATTGAAAAGATGAATCTTTGTTGCTTTTTTCGCATCTAAATTTGAAGACATAGCTTCGATCTCCTGAACTGAACGCATATAAGTTGCTGTTATGCACGAGGCATATCAGTAACGATCAGAACGGACGTCGTTGGCCGTCTTACAAATTTTGAAAGTCTTCATTGACTTGATTTAAACTATGCATAGTTCATGCCAGTTTAATATTTCTAAATATCTAATTTTTTATTTTGCTTGAATACTCAGTACTTATGATTGAATAGTTGTACCTTTATCCTGTGATACACGTTCATGCTTTTTATCCGCACGGATAAAATGTAAATCATAAAACTGCATGTTTAGAAGGCAAATTGCGTCAATAAAGTGCATCAATTTTCTTTAACATTCTGTGACTATGCTTTAAAACAGCACTATTCATGCGAAATATTGGCATCTAAATTGCTTATATGCTGAAAGTTCATGTCAGGACATACTTGAGTAGCGACATGCCAAAATTAAGAATTGCCCTGATCGATGATGATATAGAGCGGGCATCTTTTATCAAATCCTCTTTGATCGAACATGATTTCGAGGTGGTCGCATGTCTGATGATTGACCATTTAAATAGTACCGATCTTCATCACTTATATGCTGATGTGATTTTGCTGGATATGGACCATCCACATCGAGATATTATTGAAAGCTGTGTAAGTCAGTTTGATTTACCCACTGTGCTTTTCACTAAAAACTCGCAAAAAGACACCATCAAAAGTGCTATTGAAGCGGGTGTAACCGCCTATATTGTTGATGGGATTGATCCTGAAAAACTGGAAAGTATTTTAGAAATTTCGATTGAGCAATTTAAAAAACATAAAAAGCTCTTAAAAGATCTCAATGAAACCAAATGCAAACTTGCTGACCGTAAAGATATTGAAAAAGCCAAAGTGATGCTGATGCAGATGCATCAAATTGAAGAAGAACAAGCTTTCAGTTTGTTACGAAAAAACGCCATGAGTCACCGTATCACCATGGGGGAAATGGCAAGAAAGTTAATCGATGCTCAAGCCTTGCTCCAAGCAAATTTCAAGGAATAAACAATGAACACACTTGAAACCACGGACATTGAATTAGGCTATATTCCTTTGCTGGATTGCACTGCAATACTTTGGGCACAACATCAAGGTTATTTTACTGAGCAAGGTCTGAAGGTTAGGTTGGTGAAAGAGCCTTCTTGGGCCAGTTTACGTGATCGTTTAGCTTTTGGCATTTTAGATGCCGCACATTGTCTTTCTGCCATGCTTCCCGCTGCTGCGACAGGCAATGATCAGCTGGGTATTCCCTTACAAACCTCATTGGTGTTGAGCACCAATCGTGCATTTATCAGCTTGAGCCAAAAACTCTGCTATGAGTTAAAAATTCACACGCAAGATACTGCGCAAGCGTCAGCAGTGAAAGTAGTTCAAGCCTTAAAACAAGGCGACAAAATACAACTGGCCCATGTATTTAAACAGTCCATCCACCATTATTGTTTAAGAGAGTGGTTGGCTTTGGCAGATCTAGACTTGGCAAAAAAATACCAACCATCCACACTGCCCCCTTCCTATATGGTGGATGCGATTTCATCACAACTCATTGAAGGATTTTGTGTCGGTGAACCGTGGAATATCCAATCGCAGATTGAAGGTTATAGTTATGTAATTGCTGAGAGTAAACAGATTATTCCTGAAGTGGCGGATAAAGTTTTAGCCACCACCCATGACTGGGCAAACAAGCATCCGAATACGTTAAATGCATTGCAGACGGCGATTCAAAAGGCACAACATGATTTAAGCACCTTGCAATCACTGCAACCTATATGGCACATGTTAGAAGACAGCGAGATTATCCGCTTCAACTGTTCACATTTGGTGCATACCTATGCGTTTCATAAAATACAAAATATTATTCGTTCTTTTGGGACACAGGACCGACCTAAACCAGATGATTTTGAATGGATTATTCAACAAATGTGCAAATGGGATAACTTAGAACTCGATACGGCACAAATCAAAAAAATTTCGACACAATGCACGGGTGATTTAATTTAAAAAATGACTAATTTAAAATGTATCAAGCTGCAAGTTGCTTTGACAAAGATGCAGAAAACTAGACATAAAATGTTCACCATTTTATAGCGCTAAGCTCACTGCATCATTATTTAATATTCGAATAGTTATTAATTACGGTTATTTATACATTACTAAGCTTAAGGATCAAGTTGCATGATCATTTTGCAAATTAACCCGCCGCACTTTCCGCAACCCATTGTGAAAATTTACTTGGAACACCTTTAGTATTTTCATCAAAGCCAAAGAATTTAACACCATCTTCAGTATCTGAATAAGCCGCCATGACTTTACCTGTTTTGGTATTGATCGCAATGACGGCCTTACTCGAACCCGCCCCACGTGGGTCATAACCACTGCCTACCAGCCAATCACCCTGACGCTGCATTGCACTGGATACCACTAAAGCTGAAGTGAGATTTGCATATGATTTGCCAACTAATTGCTGAAAACGAGCTTTCCAAGGTGCTGCCTGTATAACGTCATGTGGGTGTTTACCATCTGGTTTCGCCATACCCGTTGTTGGAACAGGACGTGTACCACACTTGCTTTTGATTTCTGACTCATAGCCGATATTACCAACTTCTTGCACATCGATAGTACGCCCAACCTTATCGGCACACTCAGCCCATTGTTGTGGTGTTTTTGCCTGTGCAACAATTGGCGTGACCAGTATACCTGCCAATAAAAAACTAAAGATTTTCATGATTTATTTCCTTTAAATATGTACTTAACATCGCGATAACAATACGCTTTAATAACCAGAGCTTTTAACTAGTTTTGGGGTATCTGCTTTTTCGACTGATACCAATTTTGCCAGATCAGTACCATCACTTTCGCCCTTATAAACCGCATATTCTCCAACCGTTACAGTTGCATGTCCTGTATAGCCAATATAGCCTTCCTTGGGTCTTTTGTTGAGTTTCAATGCCTGAGCTGCCTGTTGAGTATCATTGAAACAAAACCAGCGTGAACGGCGATCATCCGGCTTACGCGGTATCAACTGATCTGAAGGCGCACTGGGATGAAAACAGATAACATCACCTGCCACTTCATCATCAAAATAATATGAATATTCTCCATTTACTGTAATTTGACCACGATATTGATCAAATTCCTGTGTGCTTTTTTGCAGTTTCAAGGCATCTGCATGTGCAAACAAGGGCAAAGCTAAAATACTGCCCAGTAAAAAATTAACCGCTTTCATCATTTTTATCCTTTAAAAAGATCCGATCTTTTATTTAAATATATTTTACTTCAAATACTTATCTCGGGTTTATCACAATAGGAGATGTTACTTAAAGCAGAACCGCTATGTATTACCACCAATAAAATATACTGGCGCCCGGTTCGTAATAAGTACTACATGCTGAGTAAACCACTTTACACTCTTGCTTGTTTTTACTTTGACATTCATAAGCAGCTAATGCTTTGGCGCCTGCGGGCGTACGATCAATTCTAATCACAGACTCTTGACCACCTTGAGTCGGATCAGCCAAGGCAACACATTTATTGTTATAGGTAAAGATGACCTCACAATTTTTACCTCCCTTTTTTTGGCAATTTTCCAAGGCTACTTTTTTTGCCCCACGTTCGGTTCTTGTCGCTTGGGCATAACCTGTAGGTCGAGAAGGTGCTGCCTTATCTTCAGCAATCGCGCCCCAACGTTTTTCCCAAAGTGAGGGTTCCCATTTATATGTGCCACCACCGCCACCACCATTACTACCGCCACTTGGAATCGGTGCACACCCTTGCAAGCCTTGCCCACCAATTGGATAATAACCAGGAGGACAATTGCCCTCTGCGGCCACATGGCCTGACCATATCAAAACAACAAACGCCAACACAAGCGTGTTTGCAATCCCCATGAATTGTTTTAAATAGTGTTGCTCTGCGATCGTGAATGTTTTAAACATAATAAAAGCCCTCATGGCCAATAACCATCAATAAATTGAATGATTTTCACTTAGAAAAACAAACAATATATGATCAATTTTCCGATTGATGGAATGTTAATATTTTATCTAACGTTCAAACTTAGATTAAAACTTCTACAACTTTTTTCTGCAAGCCCTTTTTTATTCATTAAATTTTCTATAAGCATTACCAGTAAGATTAAATACAGAACGGCTAAACACAATAATTAAATCATGTGAAAAATCAATACAAAAACATATTTTTAAAACTAAAAAAATTCAGATAAACTCTAACACTGCATACGACATTAAATCGCCAGTAAATATTTCATGCGATAAGATGATCAAATTAAGTTGTGAAAAATAATTCAACTGATTTTCTAAAAGCAGGAGCAAACTGATCGATTTGAATGAAGACATAAAAGAAAAATCGTGATGTATTGATATACAAAGGAATAAAATGAAACTGACTAGGACATTTACTTTACTCATAGTGCCAATTGTACTCACTGCATGCCAATCCAACAGTGTAAATAAGCTGATCAGAGATCTGCCCTCTCCCGATGGACGTTTTCATGTAGAAGTCCTACAGTGCCGAGCCAACGATGTCATGTTTGGTGGTGCAACACAAGTTCAGGTTTCAGTTCTAAAAAAAGGTGAAACTGAAAAATGTCGATCATTTATTTATGCATTGGCGCAATTTGATGTAAGAACCATCGACTTTGGCGCAAAGGATAATGCTTTACACATAGAGTGGTTGTCAGACACTGAACTTAGTGTGTGGCATCGTAGTTTTGCAACATCTCAAGGCAAGAATTATATAGGGCCAGATGTACAGCATAGCCAGGCGAACTCTCCAATTAAAGTTATTTTTTCGCCTTTGGCTACGCAAATTGGAATGCCTTCTCAGATTAAAAAATAAAACGCTATCCACAATAAACCGTTATATAAATCGTCTAGTTTTGATTGCTGTTGTTATGCAACTGCCCTTTATGGGTCAAGTCTGTCCTCCGAGAAGGTTACTGTGATCTAGTTATAGTCTTCTATTTACATTGATCATCCAATAATGACCTATCTATTAGCTCCCAGCCAGAATGCTCAAAGCGGTTTATTTTTTCATGCTTAAACTTAATCAGTAAACCTTCATTGTATGTAGTAAATACTTTTTATGATTACTGGTGAATTTCATGAAATAGATCGCATTTAAGCGCTTTACCTCTTAGCGAATACTTAATCATACCCTTAAAAAGCTGAACTCCTCTGCTATTAATAACTGCTTCAAGCATCTTTCCTATCGCATTATCCCAACTCTAAGCCATTAGCACGCTAAAGCAAATATTCAATAAGATCAGTCCATCATGAGTGCTTCCAATATCCAAATTCAAAAATAAACATTTGATATTAAATAAAGTTTAATTCTAATAAAATATTATATCCATCCATTCAATGATCATTTTTATCAAAAAAAACATAGCAAGTTTTATCAATATTAAGCAACGACGTTCTACCCAACACATCTAATAAAAGCCCTCTAAAATAATCACATTAATTCATATACTTTTCATAAAAAGAGATAAGGTCGTCAAATACAAATTAATTATGCACAAAATACAAAGTTATTTATTGTGATGTGCGTCACTATAACCCTGCATTTATTTAAGTACATTACTATTTTATTAAACAGTGCGACTAAGTGTAATTTATTGAAATCATAAAAAATGATTTTAAATAAATATTAAAAATCAACCTTCTAAAATGAATGGGTTTTACTATGAAATTAGCTCTATTAAGTACTGCAACTTTATCTGCTTTAACACTTTCTGTTTCAGCTTTTGCTGCTGATCCTGTAACTGTTAACGGTGGTACAGTACATTTTACTGGTGAAATCGTAAATGCAGCATGTGCTGTAAGTACAGAATCTTCAAATCAAACTGTTGATTTAGGTCAATACCGTACTGCACGTTTAGCTGTTGCTGGCGATAAAACAACTCCAGTACCGTTCCAAATCAAACTTGTTGACTGTGATCCAACAGTTCAAGCAACTGCAGCTGTTGCATTTTATGGTCAGTCTGTAACGTCTAATGCAAACTTACTTTCAGTTGCTGCTGGTGGTACAAACTCTACTGCTGCAACAAATGTAGGGATTGAGATTGCCGATGACACTTCAAAAATCTTAGGTGTTACGGGTGCAAGTTTTTCTACACCTAAAACATTGATCACAGGTGATAACACACTTCAATTCAGCGCACGCTATGTAGCTACAGGTGCATCTACACCTGGTCAAGCAAATGCTGATGCAACTTTTGTAGTGAAATATGAATAATTTATCTGCCTAAGATAATTATTAAATATTTGATTACATGAGCTTATTTACCATGAAAAAGTATATAACCCTGATTGCTGGAATATTAGTAAGTACTCATATTTACGCAGAAAGTTATGTATTTGGTGGAAGAGCTCATTTTCAGGGAGTTTTGATAAATCAAAGCTGTTCAATCTTAATTGAGAATAATGCTGCTGTATCTATTAAAACTCCCAATTCTCCAATTCAAATCAATTTTTCATTATGCCCTGTAAGCATCTACGACAATCTCGCCATTGGTCTATCTGAACAAAATAAGCCAACACATGAGATGTTTTATACAGACCCAAAAGCAAGAAATGATTTTGATATTAATCAAGAATTAAACATTCAAAGTCTTGAACAGACCGGTCTGGATCAGAAATTTATTCGACAAATTGATCGACCTGAACGTTATGACAGTTTCGCTAAAAATAGGATTGGTATTCTCCTCAACCAAACTTCAGAAAAGTCATCCGCTCAAGCATCGAATATTTTAATTTCTGTTTTTTATCCATAAATGAATTCTAAGGACTTATATGAAACTGAACTTATTTAAAAATGGTGTTCTTAGTATAACCTTAGCCTGCTTAGCATCCACCAGCTGGGGCAATAACAATATTATTGGGGGTATATCACTTGGAGCAACTCGTGTTATTTACCCAACCGATGCCAAGCAAGTTTCATTGGCTATTGTCAACAGCAACAATAAAGAACGCTTTTTAATTAACTCGTGGATTGAAAATAATCTAGATGAAAAATCAAAAGATTTTCTTATTACTCCTCCCTTATTTGTCGCAGAAGCAAATAGCGAAAATACATTAAGAATTGTCAATGTTGCCACTAACTTACCACAAGATAGAGAGTCGGTATTTTGGGTCAATGTTAAGGCAATTCCTTCGATTGATAAATCGACTTTGACTGACAAGAATATTTTACAACTTGCTGTTTTATCTCGAATCAAACTGTTTGTAAGACCGATAAATCTAAAAACTAAACCTGAAGCCACATTAGAAACGCTTAAGTTTTCAAAATCAGCAGAAGGAATCATGGTTAACAATCCATCTCCATATCATGTTTCTTTTGTGAACGTTTTTGTTGATAACCAAAAAGTGCCAAATGTGATGGCGAGTCCTTTTGCCCAAACAAAAATTTCAGCGACTTCAGGTAATAAACTGAGTTATCAAACGGTCAATGATTACGGTGGTTTAACAGCTAAAGTTGATTTAGAACTGAAGTAATAATTATGAATAGTCTATTTTCAATGCCATACAATGTTGTATGCGTAAGGAGACATATCAAGCGATATCCAGTGGGTATCGCAATGACTATGCTGATTTCAATCGTAGTCCCAAGAACCAGTCATGCAGAACAGGTTTTTAACCCTGCATTTTTAACAGATAACTTATCCAATTCACAAATCTCTGATTTAAGCAGATTTGAGAAATCGACCCATCAATTGCCAGGCGTGTACCGGGTTGATGTGTATGTCAATGATCAATACGCGTTTACTCGCGACATCAATTTTATTGAAAAATCAGGCATTCAAGATACAACTGGGTTATTTCCGTGTTTAGACAGCAAAACATTGCAGGGATTTGGGGTCAATATTGCCCAATACGAGCAATTGTCTACCTCAAACCCACAATGTGTAGATTTTATTTCAATTATTGAAGGTGCAAATAGCCACTTTCAATTTGATAAACAAAAATTATTGATCAGTTTACCGCAAGCTTCTTTACGCAACCAAATTCGCGGCTATATTCCACCCGATCAATGGGATGAAGGGATCAACGGCTTTTATACCAACTATAATATTTCGGGCTATGACAACTCTAAAACAGATACCAACAGTTTCTTTTTACGTCTGGATAATGGACTCAATATTGGCTCATGGCAGTTCCGACATTCAGGTAGTTTTAACGCTAATTCGCACAATGGTAAAACCACAAATCAATGGAATAATTTAAACACCTATGTACAAAAAACAATTATTCCTTTAAAAAGCCAGCTGGTGCTTGGTGACGGTTCAACAAGTAGCGAAATATTTGATAGCTTTGGTTTCCGTGGCGCACATTTGTCAACTTCTGAGGCAATGTATCCTGACAGTCAGCAAGGCTATGCACCTACTGTTCGTGGGGTTGCAAAAACCAATGCAAAAGTAGTGATTAAACAAAATGGTTTTGTGATTCATCAGGTAAATGTCGCACCCGGACCATTCCTTATCCAAGATTTAAATCCAACCTCAATCAGTGGTGATCTTTTGGTTACCATTGAAGAAAATGACGGTTCGATTCAAAGCTTTCAAGTGCCCTATTCAAGCCTTCCTGTTTTACAACGTGAAGGACGCACAAAATATAGTCTAGTAGTGGGTGAGTACCGCAGTGGATTGGATTCTCAAGATAATCCTTCATTGTTACAGGCAACTGCAATTCACGGTTTAAAAAATGGTATTTCCGTTTATGCTGGGACGCAATTGTCAGATAAATATAAGAGTGCTCTGGTGGGTCTAGGAGCCAACCTTGGAGATTATGGGGCTTTGTCTTTTGACCTTACCCATGCGGACAGTGAGTTGGCAGATCAATCCTCAAGCAGTGGACAGTCTTTGCGTTTTTTATATTCAAAATCATTATTAAGCTCTGGGACAACCTTCCAATTATTAGGCTATCGTTATTCGACCAAGGGTTTCTATACCTTAAATGATGTTGCTTATAATCGTATGAGTGGTTATCACGTTTCCGAAACTCAAGATGGAAATCAAGCCAATACACCAATCATTACGGATTACTACAATTTATATAATTCTAAAAAAGGTCGCTTTGAAGTCAACATCTCACATTCACTTGGAAATTATGGTTCTTTATTTGTCTCAGGCAATCAGCAAACCTATTGGGATACCAACAAAAAAAATGAATGGGTTCAAGCGGGTTATGCAAACTCATGGAAAGCACTGAATTACTCATTCTCAGTCAGCCGTAACAAATATTCTGAGATTAATCAGAGTGACACCATGTATGCCATGAATCTGTCCTTCCCATTGGATAAGTTATGGCCGAAAGCCAATTTCCGTAATCATCCAATCCAAAATGCATACAGCACTTTTTCGACCACACAAAATTCAAATGGTAATGAGTCCTATATGGCAGGTTTAAGTGGCACCTTACTGAAAGATCGAAATTTAAGTTATAGCATCAATCAGGGACAAGTCAGTAAGCACGGTGATATTGGTTCAGTCAGCCTAAATTACAATGGTAGTTACGGCACAGTAGGTGCAGGTTATAGCTACGAAAAGAACTCAAATCAGTTTACCTATAATGCATCTGGTGGCATTTTAGCGCACCGTGATGGTATTACCTTTGGTCAGCCTTTAGGGAGCACCTCAATCTTGGTTAAAGCACCCGGTGCCAAAGGTGTAAATATCGAAAACTATACAGGCGTTAAAACCGATTGGCGTGGATATGCCATTGTTCCTTATGCAACTGAATATCGTGCCAATCGTGTTGCGCTGAATTCAAATACGTTCAGTAATAATCTCGAAATCAGCAATAACGTTGAAAATGTCGTCCCAATTAAAGGGGCGATTGCCAGAGCAACGTTTAACACCAGTTTAGGTGTAAGAGCACTTATCACGTTATCCCATAACGGCAAGTTTATCCCGTATGCAAGCAGTGTGATTGAAAAAGGAAGTTCAGCCACCAGCATCGTTGCAGACGATGGCCGGGTTTATCTAACTGGACTTCCGCTCAAAGGCACCTTGGAAGTGAATTGGGGCGAATCTGCTGAAGGAAAATGTTTGGCAAACTACGATATTTCAGACATGGACCTTAGCAAACCCGTTATTCAATTTGATCTTGAATGTCAATAAGGAGAGATCATATGAAATTTAAGCTTTTAATTTCCAGTATGTTGCTACTTGCTTCAGCTCCATCTTTTGCAGTTGTCTGTTGGAACAGTAAAGGAAATGGTGTTGTGGATGAAGTTTTTTATGATCTATCCAATAGTTTCAGCAGCTCTAATAACGCTGTAGGTAAAATTGTAGAGCTTAAAAAGAATTTTTCTTCGCAAGTTTATGGAACCTGCCCTGCTCATAATTCCAATATTAGTCGAAATAGAACCATGCGTAGTTATGTTTCCGACCTCTCTGTCGTAGAAACGATTGATCGATATAAATACTTACCGATCAACGACTATTTAGTCGGTGCTATGAAAATTACCGATAGCTTTGCGGGAGATTTTTACCCCCCTGCAAATTATGTACAGATGGGTACAGATCCCAATGTAAGTAAAGGCCAACCCTTTGGTATTTGGGATTCAAACTTTACCTTTCGCCTCAAAGTGATTAAACCCTTTATTGACTTTGTGCCTATCCCTAAAAAAACCATGTTTACCGTATATGTCACAACGGGTTCAGCAGATCCATTAAGTATCCCTGTTTATAAGATTAGTTACAGTGGCTCTATTTCGGTTCCACAAAGCTGCAAAATTGGCACAGGTGATTTTTTAGAAATTAAGTTTGGGGAAATTCCAGCCTATGCCTTTAGTCAGGCTGGTCCTGGCAATAAACCCAACAATGTCAATAAACAGAGTCATACCTTAGCAATTCAATGTACCAATATTGATGCCCAAGCAATGCTGACACTTCGGCTTGAAGCTGAAAAAGCCACTGGAGATATGATGATCTCAGATAATCCAGATATTGGCTTTAAGATGTCAGATCAAAACGACAATGTGTTATTGCCCAACAATATCAACAGTGTGATTCCGTTTAATCTCAATCAACAGCCAGCAAATGTGACCATCAAAGCTTGGCCTGTCAGTATCACTGGAAATAAACCAGAAATTGGTCCGTTTAAGTCTAGAGGATATCTCAGAGTGGATTTTGATTAGGAGAAACCAATGAAAAATAAAGCAAGATATATGGCTGCTGCCACAATGATATGTTGTTTAAATATTCATCAGCTCTCTCATGCTCAAAATACCAATGTAGAGCTGGGTCGTGTGAATATTGAACTTTCAGGGATCGTAACTACAGCAACATGTGGCGTGTTAAGTTCTGAACAAGATAAATATATTCAGCTTGGAAGCGTTGCGAGCAAAGACTTACCTAGTATAGGTAGTCAATCAAAGCCAACCCCGATTCATTTTGAGATGAGTAACTGTCCGCCAAATGGTTCTGTGACGATCACTTTTGATGGGCCCCGAAATACTGAAAATTCTGAACTTTTAGCGCTCGATGCCTTAGCCAATAAAGCTGAAAATATTGCCATAGAAATTCGAGATCAAGATAAAAAAAGATTAGCTTTAGGCAAGAAAAGCGAAGCCTTTAGTACAGACATCAATGGCAATGTTTCAGCGATATTTTATGCAAATTATATTGTGACCAAAGCACAAGCCTTAGCAGGCATTGCAAATGCAAATGCTCAATTTTCTATTCAATACGATTAAGAAAATAAAACGATTCATTATTGACGGTTAACACAATTGATTATTCAGACTCTTTAAGGCAAAGCGTTAAGAATTCATCATTCTCATTTGAATGACACCAAAATAGCTGAGAACTTTTATCTATTTTAACCATTCAAATCTCCTCGCAGCTTTAAAGAAAATGAATACATCGCATATAACGACAATTGTTTGATTACTTTAAATAAAAAATAAATACATAGAAATATCTAATGATATGGGGAGAATCCATGAAAACTTTTTTTAAAATAAAAAGTGTGAATAAGGGTATGGCATTTCTATTAGATGATTTTTGTAAAAAAAAAGGGTTAGATTTTTCAAACCCTACTGACTACCATTTAAATGATCATATTCCATTTGGAGAATGGCTCAGGCGGATAAAAGAAATCAACACACAATATCCTCAAGCTGGCGTGGGATTAGACATTGGTGCTTTAGTCCAGCCAAAACATATGGGTATCGTAGCGTATATGGCGCAGTCAAGTAATACTTTAGCAGACTACATCAAAATACTGAGTCGATACGAAAAGCTATGGTTCAATTATATCCCTAAAAAAGTTCTGCTTGATGAAAACTACTTTTCAATCTCATGGGATAAACCCGCTTATTTACAAGTAGGTTTATATACTCAAGAAACGATAGTTGTTGAAGAAATACAGGTTTCTGTGCTCTTTCATCATTTAAAACAACTCATTGATTCAGGTGAAAATATTTTTCATCGTTTAGAACTTGCGATCCCTAAGCCAAATGATATAAAAAAATACCAACAATTGTTTAACTGCCCAATTCAATTTGATGCAAGTCAAACTCGGATTGTGATACTCAGCTCACTACTGGAAACTAAATTAAAATACTATGATCCTATTCTTTTAGAAATTTTATTTGACCATGCCGATATATTACTTAGTAAAATGCCTCAGGAAGATTCATTCTTAGAGTTAGTTAATCTGAGTATGTTGCAAGCACTTGAGAATAATAATGTTCAAATTCACTCTATCGCAAAGTCATTAAATCTATCGGCAAGAGCACTACAAAAATATTTAAAAAATAGAGGTTTATCATTTAAAGAAATCTTATGTAATATTCGGCAAAATTTGGCAAAAAAATATCTGCAAAACCAAAATTTATCCATAACAAAAGTTGCTTATTTACTTGCTTATAAAGACCAAACTTCCTTTAATCGTGCTTTTAAAGCATGGTATGGTGTTTCTCCTTCGATGTGGAGAAAGCAAAATATCAATAAAAAACTGGATATTAATGAAAAGTTTGAAACTCGTTTCAATGAGCAGAATGTTTATGCAAGAGAATAAAATAAGCCCATGCTTTGTAAAACACCGAGAGAATCCAGCATAAGTTGTTATTGTTACTACAAGGCATGAAGAAAAAAACTACAGCGTTCATACATAATACAAACCTTGTACCGCTGTTTTACCCTCAAAGTACAAAGTTTGATTATTTTTCTATAAGCGTAAATGATCCTTTAATCCAAATGCATTACTATGAGCTTTGTAGTTTTATTCTTACGAGTCACAAGAATTCCACAAATTACTACAACTGAGGTTACTCCTAAAGATAAGGTGGTCTCATAACTATATTGAGGCGATAAAAACATATATGCCAATACACTCATAATCACGACAATCACAAACCATGTCAGCCAAGGAAATAACCACATTTTAAAGGTAATTTGCTTCCCTATTTTTTCTAGTTTACGTCTTGAGCGTAACTGAGACACTGCAATCACTAAATAAACCACCAGCGCAATTGAACCCGTTGTTGACAGTAAAAATCCAAAAACTTGCCCAGGGAACATATAATTCACGGCGCAACAAATCAGACCAACAAAAGTTGAAGCAAACACTGCAACTGTCGGCACACCTGCATCATTAATTTTAGTCACAACTTTTGGCGCTTCTTGACGTGTACCCAATGCAAACAGCATACGTGAAGAGGTATATACAGCTGCATTCATACAACTTGCAACTGCAATAAAGACCACCATGTCCATAATCAATTTAGTTTGAGGAACATTGAGACTGACCAAGACATATTGAAATGTCCCCAATTTTTGTAAATCTGGGGAACGCCAATCAACTAAAGCAACCGCAAGGAAAATTGAAACAACAAAGAATAAGATAATTCGGTAAAGCACCAAATTGGTAGCACGTTTAATTTTATCTTGTGGATTTTTAGACTCTGCTGCTGCAATGGAAAGGATTTCAACACCGAAAAAAGAAAATGCTGAAATTAAAATAGCTGATAGAACACCACCCATTCCATGCGGCATAAAACCGCCATTTGAAAATAAATGGCCAATACCACTAACATCGTGCGCTAAAGGCCAAAGCCCAAATACTGCCGATGCACCAATAAAAATAAAAAGCAGTATTGCAACAACTTTAATTAACGCAAACCAAAACTCAAACTCACCAAAACTTTTGGTACTAAAGAAATTGGCTAAACTGAGTAAAATAATAAAAGCAAAGGCATAAATAGCACTGGAAACTTGAGGAAACCATGCATGTAAAATTTCAGCACCTGCAATTGCTTCGATAGGGATCACCAAAACCCAAAACCACCAATACAACCATCCCACGGTAAAGCCTGCCCATGGGCCAATTGCTTTACGGGCATAAGTAGAAAATGAACCTGTATCTGGTTGCGCAACAGCCATTTCACCAAGCATACGCATCACCAGAAAAACGATAATACTGGTAATAATATAAGCCAGTACAGCAGCAGGACCTGCTTTGGCAATTGCAGCTGAAGAGCCCACAAATAAACCAGCACCAATAACGCCACCGATACTAATCATCGTGATATGTCGATTGGAAAGTCCTTCACCTAATTTTGTTGTTTTAACACCATTCATATTTTATTCCTTAAAAATACTTTTAAAATCGTGATCTACATTGTTAAATCCTTATTAAAAATAGAGAAAATTAATGACCTTCCCTCTATACACAAAAAATTAATTTAAGGTGGGCATTGAAAACAGCTTAGCTTCACAAACGTGTGAAGAAGGCCAACACGGGGTAATGGTTTTACGACGCGTATAAAAATGCACTCCATTTGGCCCAAAAGCATACCCATCACGGGTATATATACAGATGCCATCTCCATACTCATGATCATTAATCAGTTGCATCGCCTGTTGCATGGTTTCTATGCGAATCACTTGTAGAACAGGGTCAAAAATTTCTTGCTGATAACTGGTCATGTCTGATGAAACCTGATCAATTAGCGTTGAGTCAACAAAAAATCCAGTCTTATAACCTATAGGTTTGGTATCACAACCATCGACAACGATTTTAGCACCTTGATGTTCAGCACTTTGGATAAAAGCTTGAACTTTATCGTTATGTACTTGCGAAATGAGCGGTCCAAAGTCATTTTGTTGATCTTCATGATAACCAAACTTCAGTTGTGCAATTTGAAGCACCTGATTCACCAACACGGTATTAGCAAGCGCAAATTGTTTACGGATCTCTACTGTGGCTGGTTGATATAGAGGGTGTTTTCTTGCCGACTTAACAACCAGACTGTCGTGAATAAAATATCCAACCCGCTTGAAGGATTGTATTGCATTAACATCAATCAACTTATCACCATTAAAATTTTCTAAATTGTTCATTACATTTCCTTATCTATTCTCATTCCCTTCTATACCACGTGATTTAGTGTCATTTTTGCTTAAGCGCTCATCTTACTTATTTCACCTGATAAATTGCTTCACCTACTGCATTCATCAAACTCGTTAATTGCACTTCCGTGCTGTTAAACATCGGGCCAAACTGGATGGTATCCCCGCCAAAACGGACATAGAAACCGGCTTTCCACAGTTTCATTCCAATTTCAAAAGCTCGAATCGTGGCATCGCCATCACGCGGTGCCAATTGCAATGCACCAATCAATCCACAGTTCCGAATATCGACAATATGAGGTGAACCTTTTAACTCATGGACAAGCTTTTCAAACCTTGGCGCTAAGTCAGCAGATTGAGAAATTAAATTTTCTTGTTCAAGAACATTCAGCGTTGCTAGAGCAGCGGCACAAGCAACAGGATGGGCTGAATAGGTATAGCCATGGGTGAATTCAATCGCATGTTCGGGTAGATCTTGCTGCATAAATGCATTGTAAATTTCATGGCTTGCGACCACACCACCTAATGGAATTGCACCATTGGTAATCTGTTTAGCAAAAGTCAAAAGATCTGGGATAACTTCAAAATATTCTGCCGCAGTCCATTTGCCGATGCGCCCAAAGCCTGTAATCACCTCATCAAAAATCAGTAAAATATCGTGTTGGTCACAAATTTCTCTCAAGCGTTGTAAATAACCAACAGGTGGCACGATACACCCTGCTGAACCTGAAACAGGCTCTACTATTACTGCTGCAATATTAGAAGCATCATGTAATTCAATCAGCTTGAGCATTTCATCAGCCAGCTCAACCCCACCCGTCTCTGCACAGCCTTGGGTAAAACTTAAGTGCGCTTGCAAAGTGTGAGGCAAATGATCAACATCCATCAATTGACCAAACATTTTACGATTGCCGCCTATTCCACCTAGACTGGTCCCCGCCACGTTTACACCGTGATAGCCACGTGCCCGACCAATCAATTTGGTTTTGCTTGGTTTTCCTTGAATACGCCAATAGGCACGTGCGATCTTGATGGCGGTGTCCGCAGATTCTGAACCTGAGTCGGTAAAAAATACGTGCTGCAATTTTTCCGGCATCAGCTGAACAATTTTTTCAGCCAATTGAAAAGATAAAGGATGTCCAAATTGGAATGCAGGTGAGTAATCCAATTTTGCCAATTGCTTACTCACAGCTTTCTGGATTTCAGGCAGTGTATGCCCTGCACCGCACGTCCATAGCCCTGACAATGAGTCATAAATCTCACGCCCAGTACTGTCAATTAAATACGATCCTTTTGCACCCACGATCATGCGCGGATCTTTATGAAAATTACGGTTTGCAGAAAATGGCATCCAATGGGCTTGATAATTTAAATTCATCTGCTCATTTGACTGACTGGCTTCCAATGCGTCATCGCGGTCATTTGATGTATCGATATCGAACATAAGTACTCTTCTTGTTTTGTGATTATCTCTTGAGTGTACAAAGCGAAATAGTTTTGATAAATTCAAAATATCTTGAGTTTAGATATAAAAAAGCAAAACTAAATGAAACCTAAAAAATTAAACCAAGTTACTGATTTTGATATAAAGTTACTCAAAATATTTAAAACGGTGTGTGATTGTCACAGCTTCACTGCTGCCGAAAGTATCCTTGGGATCAGTCGTTCTGCCATTAGTCTGCATATGAGTGATCTGGAAAATCGCTTAGGGATTCGACTCTGTCAACGTGGTCGAGCAGGCTTCTCCATCACCGATGAAGGTCGAGAAGTTTTACAATATATTGAAGTACTGACCGCTTCGATTGAGGACTTTCGTGCCAAAATCAATCAAATGCATAATCAGCTCAAAGGTGAATTTAATATTGGTATTATTAATAACTTAGTCACGATGCCTAGTGCATATATCACCAATACATTGGCACAGCTTGCGGAAGAAAATACAGAGGTGGTTATTAATATTAGTATGAGCACAGTGTCAGATATTGAGTGCCGTGTTTTGGACAATCGCTTACATGCTGGTGCGATTCCGTTGGTGAGTCCATTGTCAGGTCTAGATTATTTTCATTTATATAACGAAGAGTCTTCACTCTATTGTGGACAAAACCACCTACTCTTTCAGCATTTAGGTGAAATAAGTTTAGATGACTTAAAACGATGCAATACAGTTCTTCCCAATTACGCGATTACCCCCGATGCAATGAAGTTACATCAACGCTTGAACTGTTCAGCGACAGCCAGTGATCGAGAAGGTATTGCTTTTCTGATTCTTTCAGGAAAATTTATGGGGTTTTTACCCGATCATTATGCGAAAAAATGGGTCCAAGATGGTTTGATGCAACCCATTTTACAGGAGAGAATGCATTATAGTACACCGATATGTCTGATTACACATAAAGGGAAAAACTATAATATTATCTTAAAAACATTTATGGATATATTAAGAAAAACCGTTCAACCGATAAAATAATATACAAACATTTAAATTTGGTTATTTTTAATACGAATTAAAATATAATCCAACCTAAATAATCAGATTATATTTTAACTTATCACACAACATATTTTTTAATTTATGTTATTTATTTCACATATTAATTGGCTTAATAATAATCTACCACCAATATTTTATGCTGATCACTCTCCAAATCTTGAATTTTTAAATGCGCCATACTATTGGCATTTTTATCAACTAAGCTATTGAAATTAAAGCTATCTATTATGCTGGTTTTTCTCAGTACATCAATCGTATTATCAATCACTTTGCAATTAGAATTATTAGAATCCTTTTCACATGTAAATTCTACAATTTGCCCTTGAAAATGAATCTCCTCTGCGTAAGTGGCTAAACTTAAACTCGATATCGTTGTAAATGTTATTAATAAAAAGGATAGTTTTTTATTTAACTCCATCTCATTCCCCTCTAAAGAAATGGTGTAGTTAATTAATTACATAACCTTATTATTAATACAAGATTTTCCAATCAATAAATAAAAAAATAATTTTAAAAAATATGATTTACATCAATTAATCATATTCAATTGTGACGGTTGCCATAGCTCGTACTTTTCCGGGCATCACTTTGGTTGCAGTCTGATAGTAACGCGCAGTCATTGGCACATTATATTGAATATTATCATTTGACTTTAACGTGCCTAATTCTAGCTTGTCATTTTTAGCAATCACTTTATTCGAATTTTTATATTGTGAAAGCAATTGTACGCCAACACCTGATGCACTGCTTCCTGCGGTATTTGTATTCGCAAGTACATTTTGAGTGCTACTACTCACCGCATCATAATCAAAGCTTAGGCTGATTTTATTGCTTTCTTCATAACCACTAGGGTTTTTACCACCATTACACAAAATGTTGAGATCAAAGGCTTGCTCACCTTGCGTTGAACCAACACCTTTAAAATCAACCTTATTTACGGTTGGCAGTGTCACGGTTTTATTAATATTTCCCAATATTTCACATGAAGAAGACGCAATAGTAATCGCATTCCCATATACCGTACTGGTTAACCAAGGCGGGCTTGGGCGTTCACCAGAACGATAACTACTATATGTGCCTGGAACCAGTGCGCCAGATCCTGTTGATGTCGCCGTTTTAACAATTTCAACAATAAAAAAACCTTCAGCCAAAACACGTCTACCACTCGCACTTCGTGTATAAGGATAATAATCGGCAAAACCAGGAGCTGTTGGTGCTTCCCGGTATAAGCGAATTCCAATCCCATCAATATTGGTGTTATAAACCGAATTACCGATCGGGCTAAGTGAATAGTTTTGAGTTAAAACAGCACCAAGTGTCCCATAACTACCACAACTATACGTCGAACCATTGGGTCTAATTGGAAAAGAGGCTTTGCGTAAAACCTTTCCTACAGGGTCACTTGGTCTCACCACAACACGTCCTACTGCCATGCTCACATCAACAGTAGAGAAACCACGATCTGGTATACATGCAGCATACGTCCCTGAACTCACAGTCCCAGCAATGAGCAAGAGAATACGATTTAAAACTTTACCGTTCATTGACATACACCTTCCGCCATAATCATATTTTGCTTTTTGTCTGCTGCTTGCGCAGAAACGTCATATTGAATGCGGCATTGCTCGTTGGCATTTTCGCCCCATTTTACTGTAACCGAGTCTGCTGTAGTATTGGTTCTTAAGTAAACCATACTACCTTGTGCAACCATCCCAATATTTTCACCTTTTGTATCAAATACTTCTGCTGCAAAAGGTAAGGTATCACCATTTTCTTTTTTACTGCGGATATAAATTGCTTTACCAATTTTAGTTGCAAAACTCACTTGTGAAATCGAACCTGCATAGGGTGCGATACGCTGACTTGTACCATCCAACTCCACATCTGTCGACATTCCTTGAGGATCAAGAGTAATATCATTTAAACGATACGGTGTTACATATGGAATCACAGCATAACCAGATTTATTGATACTTAAACCTGTTGCATTATTTACTTTTGCACCAGCTGCTTCAGGCGCATACACCAAGACCATGGTTTGTCCCTGATCTGGTCCAAACAAAACACCTTCAGGATGAGCAACAATATTACCACGTGCCGTCAACATTGCTTGTTGGTAACGGTCTGCAACACTGTATGATCCACCAACGGTCGCATAGTTTGTACGATATTGGGCATTCAAATTGGCACTAGGATTATCACCATAACGAGTAGATACAGATGTACCATAGTTAAAACGATCGCCCACTATGCCACTTACCCCAACAGTCGCATTATCTTGCGTCATAATCGAGTTAAAGTTCGCTGAGTTTTTCTTAAATGAAAGTGGCAATGAAAGGGTCAGCATATACTCAGTATCACTATTACTTATACTTGTCGCATTGTTTTCAACAATACGTTTAATTGCTGATAAACCATAAGTTAACCCACGATAGCTATTGCTATATCCGACTTGATACTGACGCGTTGTTTCTTGGCGATTCCAATAATCCACCCAAGAACCTGTTGCATAAATATTCCCCCAATCACGCGGTAAGCCCTGATTCAGAGTGATCTGAAATTCACTACGTTGTTTACCTACATGCGCTGAGCTAATGCCTTTATTATCTAGGTCTTGTACCAATATCGCATCACGTAGCTTATAAAAATTTTCTGTAGAATAACGATATGCAGCCAAAGTCAAATTGGTATCTGTTGGCGTAATTAATTTACTATAACTGATACGGAAGCTTTGCCCACTTTCACTCTTACGACGTTCAAAATCTGCTTGTGAATGTGTCACATCGACTGCGATTGCACCAATTGGCGTTGCAAAAGCACTACCCAAAGTTACTGCTGAATAGTCTTCTGAAAACTGTACACCACCATAAGCAGTGATTGAGTTATTGATACCGCGTTGATATTTCCCTTGTACAATAAATGGATCTAAATCAATATCTTTATCGCGGAATTGACCCATTGATACAGAATAACGACTCATTCCTGGGCGAAGCATTTGAACAACAGATGCATAAGGAATTGAATAGCGTTGAATCTCGCCATTGGCTTCTAAAATAGAAACTTCAAGTTCACCACCAAACCCTGTTGGGTAGAGATCATTAATTTCAAAACTACCGGGTGCAACAGTCGTTTGATAAATTAATTGACCTTGCTGACGTACTTCAACCTTAGCATTGGTTTTTGCATTACCTCGAATACGTGGTGCATAACCAATCATACTGTTCGGTAACATACGGTCATCACTGGAAAAATCCAAACCGCGATAACCAAATGAATCAAAAATTTCACCATCGGTAAAGCTTTCACCTAAAGTCAATACGCCACGGTATTGAGGAAATGCACGCTGAACATAGGTGTTAATTGAGTCATAGCTTGATTTAGATTTATTTTCTGTCGTGGTGCGGTCTTGCCACTGCCATTGACCATTATGGCGTAATTGCCAACCTGCCAAATTTGCACCAGCTGTAACCGAAGTAAACGCGTTTGTGGTTTCTTCCCCACCTTGCATTTTATTAAATGTTTTATATGCACTAGCATTATAAGATAGAAATGCAGCATTGATCCCACGATCCCATACGCTTGGATCGACATAGCCTTGGGCATTCTTTTGCATTGCAACTTGTGGAATTGAAATATCTACACGTAAACGTGAAGTATCAAATTCATAAAAAGAATCTTCAACCCATTCCTCGATTTTCTGACAACCAGTCAAAGCAAAGCTATCGCCTTTTTTTAATACCTCTGCTTTTACGCCATATTCTAATAATTGATTTGAATTAAAGCAGGTAAAAGCATTTTGATTATTTTCAGTTGCTTTAAACACCATCCGGTGTTTACCAAACCAGTTACCATTGACATAAATATCAACATTATAGTCACCTGGTAAGACAGGGTTACCATATTTAAAGCGGTTTACATCTATCTTTTTGGCATCGCCAATTAAAAAAGCCGAATCAAATTCTGCTTCTGCAGCAGCCGGAGACTTTTCAGCCTCTTTTAAGTCAGTTTCAGATGCATTAACTAAAGCAGGAATGCTGAGTGTAATAACCCCACAAGCCACATAGTAACTAATATGTCGCTTGATCCACTTGTAGCTTTGTTCATTTTTTTGCATAAAGAAGTCTGCCTATCAACAAATGAATAGGGTTTTTTACTCGCTTAATATCAGATAAATGGAATGATTAAATCATCACTGCGAAGGTGCTTTAAATTTCTCGTGTTCAAGAAACTTAAAGACTTGTGCAATCTATTAAAATTTAATATTTCGCTCTATACGACCACCATAATCATTGATTGTGGTAAAGGTCATCTTAGAGACATTAGAATTTTTTAAATTCACAGTTCCATCAGAAAATGGTTTCAACATTAAGCCTTGTGAAATCAAATCAACGCGTTTGCCTGATTGATCCTGCATAATAGAGGTCAAGGTAATATGAAATGGTGTTGGGTTTTTTACAGTTAACTGAGTACCGTTATTGCTCCACTGTAATTTTTCAGGTGCCAAAGCGACATCTTCTTTAATTCCAGTTGGGCGATAAAAAAACTTAATACGTGATCGAATGGCAAGTTGTAAAAAGTTGTCTGGTATAACATTCTGATCTTTCGCAGAAGGTTTTGGCGGAATATCAAGAATATTTAACCAAAAAAGTGTTTCTTGAGTTTTACTTAACTCATTTGTATTAGGCAAACTGGTAATCCGTAAAGACTGCCCTTTTTTAGCTTCTACACGCGATATAGGCGGTGTAATCATAAAAGGCGCTTTTGATTGATCTGGAGTCGATTTCGCATCTCCCTCATCAATCCATGCTTGAACCAATGCAGGATTATTTCCGTTATTACTTACTTGTAAAGTAATTTCACGTGCATCAGATGGATAAATCACACGTGTACCATGAATGATGATTTCAGCATTTGCTGCACCAAACGGAATTAAAAATGCGAGTAAACCTTTTTTAAGAAAGGAATGATTCAAGAACATAACGATTATCTCTATCTAAAACAAAGTAAAAGAGCTAGTTTGCCAGGCAATCTAGCTCCGTACCATTCAATAAAAAATTATTGATAGATAATAGTGTATTGAACAGAAGTAGTTACTTTACCAGCAGCAGATGCATCAGTTGCATAATATTCAGCATAGTAATTTAGGTCAGCTGCACCTTTGTCAGCAACATCTACCCACTGAGAGTTAGCTTGTGCACCAGAAGCACCAGCAGCAAGTACAGGGATGAATTGGTTATTTGAACCTAACAATTGAACTTGTACGTTTTTTGCACCAGTTGCATCTGTGTTGTTTAAACGACCTGTACCAAAGTCAACTGTTGAACCTGGTTCAAAATAAGTTGCAACTTTACCTTCAGAGCAGTTCGCCAAGTTGATCGTGAATGGCGTACGACCTGCGATATCACCAGTTTTAGCAAGAGTTTGCTTAGATACTGTTGGAAGAGTAACAGTGAAATCTTTACCTTGTGGAGTCACGATGTCACAAGTTTTGTCAGTCACTAAACCGTTAATTGTGATTGTGCCATCTGCTGCAAAAGCACTAGAAATTCCTAAAATTGAAACTGATGCTGCTAAAAAAATGTTTTTCATACCAAATATCCTATACAAACAAAAAATGATTAGTGTTGGTCGATGGCTATTATGCACACTGGGACAAAAATGTAAACAAAGTCACACTTTTCATAATAAATAGATACAAGCGTATATAAATTTGTATTTTTTGAGATAAATTATTTAACCATATATTTCAATATGTTAAATAATCATTAAATTGATATTTCAGTTTTATTTAAAGAATTTTTTTTTGTAAATTTTTCATGAAAAAGTTAAATTCACGTTATTTCAGCCTCAATTTAGAGCTGTTATCAATCTAGTAAAGCATCTTTTTAAGTTAATTTTGCTCGTAGAGTTTGATCAAAATTAAGCATGCTTATTTAAAAAATTTAGAATGACTGCAACCATGCAACGACTCTACCCTCCCCCCTGACTTATCCTAAGAATCAAGCACAGACATGTTTTAAGCACTATTTTTATTATTCGTGTTTCATTGCCATTGGATATTTTCAGTGAGCAATACTTGCTAAGAGAGAAGATTAATATTTGTATTTAGGAACAGGTTTATGAAGGAAATGTTCTTAGGATATCCATGTGCTCTTCAATTTTTTAATGTTAAAAATCATGTAAATATTTTTTCTAATAAAAGTGTGAATTAGTTAACATATTAAAATATGTTGTGTTGGCTTCTTTTAAGCTGCCTGTATGGCAGTAGACTAGCACGACTGTGGTGGTAGAATCCGTCTACATTTCTAAGCTGCCTACTCGGCAGTGAACTCAAAGACCGAAGCAAAAATAGCCAACCATATTTTCTAAGCTGCCTACTCGGCAGTGAACAGCAAAACTGAGGCAAAGATTGCTAACCACATTTTCTAAGCTGCCTACTCGGCAGTGAACCAAACGCTCTAAAGCGAATAAGACTTTTACTTTTTCTAAGCTGCCTACTCGGCAGTGAACTGAAAATCTACTAAAAGATTTGCCAGCAGTATTTTCTAAGCTGCCTACTCGGCAGTGAACATTATTTTAGCTTTGAGGGGTTATTGGAGGTTTTTCTAAGCTGTCTACTCGGCAGTGAACGAATTTCCTACCATTCTGTTTTGCTCAGTTTTTTTCTAAGCTGCCTACTCGGCAGTGAACCTGCATCATCATAAATAGCCGCGACAGTAAAATTTCTAAGCTGCATTTATGCTGTGTAAATTTCTGTAACAGCAATGCTCTAAAGTCTTGCTCCTTTAACCCGTCTTTGGCACAAATAAATGCCCACGGCAACACCACCGCATCCTTAATTAAATCAGCTATATCAAAAACCAAAGCACCACGCCGAGTTTTACCATGCATAACTGCAAATGAATGACTGACACCTAAGACCCAAAGTGTAGTTGCAGCCAAACCATAGGCTAAATAATTACCATGATTGAGGAAATCATTGGCTAAATCACCATATTCAGCATTTCGTTCAAATTTGAGTTTACAACGTGTTGCCGCGATTTTATAAAGCTGCTTGGTGGTTTGAGCTTCTGCCAGAAGTAAATCGCCAACTTTGGTCATATTGGGAATCTTCTTTTCAAAACCACTTAAAGCCTGTTGAATATCCTGATCATCTAAATAGAATCCTTCTGCTTGTAAGTCCCGATCTTTTGCCCAAACTTTACGAATATATTCAACCCTCGCAACTTGAAATTGTTTGGCCACATCTAAACGCTTCTTTTCATCAAACCAAAAGCTCATCCAGCCTTGCATATATTCAGTTGGACGATATTCACTTTGTGGTGTTAACCACTCCACTTCACTGCCTGAAAATAAAGGTGTACCTCCACCACCACAAAAACCGACCAAAACACCTGCGCTACAGAGCATCCGCATTGCAGCCTGAGTAATCGACGTTCCAGTTCCCAACAAAATCACAGTTGTATTGGCAATCGGAATATTCCAGTACTGGTTTTCATTTTTTGCTTCGGTTAAATATAAAACACGGCCATCTTTTTGCATCACCCGTGCATGTTCTAAATAATATAGGTTGGCTCTTTTCGAATGAAGAATTGCTTTTAAATCTGATGGGTTAAGTTGTTCCATATTATTAGTAGTCATAAAGTTTTTATAAGACCAATTTAGTTGAAACATTCTAAATTTCCAATCTTTTTTAATTTTAAACGACACTTTACGTCGCCTTATAAATACCATAAAAATTGTTCATGTTGCTATAAATCTAGCTCAGCTATTCAGTGTAATACTAAATGTTAATTTTAATATCTCATCCAAACATGCATATTGACATTTTTAAGACGATTTTACCTTTAATGACATCACCTCCATACAGTGTTAATATATAAGTATTTTAAAATTAAGCGGTTTTAGCATTCGATATTTAAAGATTAGCTCAATACCTATCTCATAAAATTCTTGAATATTTTTTCTATTATACGAATAACTTTAAAATCCAATTAATCTAGAAATTAAAAAAGGTTTTCACAACATAAAGCTCCCATTTAAAATAATTAAAAATATTGCATCTCCTATAATATTTCAGAAATTACTAGGCATAATTCTAAATAATAAAAATCAAAACACCTATAAAAATATTTTCAAGAATCAACTGAAAATCATTACTAAAATTTAAATTAAAAAACTAAAAAAAATTAAAAATCAAGATAATAAAGAATTTTCATAAATAGACTCTATTTTATTTAACTATAATTCTTATAGTTACTTAAATACCAGCCAAAAAAACCATTAAATTTCATGAAGAAAATTTGTGAAAACATAGCACTTAGCATGCGAATAAAAAACTGACAACTGATAACTGATAACTGATAACTGATAACTGATAAAGATATAAACTCCATTAATTTAAAATTTAATAATTTATTCCTAATAACATCAGATAAAATTATTCATTTTTTGTACTTAAAATAAATTTTATTCCTCAAGCCTCAGCAAGATAAGTGAACCTAATTTAGTAAAATAATTATAGAGAAAATTATTTTCCACTACATCCAAATAAAAATGAATTTCTCTACTTACCTCTTTATAAATCCATATAAGATCATGCTGACAATCTTTAGTACAATTCTGCATGAAATCACTCAACTCATAATCAATTTATTTTCTCAAAATTCGTATAAAATTTTTACGTGATATATGGTTATTTACTGTATAAAAAATGAGAGTTTCCCCATCACTTTATGAAAAATATTTCGTAGACTATCATCATATACATCAATTTTAATTAGTAGAGTTCTTTATAAATCGTAGGTTTATGAAAAATTTCCCTTTCCAAATTAGTGTGTATTATTTATCATCAACTTTATAACATTTCAAAGTTAAGCATTTAATTAAGTACGCAATAAATACAAAATAAATACTTAATTTCTATAAAATCATACCTTTAAACCAAGCTATTGATAGTTTTTTTATTTTTTTAATCAACATTGATCTCGTTGCATAAAAAATATTTCACTCCATGAAAAAAGACCAACTTTTAATTAAATAAAAAAGAATGATAATTATTTTAAAAATATTAAATTAAAAAATTATCCATAAAATTTTAAAGACTCCCCCAAAGCTATTAATTAAAAACTCAAACCGACCATAAAAATTAATTTAAAATAAAAAGAGAGACAGCGGTATTTATTAAAGAATATGAAATCTAAATTTATTTTAAAAATATTTATTGAGATTATTCTTGATTATTATTTAAATCACATACAATTAAAATCCAAAACAAATCCAATCTAATCTAGAGAAAATAATAAAAATAATAGATAAGTTAAATTCTCATTTTTCAAAATAAAAAATTAACCTTAAATACAAAAATTAAATACCTTTAGATATTTTACATATACGTTTTCCTTCTAATTGTACATCGCTTAAAATGAAGAACAGCCATTTTGATTAAAGATGTCCGCTCTTTAATTAAGTCCAAAGTTTAAAAGTATTTTGTTAAATATTTTTTTCTTAGGTTTCTTTACGGTATTGACGTAAAGTACGTCCAGTATGCTTTTTAAAAAAACGACACATGTAGGAAGTATCATTAAAATGCATTTGGTCAGCAATCGCTTGAATAGAGAGAGAACTCATTTTAAGTCGCTCTTTAAGCTTAAGAATCACCTGCCGGTCTATGAGTGTTTTAGGACTATCATTAAAAAACTGCTGACATAATTGCGATAGGTAATAAGGACTAATATTTAAGGCTTGCGCATAGAACATAACCTCTCTTTCAACTTGACTGTGTATTGCGATCATTTCCCAAAAGTTCCAACATAGTTTTTCTTTTCTTGTGTACTCGTTCTTAGATAAAGTCTTTTTGTGATTTATGAGTTCAGATAGCGCCAGAAAAAAATTTTGCAAGTGATTGCATAATAATATTCGCTGATGCTGTTGTGTAGAATTTATAATAAAATCAGTTTGAGATATCCACATTTTGATTAAACTTGCCTGTTCGGCATTGGGAGAAAAATGCGGCATTTGATTAAGATATGCAAATAAAGCGTTTGGTAAAAGCGAGGCAACTTCAGCAGCAAAATCGCGATTAAATATACAATAATTGCAAGAAAAATCAGCAGATTGATTTTTTATAAGGGTTAATGAATCTTCTGCAAGAACCAGAATATCTCCTGCTTGCAGATGGTAATTTTGAAACTGAATGCTCAGATCTGCATGACCTTCTTTGACAAAAATAAGTGAACAATACGCTAACAATAAAGGTTGATTTAACGAATCACTTAGATTACTTGTCCTCCATAGATAATCTTTTACATTTTGATGAAGAAAATTTAGATCACTTTGCATTTTGAATAAAATTTATTAAATATCTGCCTAATTATAATGATTTTGTTTTGAAAAGTACCGAAATTGCCAAAATTTGGGAATAGTAATAAGCGCCTAAAATACCTATAGTTCGTTTTGAAATTTGATGAATTTTATAAGCGACTTTAAAATATGATTTTGACAACTAAACGGTTAATTTTACGACCTTGGCAAGAAAGTGATGCAGAAAGTTTATATGAATATGCAAAAGATGAACGCGTTGGGCCAATTGCGGGCTGGCCGGTACATGAAAGTCAGGCACAAAGTTTAGAGTATATTCAGACAGTTTTTGCACATGATGAAGTCTATGCGCTTGCAAAAAAGCATGACAATCGAGCCATTGGTATGGTTGGTCTACTGATTGGGCAAGACAGTAATTTCGATATTGCAGATAATGAAGCAGAAGTGGCTTACTGGATTGGTGTTCCCTTTTGGGGAAATGGTTTTATACCTGAGGCTGTTAAGGCAGTCATGCAACATGCCTATGAAGATTTGCAATTACAAGCTCTATGGTGTGGTTACTTTGCAGATAATGAACAGTCACATAAAGCACAAGCAAAATGTGGCTTTAAGCATCATCATACTGAAACAGATAAATATAATCAGTTTCTAGCAGATTACCGTACAGAGCATATCAGCTATTTATCGCGTGAAGATTGGATCAAATTGCCTACGCATTACAAAGCAAGCAAATAGATGGATTAGAGTCAATTGAAGTTCGCCAACATCAGAGATATTAATAAATAAATTAACATCATTATCCAAGCTTAACTTTATTGTTCTCTCTGATGTTGCTGTTTAATCAAGTTATTTTTGAATAAATTTAAAGTAAGGGGCTAGGTTAGCCCCTTACTTTAGTAATTCAAATTCACGACAATTAATGCCAAAGCTGCAGGAATCGCTTGTATATAAATAATTTTCTTACTTGCAGTCATACCGCCATAAATCCCAGCAACCAACACACAGCCTAAAAAGAAATTCGCCAGTGATAATGCATAAATTGCAGGTGCACATAAAGACCAAAATAAACCAGCAGCTAAAAACCCATTATATAAACCTTGATTTTGTGCCATGACTTTGGTGAGCTGTGCTTTTTCAGGCGTATTCCCAAATGCTTTTAAACCGTATTGTTTGTCCCATAAGAACATCTCTAAAACTAAAATATACACATGTAACAGTGCAATTAAGGCAATTAAAATTTGTCCAATCATCGTTTTTTCCTTATTTTTAAAATTGGTCATAGATCAGTCTTACAACTGATCTACCTCAAATATATTTATGGTTTTAATAATACTTTGCCTTGGCGTGCACCTTGAGTGGCTTTGGCTGCCGCATTTTGAATCTGATCAAAACTAAAGATACCTTCAACGGGTAACACCAATTTTTTCTGAGCAGCTAAAGTCAACAATTCTACAATTAACTCTTTTTTGCGTTCAGCAGACAATTGCTTATTGACCACACTCGCCCAGAAGCCTTTTACTGTGGCTTGTTTGAAAATAAGATCACCTGATGAAATTTGCATCAGTTCACCCGTCATACTGCCAAATGAAACCAATACACTATTTTCACTGAGTAAAGCCAACATTTCACCACTGGCTTTACCGCCAATTGAATCTACCCCAGCAATTAAAGGTTGATCTGCGTGTATCGCTTTTACTTGATCTTTCCAATCCGCTTGATCAGTCGCCACTACATTTTGAATACCTAAACCATTCATTTCTGCAACTGCATCACTACGGCGAACTAAATGAATGACTTTTTGACCGCGAGCGTGCGCAATCATCGCAACAGTTTTACCCACAGCGCCATTGGCTGTGTTTTGGATAAGCCACTGATCTTGTTTTAAATCAATAAAATCTAACAACATCAGTGCACTAATCGGCATACCAATCAATTGTGCAGCGGTTTCATCATCTATTGCATCAATTAAAGGAACCACACTATGGGCATGTGCAATAAAGTATTCTGCCCAACTGCCATGGACCGCAGCCACTGCAACACGTTGCCCAACAGATACAGCATCGACACCCTCACCAACAGCATCAATCACACCAACGGCTTCACTCCCCCCAATCGCAGGAAGTGTTGGCTTATAGCCATAACTGCCTCTCACCGTCCAAACATCATGGTTATGCATCGGAGATAAAATCATTTTAATACGAACTTCGCCTGCTTTAGGCTCTGGCTTTGGCATTTCTGCTGATGCTAATACGTCGACAGGTTCGCCAAAAATATGATGAATAATACTTTTCATTTGTTGTTCCTATATAGGTTTTAGTAATTGCTGTGTGGTTTCTAAAGCCAGATAAAGTGGCTGTTTGTTCTGTGCAAGTTTCGCCAATAAAGCTGCGCCTAACCAGAGTTGATACATGGTTTGTGCCATTTTCTCAGGCTCAATATGTTGTGGAATTGAGCCATCCTGTTGTCCGTCACTAAGTAAATTTGCAATGCGTTCTGTCAGCTTGGTTACACCAAAATTTAAAATCTGACGCATATCTTCCGATAAATCTGAAACCTCAGCTGCAAGTTTTACAATTAGGCAATTCTCAGCCCAACCACCATCGTTATGGCATGGATCATCAATCCATGCTTGCCAAAGTGCAACTAAACGCGCATAAGCACTCCGCTCTTCTTGTAGAATTAATTGATCGATTTTCACTTTATAATCAGCAAGGTATTGCTGTAAAAGCGCACAACCAAATGCTTCTTTGGAAGAAAAGTAATAATAGAACGAGCCTTTGGGTACACCGCAAGTCGTTAAAATTTCCTGTAAGCCGACGCCGACAAAACCTTTATGTAATACCAACTTAAAACTAGTATTTAAGATATGTTGTCGAGTCGCTTCACTTTTATCTGATCGTTTCATATACACACTATAAATTAATAATAGACCAGTCGTCTATAAATTTATAAAAAATTTAATTAAGAAAATTTGTTGAGGTTTTGAGTGTATTTTAAGGTGTCAATTGGATTGTTATTTTAGTGAATGGCTGAAAATATCAGCCATCCTTCGATTGATTTAAAACTTTGCGCGTAAGGTGAGCGTTGCATTTCGAGGATTACCAAAACGAATAGTTCCATCACTATAAATTTGTGAATAATATTCTTTGTCAAAAATATTATTGATATTCAATGCAATATTCACTTTATCACTTAATGGATAACTCGCCACCAAGTTAGCAATCGTATATCCAGGCTGACGATAAGGATGTTCGCTATAACGACCCACTTTCCAAGTACTTTGATAATTTGCACCGCCGCCTAGGATTAAATTATTTGCAAACTTATAGGTCGCAAATAAACGTGCAATATGTTCAGGCGTATCCTCATTAAAAACCAAACCTTGATTTGTAGGGTCGTTTGCATATTCCGTAGTATTGTATGTATAGCCGAAACTTAAATTAAGATTGGGGATAATTTCACCACGAATCTCAGTTTCAATCCCTTTACTGATCACCTCACCCGATGCAACATTACAATAAGCCTCACCACCATTAAACGGACACTGACCTTTCGAACTTTCATCTCGTATTGACCGATTTATTTGATTGGTTTTAAATCCAGCAACTGATGCAATTAAACGATCATTCCAAAGACCTGCTTTCAAACCAATTTCATAAACATTACCTTGTACTGGATCAAGTAATGTCTCATAACGATCTTTAGCATTTTGAACAACAAAAGTATCGGTATAACTCGCATATGCAGTCAATGCATCATTGATATCGTAAGTAAGTCCAAAGTAGGGTGTTAAAATATTAGATTTCTTATATTCGTTTACACTTTCATAATTGCTTTGGCGCACACCTGCAATAACTTTGAGAGGATCAATAATATTTAAGCGAGTGGTGAGATAGAATCCTGTCTGACGTACCTGATCAACACTGGTATTTTGATAACGTGGCGCGATATAAGGTAATTGATAAGGACTGTAATTTTTTATATTGACGTACAAATAGTCACGCGTCGGTGTTTCCCCCCCACCAACCAAACTATAATCTTCTAGAACTTGGTCCCAACTTGTCCATGCCCCTGTAATATTACTTTTGCTGTGATTTGCGCCAAATACTAGGTCATGCTCACGGCCAAATAATCGATATGTACCTTTTGCAAAAAAATCATAAATATCTAATTTTTGCTCATAGTTATATCCGTACTTATAAACAGTTGCCAAAGCATTATCTGCACTTGTCGTAGTTGAAGATAATCCCAGTGATGTAAATGCCATATCCATGACATATCTTGCCTTCAAATAGCTGGCTTTTACTTCCCACCCATTATCAAATTTATGGCTAATATCTAAGAAGCCTTGTGTATTGGTTTTATCCCAAAAATCTCTGTAATCACAACCACAGTTAGAATTATCGATGCCTATTTTAGTACCATTAAAATAGTTAGGAATTGTATTGACGGGAACTGCATGTTCACCTTGACGTGAATATCCAATATTCAATAGCGTATTTTCAGTTAAATCACTGCTCACGATTCCATATAAAACATTAGAATCACGAGTAACAGATTTCATAAATGAATCACCATCTTGACCTGCCGCCACTAGACGACCACGCACGCTCCCAGATTGATTCAATGGACCAGAAACATCCATTTCTCCACGTACTGTGTTCCATGAGCCATAACTTACAGCACCACTTGCTTGAAAAGTTTCTGTTGGTTTTTTACGAATAAGATTAATTGCACCAGACGGTTCTCCTGAACCTTGCATTAACCCTGCTGCCCCTCGTAATACTTCAATACTTTCAATGGTTGCCATATCTGGTTTAGATGAGGTGACATTACTTGCATTTACAGCAACCCCATCATATTGCAATATATTTGAATTCCAACCATCTCCAACATTAAACCCTCGAATTGAAAAGTTGGTTCTCTCCGTATTATCCCCTGTTAGCAAAATCCCTGTTGTATTTAATAATGCATCACCCAAATTTGTCGCACCCATATCTTCGATTTGTTTGCGTGTAATCACTGAAACAGATTGTGGGGTTTCTTTTATACTCAAATCGAGTTTAGTAGATGTACTGGCATTCTTTTTAGTGTAGTTATTTTCTGTATTATTTTCTGCTGTGACAACGATCATGGGTAAAGCATTTGTTTGTTCTGTTGTTGCTTCCGTCGCAGCATAACTTGTCCCAATCCAACAACTATAAAGTGCAAGATAAATAGCACTTTTAGCAAAGATCCGATTTTGAGAAATCCATCTACCCATGAAATAAAACTCTTAATCTAAATAAAAATCATTATCGTTATATTTCACATAAAAACAACATATATCTCTATATTCCTCCATTATTTTCTACTTAAAATTCGTTTTGTTAGACAAAGATATAAAATGGACAGCCTCTCAATCTGAAAGGCTAAGAAGATTTCTAGATGATAGTCCTGAATAAACTTTGATATAATGTTGAGGTGGATCTCCCACCTCAGCGTAAATCATGTTTCAGCTTTTATTTAATAATTATCTTAAAAATCAAAAATATAAATAATTATTAATACTTTTCAAGTAAACCAATAATCCCTGTCGCGATCATATCAATCGCAATAGTCCCAATTAACAAGGCAGATAAACGTCCAACAATATCAAAATAGCGATCAATATATTTCGCATGGCTATAACGTAAGTGGTCATGCCCATACTTCATGATCATTAAAATGCCACAGCTAATAAATAAGGTAAAAGCAATCAACACCGCGGATTCGAGTAAAGACATACTCGCTCCTGTCACCACAGCTGCACTAATTGTGCCTGGACCAATCATAAATGGCATAGCCATGGTACTGGCCAAATGTGCAGGCGTTCCTCTCATTTCTCCGATAGTATCTGCACCTTGAAATACAAAACGATAGCCAATCACCAAGAAAATTAACCCACCAAAAATCTGAAATGATTCAAAACGAACATTTAAATAAGTACTAAAAATTGCTTCGCCACCCCATGCAAAAAGCATAAAAACCACATAAGCAATCAAAGCACCTTGTGCTAAACCTTTATTAAATACTTTAGTTTCAGTGTGTCTGATCATCCCGATCATATAAATACTCATCAAAAAAGGATTGAGTAAGGAGAAAAACAAAACAAAAGGATGAATATAATTTGAAAACATAATGGCTTTCCATAAAACAAAAGCAGGAAATAAGTGACTTGCTAAAAATTGTACTTCTCAATGAACAGATATTTTGTCTAACTAATCATTAAAATTGTAAATTACATTAGTTTTTAATAACTTATTTTTACAAAAAATATAACATTTAAGCTAAAAAACTCAGGACCTTATAAAATGGACTCATTGTTATCTATAAAAAAATATTTATACAGTTTTAGCGTCCCATTTAAGCTGGATATGGTTATAACTAATATTGCACTCATTAGCATTTGGATTGTTGATAAAATTACACTTAACGGCTGTTCTTTGCTTTAGTCATCATCTTAATAGCCTATTTCTAGTCTTAACATCTTTTATCATTTAATTTAGCTTTAATCACTGCAAAAAAAATTTAGCGAAAGGAAACACAACTATTATTTTCAATCCTTTTGATTCATTTATATACGTTAAACTCATTACACAATTACATCAGATCTCATACATTTTATTCATGATTACCCAACACATAAAAACCACAAAAAAACTAAAATTATAATCAATTGATATTTATTAAAATTCTATGACATTGAAATTTTAAATGTAACTTAGCGTTATCTTTTAATTATTTCTGCTCATGATGAATTTTATTTTTGACTTTGGTTTAGAGATTTTTTAAACACAGTCATTCATTAGGATTAAGCCATTTATGTATAAAAGAAAAATTAAACCACTTGAAATCGATGATGTCGAAATTATTGATTATGATAAGACTAAAAAAGCCATTAAAGCCGCAGCCTTAGGCAATGCAATCGAATGGTTTGATTTTGGTGTTTATGGTTATGTCGCTTATGTATTAGGTAAAGTCTTTTTTCCAAATTCATCGCCTAGTATACAAATGATTGCAGCACTCGCAACCTTTTCTATACCTTTTATATTTCGACCTTTAGGTGGATTGTTTTTTGGGCATTTAGGTGATAAATACGGTCGTCAAAAGATCCTAGCGATCACCATTATTATCATGTCCGTCAGTACTTTTGGTATTGGCTTAATCCCATCCTATGAAAGTATAGGAATTTGGGCCCCTATTCTGCTACTCATTGTAAAAATTGCTCAGGGTTTTTCAGTCGGAGGAGAATATGCTGGAGCTGCAATATTTGTAGCGGAATATTCACCAGATCGAAAACGTGGTTTCATGGGAAGCTGGCTGGATTTTGGTTCTATTTTAGGTTTTGTTGTTGGGGCGGGTGTCGTTTCAATGATTAGTTTTTCCATGGGGGAAGCGGCCTTTGTCGATTGGGGCTGGCGAATTCCTTTTTATTTAGCGTTACCACTAGGACTAATTGGCTTATATTTACGTCATTCTTTAGATGAAACTCCGACTTTTCAGGCGCATGCTGAAGAACAGTCACTATCTAAAAAACCGCAAAAAGTGGGTTTCAAACAAATTTTCCGTGAACATAAGCGCAGTCTATTGGTATGTGTTGGTCTAGTTCTGTGTACCAATGTCACCTATTACATGCTACTTACCTATTTACCAAGTTATTTCTCACATAACTTAGGCTACTCAGAGAATCACGGCGTTTTGATTATTATTGCAGTAATGGTCGGAATGCTCTTTGTCCAGCCATTCGTGGGAATGCTAAGTGATAAAATTGGTCGTCGACCATTTGTCTTTGCAGGGAGTTTTGCACTGATTGTTTTGTCATATCCAGCCTTTATATTGCTTGCCACAAATAATGTTTATTTAATTTTCTTGGGTCTGTTGATGTTGGCACTTTCACTCAATATGCTGATTGGAATAATGGCTTCAACCCTACCCGCATTGTTTCCAACTGAAATTCGCTATAGCGCACTTGCAATTGCCTTTAATATTTCAGTGGTGATTGCAGGTTTAACACCTACCATCACAGCAACGTTGGTTGAAACAACTCAAAATATTATGGTGCCAGCCTATTATCTGGTGATTTGTGGCTGCTTTGGTGTTATTACTGCGATTTATCTTAAAGAAACAGCAAATTTACCACTTAAAGGCGCCAAGCCAATGGCGGTTGATCCTGAAGAAGCTGAGGAACTTCTAGAGCAATATCATGGAAATATTGAGCAGAAAATCGAAAAAATTGATCAAAAAATCGAAGAACTACAAGAAAAACGTGATCACCTTGCCAAACAGCATCCTGATATTGATTGATGATTTTTAAATGGGCTTATTCAGCATGATCGTGTTGGATAAGCCTCCATATTTGTGACAAGCAAGAACATAAATATGTTGGAGTGCATGGTATAGACGCCACGAGAATATTAAAGTGCCCTAAGAAATTGATTGAGCATTTTATGAGATAAGTGTTGTTCTATTACAGGATAAGACAATATGGCAGAATTAACAAAATCATCTTTTTTTCTTACGTTTTTTAGTTTTGCTGTTTCTTTTGGAAAAAAGAATTTTCCCAGTTCCCAACCCACGGAAATAGTAATTGCTGAGATAAATGAATAAAAGAAAGAAATAAAAAATAGGCGAGATGCTCAACAAGCTAATAATGAACTCCCAGAACAATACGCCTATTCTATAGTTGTAACTCCATTCTATGAGTGCACCTTTACGACTACCACTTTGAAATGAAATTTCATCATGAACAAAGTGCCATATACTGCCAAGAAAACATAAAATAAAAATGCTCGAAACTAATATTTTTTTGATTATTGGTATTTCTAACCAAGGATATTTATATAAAGAAGAAAATTCGAATTGTAAGAATAAACTGTAAATTTTTTTTTGGAAGTTTTCTTGAATGCCATACTTTTTTAAGAATAACCAGCAGACATAGCAACTTAAGAAAAATATAATGATTGTAATGTATATACTAGAAAGAATAGTAAAAAATGGTAGTGGTCCTTTTGAACCTACTGTAATCAACAAATTTTCTGTGATGTACTTATAAATGGAATATTGCCAGTCATTTCTTGGATACGCGGGAAATAACAATAAAGGCGGGATAAATAGAAGAATGGAAAGTTGCAAAAGTAATTTATTTTGTCTTTTTTGCTTTGTTTGGTATTTTTGCATTTCTGTTGATAGATAAGGCTTTTTAGACATTTTTAACTTGAAAACTTACAATCATTTTATGTTCACTAATATCTAACTTTACCCTAAAGATTAAAAACTTCTAGCCAAAAAACCTATTTGGTATATGCCAGTGTATATTGCTAGTGACTTTGTCTTTAATAAAAATATATCAAATCCATGAGCCTTTTTCTTTAGTTAATTCAAATATATTTTTTGATAATATCAATAATCTTTATTCTCTAGAGAGACTGCCTACCTTTGTATGATGTGTGCTGCTGAAAATGTGCATGAGGTGACCATCACCACCAACAGCGGATTGACCTATACCTATAATTTTTAGCTATTGAAAACGACGATTTTTCATAAATTAAGAGAATAAAAAATATTCCCTTAATTTAGCTCTAAAAAAAGTGATAATTTAAATATTAGAAATTTAAAAAATATCGTTCAACTCTTATAGTAGATATATTTTTAAAAAATAATTTTCGAGCTTAAGCCCAGCACTAGAGCATTATCCACATAACTCGTTGCCCCAGGATTGATTACATATTGAATATTAGGTCTAAGCATCAACCATTTCATTGGGAAATATGAATAGTTCAACTCAATATTATATTCAGCATCCTTGTTAATGGCTTGCTGTGTTTGGCTGTAACGATCACTCACATGAACTCTATTCGCAGCAAAACCTACAATGTCATTGGGATAATGATTTAAAAGTCCAATGTACTTTAAACCCATCTGTTGCATATTTCCAACTTTGTTAGTGGTTTGATCATGAAAACTAAAGTTCACAAAAGCGTATAGCCCCTGATGACTTGAGCCATTTTTGGTTAACTGTTGTTCTACGACTCCCCACATCCCATATGTGTGAGATTTTGGTTCTCCTGTAACGATGTCTTTTTGATTTTTGAGATCATCAGCCGTATTGTAAAATGCACCTATACGATAGATACCAGCTAAGTTATTAATCGCCTGTTTCGGCTGCCAGACAAGCTCAACAGGAATATTGACGCCATCGGCATCTTTTGTATCCAAATTCCATCCTTCACTTTCTTCCAAGTTTGTTTGGTTATATTCAAATACACCAAATTGTATAAAAGCCTCAGGGTTGAAACTATATTTAGACATTACAGCCCATTGGCTTACAGGTGCATTAATCCATTTACTGCCTTGCCATTTCCCCATTTGCGCACCGCAAAAAGAATTATTTTGAAAGTCACAAGACATCACATTGAAATAAGTTCCCATGGCAAAACGCCCAACTCGAATACTGGTAGTTGCGTTACTAAAAGTCTTTTCGATCGATAGTTCTGCAAGTCTTGTACCCGAATTTCCTCGACCATAGTTTGCCTGTACATTGGCCAATTGTGGTACTTGCGGATCGGAGATCTGTTCTACTGATACACTCTGCCCTTGTCTTGCCATAATTAATGCTCGAACACTCAGCCCGTCTAGATTTATCAATTTTTCTAAATCTAAGGTTGAACCAAGTGAAAACTGGCTAACATATGTTGGATCTTGTCGTGAGACATATCCACCGTCTGCCAAGTAAGCAATATCGAGATTTAAACTACCATCAAATTTGATCCCTTTATCTGCTAAAGCTGTTCGTTCACCTTGCCCTATTAAATTTTTCCGATTCACATCGAATAAGTTTCCAGCAAAACAAGCCGTATTTGTTCCAATAAGTACACCAATAAGACATAAAAAATTAATTTTGTTCATTGCACAATCCCTGCAAATTTTAAAAATAAGTTTCCCTAAATAACTAATTGAATAAGCTATATTTTGAATGGTTAAATGGAGTAAAAGTGGTATGAGAAAATTGCAGCATGGCAAGACTCCTGTCGTACACCATGCTCAATTCACTAATTAAATTGGATTCTCTTAGGTTAAGTGATTTTTAATTTTCTCTTTAACTGCTTCAACAGAAATACCATATCGATCATGCAATGTCGGCAGTGCACCTGCATCTAAAAATGCATCGGGCAAACCAATCATGTCAAAACGTGGATGTTGCCCATTTCTTAATAGCAAGGTTCCAACTGCTTCACCTAAACCACCAATTACAGAATGATTTTCAGCAGTAAGTACAGGTCGTCCTCCTTTAGCTACCTCATCTAAAATGGTCTGTTCATCAAGAGGCTTAATGGTTGGAACATGTAGAACTGAAACCTCAATTCCTTCTTTTTTAAGTTCTTCAGCTGCCTCAAGAGCGCGCATCGTCAGCAGTCCTGTAGAAATAATCAACAGGTCTTTGCCAGGTTTAATCACTTGAGCCTTACCTAATTTAAATTGGTAATTATATTTATCCAGTACCAATGGAACTTGACCACGTAACAAACGCATATAAACAGGACCTTGATGAGCAGCAATCTGTGGAATAGCCTGTTCAATTTCCAAGGCATCACATGGATCAATGATCATTAAATTTGGCATTCCACGGAAAATTGCAATATCTTCTGTTGCTTGGTGACTTGGCCCATATCCTGTAGTTAAACCAGGAAGGGCTGCTACAATTTTTACGTTCAAATTATCTTCGGCAATCGCCATACAGATAAAATCGTAAGCTCGGCGTGAAGCAAATACAGCATAAGTCGTAGCAAAAGGAACGAATCCTTCTCGAGCTAATCCAGCAGCAGCACTCATCAGGAGTTGTTCTGCCATTCCCATTTGAAAGAATTTGTCTGGGTTTTGGTTAGCAAAAATATGCAAATCTGTATATTTGGATAAATCTGCTGATAATCCAACGATATCATCACGCTCTTTCACCAAGGCATTTAAAGCATGTCCAAATGGTGCAGGTTTGGTTGGTTGGCCTTCAGCAGCAATCGAAGCAATCATTGCAGACGTTTTTAATTTTTTCTTTGGAGAGTTCGCTAATTGGCTCATGGATCTAAACTCCTTATTTGCCGTAATGGGTTAATATATTTAAAGCTTCATCCCATTCGCGTTCATCCACGCGAATAAAATGTGTTTTTTCACGGCTTTCTAAAAATGAAACACCTTTACCCATTTTGGTATCGCAAATAATTACTCTTGGGCATGCTCCTTCGTAGCTTTTCGCTTGATCAAAAGCATCAAGTAAAGCTTCCATATTGTTGCCATCTACGCGTTGGGTATACCAGCCAAATGATTGCCAACGATCTATAATCGGTTCAAAAGCTAGAATTTCACATGAATGCCCATCGGCTTGCTGATTATTCACATCAATAATTGCAATTAGATTATCTAATTTCCAATGTGAAGCCGACATTACGGCTTCCCATGTCGAGCCCTCATTGAGCTCACCATCTGATAAGAGGTTATAAATAAATGACTCTGATTTCTTTTGTTTTAATCCAAGGCAAGCACCTACCGCAATACCCAAACCATGACCTAGCGAACCTCCTGTGATCTCCATACCAGGGGTATACGTTGCCATGCCTGACATAGGTAAACGACTGTCATCAGAACCATACGTTTCAAGTTCTTCAAGTGGAATCACGTTTGCTTCAATCAAAGCAGCATATAAAGCAATTGCATAATGACCTATTGAAAGATAAAAGCGATCTCGTCCTTCCCATTCAGGATTCTCAGGCTGATATTTCATTGCATGAAAATAAGAAACTGCAAGTAGATCGGCTGCACCTAAGGCCTGTCCAATATAACCTTGGCCCTGTACTTGTCCCATACGTAACGCATGTTGACGAATGTTATATGCACGTTGCTGTAGTTCAGCAATACGAACTTCTTTATTAATATTTGACATGATTAACTTCTCTTATTAACGATTAACAAGTTTTGCTGGAACGCCCAGTACTAGGCTGGCACCGACAAATAAAACTGCTGTGATTAAGAACATGCCAATCGCATTCGAACCTGTATTAGTCGTAATCCAGCCGATAAGAAACGGAGAACAAAATCCAGCGAGGTTGGCAAAACTATTGATTCCAGCAATACCCGCAGCAGCTGAAACACCTCCTAAAAAGTTGGTTGGTAACATCCAAAACAAAGAAGATGCGGTGAGTACACCTGATGCTGCAATACATAAACAAATCAGCGATAGGGTTAGATTTGAGGCAAACAATGTTGCGAAGGTCAGTGCAACTGCACCAGCAAACATAGGAATAATTAAATGCCAGCGACGCTCTCTAAAGTGATCTCCGCTACGGCCTGCTAACAGCATTACAACTATGGCACATATATAAGGTAGGCTGGTCAACAAGCCAATATGCCAGTTGTCGCTAATACCTGAGTTACGAATTAATGTCGGCAACCAAAAAGTAATTGCATATTGTCCCATTACGACACAAAAGTAGATTCCCGCAAGTAACCACAAGCGTTTATCACTAATGAAGTCTTTAATACTGCTATGCCCTTCTTTCTGTTGATTATCTTGAGCGATTTCTTGCTGAACTAAATTCTTTTCAGCACTTGTTAACCAATGTGCATCTTGAACAGAGTCTTTTAAAATGATTAGCACCAATAAACCAACAAGTACCGTGGGTATCGCTTCAATAACGAACATCCATTGCCAGCCATACCATCCCTGCACATTGTTCATTTGATCCATGATTAAGCCAGATAGAGGACCGCCAATCATTCCCGAAATTGGAATCGCAATAAACCAAAGCACGGTCATACGGGCCCGACGATAAGATGGGAACCAATATGTAAGATAAAGTAATAAACCTGGTGCTAACCCTGCCTCAGCAACACCGAGTAAAAAGCGCAAGGTATAGAATTGCCATTCTGTTTCAACAAATGCAAAACAGCCTGATAAAATACCCCATGTAATCATAATTCGGGCAATCCAACGTCGAGCACCAACTTTATGAAGCACAATATTGCTAGGTACTTCACATAAGAAATATCCTATAAAGAAAATACCTGCTCCGAGTCCATAAACAGCTTCACTAAACTGTAAATCACTCATCATTTGAAGTTTGGCAAAACCAACATTTACACGGTCTAGATAAGCACAAAAATAACAAAGCATTAAAAATGGCATCAGCCGAAATGCAATTTTTCGATATGCAGATTTACGAATAGCATCTGTATCAGATGAAAATACGGTATCCATCATGCGAGTCCCTTTACAATTGGCCACAATATCCTCTCATGGCCATGTCTCTATTTTAGATTTTCTAATACTGTGTTTTAGTGAATCAACATGCCGCCATTTACGTCTAAAGTTACACCTGTTAAATAGGCTGATAGATCACTGGCTAAAAATAACGCTGCATTTGCAACATCTTGTGCTCTGCCTAAGCGACCAAGTGGAATACCTGCAAGAATGTCATGACGACGATCATCATTTATTAAACCACCCGTAATATCTGTTTGAATAAGACCTGGTGTAAGTGAGTTGACACGAATATTATCTGCACCAAACTCGCGAGCCATCGCTTTACCTAATCCTAAAACCCCAGCTTTGGCAGCACTGTAGTGTGGACCACCAAAAATACCACCACCTCGTTGTGCCGAAACGGATGATAAGCACACAATACTTCCTCCACCGTTTTCTTTCATTGAGGGAATTACTGCCTGAGACATAATGAGTGTTCCTCGCAGACTGACATCCAAAATACGGTCATAATCATTACGTTTGATATCTAATGTTTTTACAGGTTGGGTAATGCCTGCATTATTGACCAAAATATCAATTTTTCCATAGTGTTGAAGGGCTTTTTCCACAGCAGCGTGTGCTTGTTCTTCATTTGCAACATTTGCTGCTAGACCTAAATGACCTTCGCCCAATGCTTTAGCTGCATTCTGGCTTTGCACAAGATCTAGATCAACAATAATGACTTTAGCGCCTTGCTGTGCAAAGATTTCTGCTGTTGCACGACCAATACCACGCTCTGATGCAGCACCTGTGATTAACGCTACCTTTCCTTGTAGTAACATGTCTATTCCTCTTATCTTCAACATATTTATTCATCATTAGATTCTCTTTTTTCACGGTGAGCAGCAATAAGGTTAAACTCAACTAGGCATGAATTTTATTCATGCCTATGATATTTTTAGTTTGTATTCGAAAGAAAAATGGAATTTTAAATGAACAATAGTAAAAAAAATTACAATCAGGTACCTGCAATAAAAACCTTACAAGCGTTTGAGCAAACTGCTCGATTAGGAAATGTGGCAAAAGCGGCAGAAGTTTTGAATCTCACACCATCTGCTGTCAGTCATCAAATAGCAAAACTAGAAGAAATGATTGGTCAAAGCTTATTTATAAGAGGCGCACGAGGAGTGACCTTAACGCCTTCAGGTGAACGTTATTATCAAGATGTCACCACTATCTTGCATAATTTGATGTTAGCGACTGAACAAGCATCAGATAAAAGCCCAAAAGATAGTTTATATATCCATTCATCACCTAGCTTTGGACTTCTGTGGTTATTGCCAAGATTAGAATCATTTAAAGAACAATATCCTCTCATTCAAGTGAATTTATCTTGCTCTTATGAAAACCTTCATTTTACGCGTGATAAAATTGATATTGATATTCGTCATGGTATTCCAAATTGGACAGGTGTCGAAATTAGAACTTTTCGAAGTGAAAAATTAGAAGTTCTTGCCTCCCCAAAACTACTTGAACGTAGTCCAGTATCTGAGCCTAAAGATCTACTAAAAAAAGAATTAATTTTGTCAAAGTCTACTCTCGTGACATGGCCTCAATGGTTTGCACACCAAGGGCTGAGTATTCCTGAATTTCCTTATACTTTTAGTTTTGATCGCTCATACATGTCGCTTGAAGCTGCAACTCATGGGCTTGGATTCGTTCTTGAAAGCAATTTACTTACCCAAAATTATCTAGATTCAGGAAAACTTGTCAAAGTCTTTCATGATGACTTATCCGTACCCATATCTGCACACCACTTAGTTTATCCACGTACCCATGAGAACATTCTCAAAGTGAACCATTTTTTAAACTGGATTGGTGACGAAATCATTAAAGATAAATAATGATCACTCAGAGCATAGTGCATCCATTTAAATCAAACTAAGACCTATTCGCTTATAATAAAAGGTCTTTCTACGATACCTTGCCACTCTTAAAAAATGATTTCTAGCATGGTTATTCATGCGAGCTATTATAAACCTACAAAGCACGTTGAATCTAATCCAGTAAATTCGCTCCTTCGCTTAAAGTTAAATGTACGTTATAGACAGATGTTCAATAATTTTGTGTAGAGTTTTTTTCTACACATTAGTTGTAAAGGTAAGTATAAAAGCAATCCATAGGATGCAACATGATAGTAAGACAACATGCTGTAAAAGTACGGATATTGCTAAATCCTGTGGTTATAAAAATAAATGTACTCAGCTCATCCAACTCATCTAAGCTGACATATCAACAACCCAAAGCCCTACAGTTGACTAATCCACCAATGGACATGTGGTTCTTCAATGCTTTGACTAATTTGTCTCTGACAAGTTTGACCATTAACAATCCATACAGGTCATTCAATATAGTAGTCAAATAAAATGTATTCTGTCCATGGGCTCAGTTTAAGATCATTATCAAGACATTTTAAAAGCCTCTAAATCTTAATCCTGAGCTGTTAATCAGAGCTTTTCCTGCTCCTGAGCATTCATATAAAAAATTCAATCAAACCAAGCAAATTATTTTAGCAAATCATATCAGCACTTTATTTTAGGGCTTATATAGCTTTATTTTTAAAATTTTATATAGAGTAAGTGAGACAAAATCAAAGCAAAAAAAAGACCCTTAAAAATTTAAGGGTCTTTTAAATATTTGGCGGAAGCGGTGAGATTCGAACTCTGTAAATAACTTTTTAATAGATTCTATCTAGGTTTAATTTATTATTTATCAAATAATTAAAATCTAATAGAATCTTATAGATTTTATAATTTGTGCCAAATTTTGTGACAACGCCTTTTTTAAGTAATGCTTTTATAACAAAAATTTGGTGGAGATGGCGTCAGTTGAACCATATCAATAAAATTTTGTTTTATATAACTTTTTTTTAAAGCAATTCAAATTTACCCAATCTTGACCCATTACCCTTTTATACATTTTTTGATGGGTTAAAATTTTTCTCAATGACATTCAAGAGAGAAGGAGCTTTGTTCCCTTACATCAAGAACAAGATTGCATTTCCCTGTACCACCTATTAGTGAAATGCTTTCCGATATGTCATAGACGATACTGAGCAAACGAATGCATGAGCAGAAGCTTAAACTATATCGATCCAAAGCAAAATCGAGTAATTACCACACATAGTTTTAGGTCCACCCTCCGTGGCTGGTTATCCGCTAAAACTTTAAATCGACCTTAACATTTATCAATGCATTTCTAGTCTTTTTGGCAGATGCTGAGCATTGAATTTCATCGTGAAAGATAAATGACCATTTTGCATAAGATTAGTGTTGTTGATATAAGTCGTAATTATTCAGGCATACTTTGCTCACTGCTATTAGCAGATCAAGGAGTGAATGTCACTTATTTCAAAGATAAATACTCTGAAATTGATCACTATACACATGCTGTATTTGCTCGGTCTAAACATTGTCTAGTTACAGATTGGACGGCACAGGATAGCTTAGATTTACTGTTTAAGAACTTAGAAAGTGCAGACGTAATTATTATTGATTGGTCAACACAACAGCTCCAAGAGCTTGGCTTAGATTTAGACCGTTTATCAAATAAATATCCTAATCTTATTCAGTTAAGAATTACAGGTTTTCCAAAGGAATACCCAAGGTATGCTTTTCCAGCCCATGATGGCTTAATTGCTGCTTCAACAGCTCTATATACGGATATTTCTGTAACACGTTCTGTTTTAGGCCTCCCTCCATTCCTTCATCAGCAGAACCGAACTCTAAACAGACAATTAACCCAACAAAAATAATTATGATTAGCCTTCTTGTAATATTTTCCTTCTTAATAGGTGCTGTTTTTTTCTAATAATGAGTTAACGACTAGTCAAAATATACCGTTAACCATAAACTAATTCGAAACTTCATTTGAAAAATTAAGAACATGCATATTCAAAATCAGATAAGCGATTTTTTGACATCAACTACTTCAAAAGCACTGCTTATTACTGGCAGTGCAGGAACTGGAAAGACTTCGCTAATCAAAGAAATTGTAACGTATCTAATTAACCAACAATTAGAATATTACTTACTAGCGCCAACTGGTAGAGCAGCACACAATTTACAAAACCATGTGTTTGAGGTGACTGAAATATCTCCGACTACTATTCATTCTTTTTTATATAAAAAAGTTGATGAATCGGCTCAAGAGATTCCTGAAATTTTAAAATTTTCAGTAGTAGAAGAAAAAGTAGAAGACAATGCTGTAATCATTATTGATGAGGCCTCCATGCTTTCACATGAAGCAACGAGTGAAAAAGACTTTCTCCAATTTGGCTCTGGAAATCTATTTAAGGATTTAACTGATTATTTAGATTTATCAAATTCAAACCGTAAACTAATCCTCGTTGGTGATCCATGCCAACTTCCACCCATTAATGTATCGCAGGCTGAAGTACTCAATATAGATTATTTAAAACAGCATTTTGAGACAAACAATATAGAACATATACACTTAAACGAAGTGCATCGCCAACTTAAAGACAGTGCTATTTTGAAATCAGCAACAGCCTTAAGGGATAAACTAGAAAATAAAGACTTTTTACAACTGCCAATTGATCTAGATCATGATGAAATTCATCATTTAAATATGGATGATGCTTTAGAAAAATATCTATGGGTGTATGGCAATAACTCAATATTTTTATCTTATACCAATAAAGATGTACATAGCATTAATCTTAAATTTAGAGGACTTCTAAACCTAAACCCTAAAAAATTAGAGAAAAAAGAACGTCTTATTTTAATGAAAAACTCTTGGGTAAATTCTCAATACTTATACAATGGTGATTTTCTTATCATTGAAAATTTTGGAGTTATAGAAAGTTTTACGATTAATGTTCCTCAAAAACAAGAAAATCCTCTTCCTATCACTTTAGAATTTCAGGATATTGAATTAAGAAAAGAAGATTCATTTTCTAGCATCAAATGTAAAATTTTACATCACAAAATTTGGAATGAAGAAAATGAAACTTCTACTAAAGAGCTTCAAGCATTAGTTATTCACTTTAAACAACGCTACCCTCACTTACAACGTGGAACTCTTGAATATAAGCAAGCCATTCAAAATGATCCTTATATAAATGCCTTATATCTACGTTTTGGCTATGCTATGACTTGTCATAAAGCCCAAGGCGGTGAATGGGATAAGGTATATATTAATTTAGCTCGCCCTCAAAATGACTTAAAAACATTAAACGGATTTAAGTGGACCTATACAGCTTTAACACGGTCAAAAAAGTATGCTTATCTAATTAATTGCCTTGTTAATAATAAGTCCTTTGATCCTCAAAACCCTTTCGATAACTTAATAGCTGAAATCCAAAGTAAATTAAATCAGAATGGCTTTCAACTACTATCAACTAGATCTCTTGAATATGAACTTCAACTCTTTATCCAAAAAGATAATATCGATACCAGTGTAAAAATTTATCGTAATGGAAAAATGAAAATTACTCGCCTTATGGCTATGCAAAAATCTATTCATTTTGAAGAATTAGAGGCTTTATTGAATACTTTTGTTAATACCTCTTTAGTGGAGAAATAAAAATGAATACTAACTTTTTAGAAGAACTCAATAACTCACAGCGCAAAGCTGTTGAAACCACTGAAGGGTATATTCGTTTAACAGCTGGAGCTGGTTCAGGTAAAACTCGTGCGTTGGTTAGTCGATACCTTTATCTAACCGATATTGATGGTATAAGCCCTGACAATATTCTATGCATTACTTTTACTCGTAAAGCCGCTGATGAGATGAAAAAACGGATCAGAGATATCAGTGCTACCAACCTAGACGGCGCTCTAATTAGTACATACCACGGATTTTGTTATAAAGTTATCCGTGAAGATGCTCATCGCCTACATCTGAAAAAAGAATTTGAGATTATTGATGATAATAAGTTAGAAAAAACTTTCAGAGATATTTACAAAGAGTTAAAGCTGACCATAAAAGATGGAGAACTAAAACTCTTACAAAAAGCATTATTTTTATATAAATCGACAACGTCTTATATCCATAAAATGACGGGATTAAGTCAATATACTTATGCTGAAAATGTTTTAAATTTTAATAACCAATTACACACCTTATTATCAGAACCAAATTATCGCTATTTAGCTGATGAGATCTCACGCTATTCTGATGTTTTAGGGCATTATTTAGCTCGACAAGTAGAATATGCAAATTATGACTTTTTTGATTTGCTTGAATTCACATTGCATCTTTTTTCCACAGATTCTTATGTATTAGATAAATGGCAAACTCGTCTTGAATATATTATGGTGGATGAATTTCAAGATAGCAGTTGGCGTGAAAATGCTTTAATTTCTTATTTAGCAGGTAAACATCATAATCTTTTTGTTGTAGGTGACCCTGATCAATCTATTTATTCATTCAAGGGTGGAGACATTTCTGTTTTCTTAGACTTTAATAAAAACTATCCTGATGCCATAGATTTACAACTTTATGAGAATTATCGATCTACTCAGCAAATAGTTGAAGTTTCTAATCAAATTATTGCTAAAAATGAAATTCGACTTGATAAATCGAGTATCCCTAAACGTGGTAAAGGTGAAGATGTCACACATTTTCACTGTAAAAAAGATAAGCAAGAAATTCAATTTATTGTTGATGAAATTAATAAAATTAAGAAAGAAAAAACATATGAGCATAAAGGTGAGAAAATTCCATATTCATGGAAAAATATCGCTATTATTGTTCGTTCTCATCGCTCTAAAAAACCAATTGAAAGTGCTTTTGTTAAAGCTGGATTTCCATATACCATCGCTGATGGTATAAAGTTCTATGCAAAAAAAGAAATTCAGACCGCAATTGCCTATATTAAAATGTTAGAAGAAGATTGTAATGACTCATTTGTAAAAAGCATTAAAGAACCTAAACGGAGGGTCGGAGAAGTTTTACTCAAAAAAATTAAACATAATGCGGATTTAAAATTATGCAGTTACTATCAGGCACTAAAGCATTTAGAACATATCAATGATCCCGACTTTAATACAACTTCTGCCCGAGAATATATCGAAGTTATTGATTTTATACGAAGCAGAAAGTTTTCTGTAAAACTTTCAACATTAGTACACGACATCCTAAGAGCATCAGGTTATTTAAATTATTTACGAGAAGGGACTAATGAACAACGCATTATTAATGTGGAAGATTTAATTGATTCAATTTTACAGTTAGAAATTCGTAGGCAACAAGATGTTTCATTAACAGAATATATTGATATGCTTAATGAACATACCCGTGAAACTGATGAAGATGAAGAAAAAGATGAAATCCAAATTATGACCATCCACTCTTCTAAAGGCTTAGAGTTTAAAGCTGTATTTCTACCTCATTTTAATGATGGATCTTTACCAAATGCAAAATCTCTTTCAGATAGAATCAAATTAGAAGAAGATCGTAGATTAGCTTATGTTGCTTTTACACGTGCTGAAGACTTATTGTATATCACTGAATCTGAAGGCCTTACAGAAAGGGGATCGAATAAACTCCCTTCACGATTCTTATTTGACTTTGATAGAAGCTTATTAAATGAACCGTCACATCTACCTCAAAAATTTATCGACTCATTGCTTAAAGAGTTTTCGCATTCATCAGGAGAAGTAATAGCTCAACGTAAATTAAGTATAGGTGATCAAGTCAGACATCATAAATTTGGTCTAGCAACGATTAAGGCAGTGACTGATGCAAATTACATTATTCAATTTGGTGATCCACCTATTAAAGAAAGAACTATCAGCAAAAACTATCAATTTTCTACAAACGACGTAACAGCTATCAATTCCAGCCTAGGGAAAAACTCAACTAATAATATGCTAGATGTATCAGATGTATCAGATGTATCAGATGTATCAGATGTATCAGATGTATCAGATGTATCAGATGTATCAGATGTATCAGATGTATCAGATGTA
>NZ_JBIMBV010000022.1:0-70551 GCF_048551735.1 Acinetobacter legionensis
ATTAATTTATCACTTCGTCAGTGATAAATAAGACGCAATAAACATTTAACAACTTAACCCTCTAAGCTAAGTTCGTTTGCTGTATCGCGTCGGGATGAGCTCATTATAGGGCAATTTCTTACACACGCAAGTGCTTTTAACTGATTGTTTTATTGAGTGTTGTATTTTTATGCACTATTTTGGATCATTTTTAAACTTTTTATCGTGTAAGCTTTTAATATTAAAGCAGAAATATGAACAAAATATTTCTGCTTTATTTTTTAACTATTTTTTCACATTTGTTTTTATTGTTTGAATACTGATGATTTTTACAGCTTGTTTAGGCACATCTTGGTGCATACCAACTGTTTGTGTTGGTGTCTGTACGATTTTATCGACGATATCCAGTCCTTGAGTCACCTTACCAAATACTGCGTAACCAGGGTTTCCAGCAGACTTATTTAAAAAGTCATTATTTGCAACATTAATAAAGAATTGACTGGTTGCAGAGTTTGGCGCATTGGTTCGAGCCATTGCCAAAGTCCCACGAACGTTCTTTAAGCCATTGCTAGATTCATTCTGAATCGCTGGTTGCGTACTCTTCTCTTTCATGTTGCTATCAAAGCCACCACCTTGAATCATAAAACCAGGGATAACACGATGGAAAATGGTGCCGTTGTAAAATTGACTATTTACATAGCTCTTAAAATTTTTTACTGATATCGGGGCTTGATCATCATAAAGCTCTATATTGATGTTGCCTAAATTGGTTTTAATTTGCATATCTGTATTGGCGAACGCTTGATTCACCAAAACCACTAAAGCAAGACCGATACCTATCTTTTTGATCATTTTCTTTTCCTTAAACATTTTAAATTAATAAGCCTCTCATAGTAGTCTGCCTTTATTCTTTTGAAAAATGACATTTAAACACGTTTACCAATACTCAACAGTATTCACGACTATATTTATATAGCTGTCATAAGCCTTGCTGGTTGTTGAATATGTTTTATAAACAAAAAAAAGTATAGCTAAGCGATTGTTATTAGATTTTATAGAACAATTATTTTTTCTGATTACTTTTTAGCCAATCACTTTTGTTCCACGTGAAACAAAAGTGATTTGTAAAAGATGATATTTTGTTATTGTTTATCCCAGAATTTACGAAACTCTTTACTCATCTCTATAACGTATTTTTTAGCTTTACGTGAAACAGGGGTTAAGTTAATAAATCCGTGCGTTTGATCTTCATAATCCTGATAATGAACCTTTACGCCATTTTGACGTAACTTATAAGCATAAATTTTACCTTCATCATGCAAAAGATCATGTCCAGCCGTTACTACAAATGCAGGGGCAAGTTTCTTTAGCTGACCATTGGTTGGTGAAATGATTGGATCATCCAATGCCATATTAAAACGCGTCGCATAATAGTCAGTCACATAATCAATATCTGAGCCTGTCAAAACTAGGCCATCTTTATAAGCAAAGAAAGATGGATGTCGACTCTTAAAATCAACAGCAGGATAAATCAAGAACTGGGCTTGAGGCGCAAACACTGTATTGACTGTGCGTTGTGCAACAACAGCGCTAATATTTCCGCCCGCACTATCACCTGCAACCGCAATACGGTTTTTGAGAATTTTAAATTGACGGCGATTTTGATACACCCAAGCCAAAGCATCTTCACAAGATTGAATTAAGTCACGTGGGCTAACTTCAGGTGCGAGTGGATATTCAATACTTAAAACCTGAACTTTTGCATGGGCAGCAATTAGGCGACACACTTCATCATGGGTGTCCACACTACCCACCACAAAACCACCGCCATGATAAAATACAATCATTGGCAATTTTTTATTTGGTGCAGGATGGTAATGGCGTGCATAGACACTGCCACTTTGCAGCGGAAGACGAATATCTTCAACAAATTGGATATGGGTCGATTTATTTATAATAGATTGCATTTGTGATTCAAATTGCTTTCTAGAGCGCTCTACATCTGCGCCAATAAAACCCACTTTGCCCTGTTTAAGTTGAGCTGCCATCAAACATTTGGTGAAGCTATCCAATTGAGGAAACTGGTACGGGTAACCCAATAACTTGGTTAATGACTCTTGAGCGAATGTAGGCAAACGATCTAAAGCCCTACCTGCTGAACCCTGCCCTTTTTCGACTAAATCATGAATACTACGTTGAAAAGCAACCATTATGATTCTTCCTTAAATGTTCAAATTCTTCATATTGTCTACATGATCAGGCATCGACTGACTATAATCTTATACAAGTCTCATCATCGATATACAAATATAATTTTTAAATACGCTAATCTGAGTTAAATGACTTGTCATTGACTATTTTGCTATATCTGAATTTTTTTTGCTATTTTGCTTGTTAAATGGAGACAACTTATGGCTATAAAAGCATTAATTGTTTCATTCATGACGTCTATTATTGCTGTTGGTTGTGTTGCATTTCCTGAAGATGGTTATGACTCTCGCGGCTATGGACAACCAGTGTATCGAGATTATGGCTATGGACAACGCTATGATCCAAGATATGACCGAAACAATGATCGCCAACGTTGGGAACGCGAGCGAGCCTATCGTTTACAACAAATGCGCATTGAACAAGAACGGCGCCAAAAGAACTGGGATAAACAACGTTGGCAATATGAACAAGCCAAACGTGATCAAATGAAAAGACAGCAATGGGAACAACATAGAAAAGATTGGAACAATAAATCAAATCGTGACCACCGCTGGGACAACCGACCTGATCAAAAACAGTGGCAACAGCGTGATCGTCAAAATCAACAACAGCAACGTGATAAAAGACGTGATGAGCGTAAAAACAGAGATCAAAACAAAGATTAATCTTCAAGAATCTGGGGCTAACCCAGATTCTTTTGTCTTTTTAGCAAACAATTTAATCATTTATAAAAGCAAAAGTAATGATTTTCCTCAGTAATTAATAGCTTCTGGCGTTTCTTCTTTGCTGAGGAAATTTTGTCATTTGGGTCATTGCGAACTGACTCATTTCAAGTAATGATTTCAATAACATCAATTCATCATTGAACTTGAACAATTGATTTGGAAAATCGATTGTTCAGAATAGATCATGTTTGGTTTAGCAATAAACGATTTTCTAAACTAGATACATTTTTGATGTCACAAAGTTCTATTGATCGAAGCTCTTCGATTTGATTGAACATGAATAATATTGATCATGGAAAGGAAAAAAATAATGAAATGGTCTAATGCTCTCATTGCTGCTGCGGGTCTTTTGCTTGCAACATCTGCCACCCAAGCAAAACAAGTTATGTGTGTGTTTGATTTAGTGGGTAAAAATGGTGATGTTTTTACCTTAATGAAAGATTATCAACTTGCAGCGAAAAACTGGGGTGCGGATCTGGAATTAAAAGTGAATTCAAATGAATCTGTTATTGCTGAAGATTTTAAAGCGGGTAAATGTGATGCTGTCAGTATCACAGGTATGCGTGGCCGACAATTTAATAGTTTCACCGGCTCTTTAGATGCAATTGGTGCGATTCCAGATCTCAATCTCGCGGTAAAAGTAATGCAAGGATTAGCAAATCCAAACTTTGCAAAATACATGACCAGTGGAAAATATGAAGTTGTTGGTGTTATTCCAGTAGGTGATGCTTTCCTGATGGTCAATGATCGCAATATCAATACAGTTGCAAAAGCAGCAGGTAAAAAAATTGCGGTACTCGACTATGACCAAGCACAAAAAATTATGGTTCAACAAATCGGTGCTCAAGCAGTTGCCGCGGATGTTACAAATTTTGGCAGTAAATTCAATAATGGTCAGGTTGATATTATTGGTGCACCTGCAGCTGTATTTAAACCTTTAGAGCTGCATAAGGGTTTAGGCACCAAAGGCGCTATTGTGAATTACCCACTGCTACAAGTCACAGGTAATATTATCATTCGTCCAGATAAATTCCCTGCTGGCTATGGTCAAAAATCTCGTGATTGGATTAAAACGCAATTGCCTCGTGCAAACACCATCATTGGAAAAATGAAAGCAGATATTCCGGCGAAATACTGGATGCAAGTTCCAGATGGTGATAAGCCTGGTTATCAAAAACTCATGCGTGAATCTCGTATCAGTTTGACCAAACAAGGCGTTTATAACAAACAAATGATGAAAATCCTTTGGCAATTCCGTTGTAAAAACGATCCGAAAAACTTTGAATGTGCGCTACAAGATGAGAACTACAAATAATTCTAGATTAAATCTGATAAATTTAGTCTGAATTTACTTTAAAGTTCACTCACTGACCATATATTGAGTATGTTATACTGAATATATGGTCTTTTCATTTAAGCCATTTGAAATCTGAGGAACAATATCATGACCGCCCAAGCACTTGAGCTGACTGACAATGCTGCAAATAAAGTTCGCCAACTTCGTGATAGCGAAGGTAATCAAGATCTGATGTTACGTGTCTATGTAACGGGTGGCGGCTGTTCAGGATTTTCTTATGGTTTTAACTTTGCCGAAAGTATGAATGAAGATGATGCTGAATTTATAAATGGTGATGTAAAAATGTTGGTTGACTCGTTGAGTTATCAATATCTCGTCGGTTCTAAAGTTGACTATATTGAAGGCTTAGAAGGCTCACGTTTTATTGTAGAAAACCCGAATGCAACAACAACTTGTGGTTGTGGTTCATCATTCTCAATTTAATTCAAAGCATATTTTTGAAGCAAATCATGCCCTCTTCTTGTGAGGGCATTTTTATGCTTGAGACATCAATCTTAAATCGTTTCTAAAATATGTTGGCTTAATTGTTTAGCATTCTGTACTGGTATCCAATGCGTCGCATCCATCACAATTTCTTTATAAGCTGCTTTTACATAATGATGATTTAACGCCACGCTTTTAGAACCGATCGCTGAGTCATGTTTGCCCCAAATAAATAAAGTCGGCACATAAACTGGTTGGGTTAAATTTTTATTTGAACTAAATGGAAGTCCTCGATACCAATTTAATGCATAACTTAGACGCTTTTCCTCCACGATGTCTTGTTGGAAATCTTCAAGTTGTTTTGCGGTCATACCTGAATCTTTTAATAAACCCAGACCCAACTTGGGTAGTTTCTCAAATAATAATTCTGGAATTTTAGGTAACTGGAATAAACCGATATAGTAAGATTTTAACAATTGATTACTACTTAACATCGAACGCATAAATGCCGCTTTATGCGGTACAGAAATCGTAATCAAATGTTTTATTTTTTCAGGATAACGTTGAGCAACATCCCAAGCAACCACTGCCCCCCAATCATGTCCAACCAAATAAACCTGTTGTTGGATCATATCGATTAAAGCATTTACATCTTCAACTAAAGCAGAACTTCTATAATCACGGCGGTTTTGCGGTTGTGCACCTAAACTATAACCACGTTGATTAACAGCAAAAGTACGATAACCGTTTTGATTCAAGATCTCTGCAGTTTCTTGCCAGCTTTTATTGGTTTCAGGAAAACCATGTAACAAGACAAAAGGCTGCCCATCCCAAGGACCCGAATCTATCACATCAAAGCTAAAACCCTCTCTTTGAAATGATTCTATGCGCTGTTTCTGTATCGCTAAGTTCATTGTGATCTCAGTTTTAATTTTTATTGATATTGGAAGCTTATGCGCTATTTTTTAACAGCAGTAAAGGACAATCTCAGCGCTAAACAGGTCGATCATTGTTCTACAAAATATCTCACACTGCCAAGCAAAAATGAAACCACAGTTTGAATTAAAATAATCAGTAGCAATTATAAATCAGCAAAACTGGTTTCATTTTGGTTGCTTTCATTTGTTTTACAGCGCATTTATTCTTATGTAAATATTGATTGCTAAGGTGTATAACTCACTTTAACAAGCATATTAGTTTTAAACTGCTGTAATCGTGCCTAAGATACGATAGCCTTTTGCCCCTGTAACAGCAGGTAGGTTGCCACTTAACTGTTGGTCAAAGCGCATGGCGAGCCACGCAAATGCGGTTGCTTCTACCCATGTCGGTGCTAAACCTAATGCAGAAGTCGATTGTACAGACCAGTTGTGCTTACGTAGACGCCAACGGAGTTGTTCAAGTAGATGTGAGTTATAAGCACCTCCACCACAAACATAGACCTCACCCGTATCTAGGGGCGAACGATAAATGGCTTTCTTGATGGCACGTGTCGTGAGTTTCATCAATGTTGCCTGAATATTTTCAGGGGTATCTTCTAATTCATCGTATTCTAAATCATTGCGCCAATCTAAAATCTGCTCATCTAACCATTCCAAATTAAAGTCCTCACGCCCTGTACTTTTTGGAGGTTCTTTAGAGAAGTATTCATTTGCTTGCAGGCGGTCTAATAATGAACGGATCGGTTGACCATAAGCGGCCCAATTGCCATTTTCGTCATAAGGTTGTCCGGTATAACGATGACACCACGCATCCATAAGAATATTGGCAGGACCTGTATCAAAACCATAAACATTCTGCTCATCACCAGCAGGCAGCATGCTGACATTGGCAATCCCCCCTAAATTGAGAATCACTCGATGAATGGTTGAATGCTGGAATAAAGCTTGATGAAACGCTGGAACTAGAGGAGCACCCTGCCCACCTGCCGCCATATCACGACGACGAAAATCTGAAATCACAGGAATTTGAGTAATTTCCGTAATAATATTTGGATCACCAATTTGTAAAGTAAACCCATGTTCTGGGCGATGCCGAATGGTTTGTCCATGACAACCAATCGCTTTAATTTGGCTTTTATCTAAATTATTTTCTTGTATGAGTTGGTTAATACCATTGCCAATCATGGTTGCAAGAGCAACATCAGCCTTACCCATTCGATCGATTTCATTATCATCAGGTAAGGTCAATGCCATTAATTCATCACGTAAATGAGGATCAAAAGCGACTGTAAGCGTGGCATGGAGATGTAAAGGATCAAATGAAGCAGCAACAAAATCGACGCCATCCATGCTGGTTCCAGTCATTACGCCAATATAGATTGTTGTCATGAGATATTCTTCGCCTGCATTATGCTGAAAAAATGTTAGTATATCGCACAAATAGTCTAACTGAAGTATTTGGGTTTTTGTAATGTCAAATTTCCTGCCGGCTGAAGAACAACTTGCCCTCATTCGCCGAGGCACTCACGAAATTATTTCTGAAGAAGATCTTCTGAAGAAACTAAAAGAAAATCGTCCTTTAAAAATTAAAGCAGGATTTGATCCAACTGCACCAGATTTACATTTGGGTCATACTGTTTTAATTAACAAATTAAAAGCGTTTCAAGATCTAGGTCATGATGTCACCTTTTTGATTGGTGATTATACTGCCATGATTGGTGACCCAACAGGTAAGAGTGCGACTCGTCCACCGCTATCGCGTGAACAAGTTTTAGAAAATGCCAAAACATATCAAGAACAAGTGTTTAAAATTCTTGATCCAAATAAAACCAAAGTTCGTTTTAACTCGGAATGGTTTGCAACAAAAACCGCTGCTGATTTGATTCAATTGGCTTCGCAACAAACTGTTGCGCGTATGCTCGAACGTGATGACTTCACTAAACGCTATAATAGCCATCAACCGATTGCTATTCATGAGTTTTTATATCCTTTGGTTCAAGGTTACGACTCTATCGCGCTTGAAGCTGATGTTGAGCTTGGTGGTACAGACCAAACCTTTAACTTACTCATGGGGCGTACTCTTCAAGGTCGTTATGACCAAGAAGCTCAAGTATGCATTACCGTACCAATCCTAGAAGGTTTGGATGGTGTCAATAAAATGTCGAAGTCTTTAGGCAACTATATTGGTGTATTTGATGCCCCAGGCGCAATGTACCAAAAAGTATTGTCTATGCCTGACAGCTTGATTGAACGCTATTTTGAATTACTCAGCTTTAAGTCTATGGACGAAATTGACGTTCTTCTCAAAGAAATGGCTGAAGGTCGTAATCCGCAAGACATTAAGAAAATTCTTGCACTTGAGTTGGTTGAACGCTTCCATGGCGCAGAAGCTGCTGAACATGCACATAAAGGTGCGGGTAACTTAATCACTGAAGGCGAGCTACCTGAAGGTACGCCTGAAGTGACTATTTCTCGTGGTGAATACAACGGAGAAATCTCGATTGTTTCTATTTTACGTGCCGCAGGCTTAACCAAGAATTCAGCACAATCTAAAGATGCTGTTTCACGTGGAGCCGTAAAAGTAGATTGGGAAGTTGTGGATGCAAACTTCACTGTAAAAGAAAATGTTACTTTGGTTATTCAGGCAAGTAAAAAAGCCATTGCAAAAGTGACCTTTACCGATTAATCCCGTGTAAGCCAATAAAACCAGAAAAGCCATCAACATTGATGGCTTTTTTTATTGAATAAATTTATTCACCTGCAAGTGAACATTCAAAGTTGGTGCAATCTACCGTACAGCGTGCTTTTTTCAGTACCGACATCATCACAGGATCGTACACCCCTCTTTTTGTTAACTCAATCCGCCCTTCTCGCAATAATTTCTGATAACGGAGTGCATCATCCTTAGATACATTTAATTTATATTTTGCTGGAATTTCAGCTTCCATTTTTTATATTTTCTTAAATGAACTTGGTAACTGCTTCACAGCCCACTCACGTGACTTAATACCAAAACCTTCTGGAAACTGCTCAGGTTTAATAATTAAATCGGCAGTCACATTCACTACGGGATAAGTAAACATTGCACCATTGCTAGCTAAACCTTTATAAATTTCCAATGGTTTATAGGCATAGGCTGGCGAAGCAATCGCATCCACCTCACCATCATTAAATTTTTTCACAAAATTAAAAATATCAGAAGGAACCCCGATTGCACCTACACGTTCAACGGCAACCTTTTGTGCAAGATCGTAATGCAGATATGCAAACTTTTTACCTTTACCCTTTTCCAAAGTATTCATTGCGCGATCTTTAACAAAGATATAAGCAATACCAATCGGGGTAATCATTGCCAATTCATATTTGACCCCATTTTTTTCAGAAACCAATCTTTTTGCATTGCGTTTATCCAAGGCATAGTTGATCGCTCTTCTGGCAATTTCATTGTTGGGAATTCCTCCCAAAGCATCAATAGATCCACCAAATTTATTGTATTCACGTGAGCGCATGGTGGTCATTGCAGCGGCATCACATTTATTGGTTTTAAATTTTTTATCCACGGCTTCTTCTGACTGATACACGGTTAAATTAATATCAGCGCCCCATGCTTTGGCTGCTAAAGCCCATTCTTCCAAGAGTTTATAAGATTCACCCGCTTTACCCAGTAAATCAAACACACACACATTTTGTTTTGCGTGTAGCAGAGGTGAAAAAAGCTGAAAAAATAATCGGTAAATATCCTATTTTATTCATCATCTCACATCCATATTTTTATAAATAGATTTATCCTTGTAGATGTAAAAGCAATCCGAGTCTTTTACTTTAACTGCATATTTTTAGGTGATACTGTGATTAATTCTACATAAATTGGATATTTTGTATTAATTTTTTAACCAACTTTTAGATGAGATAAAAAATTCAGGGCAAAATTCTGATAAAAATAAGTAGCTGAGCTGATTTCATTGAGCGGTTTTTTATTGAGTGGTTTTAAAATTAAAATATTCTAATGATTATTGCTGGTTTGCGAGATATACGCTTTTTTTATTTAAGCATGCACCATAAAGCATTGTTTATTTTTTTGAATTGATCCTATTTACCCAATTTATTGTGCTTTTCACTCAAGAAAAGACATTTTGTCACTTCTTTTATCAAATACATTTTTTGAACTCTACCATTTATCCTTTACTATACCGCATCCGATATTCAATAGTCAGTTTCCTATGATTCAGTTAGACCAACTTTCAATTCGCCGTGGTGGACGCATTTTATTCCAAAAAGCGTCTATGCAACTTCATCCTGGTTGGAAAATTGGTTTAACAGGTGTAAATGGTGCGGGTAAATCCACATTGTTCTCAGCACTTTTGGGTGGAATGGAGTCAGACAGTGGTAGCTTAACCCGTCCAAATATATGGACCGTTGCCCATATGGCTCAGGAAATCAAAGCCTTAGATATGAAAGCTATTGATTTTGTATTATCTGGCGATGAAGAATATTGGCTAATACAAGACAAACTAAACCATTCTGAAGATTTGAGTAATGATGAGTTAGCGCATTTATATAGCCGTTTTGAAGAAATTCATGGCTATACAGCTGCATCTAAAGCATCTCAACTGATGGCCGGTTTAGGTTTTTTTGAGCATCAATCAGAACTTTTGGTTTCAAGTTTCTCTGGTGGGTGGCGGATGCGTTTAAATCTTGCTCGTACCCTGATGAGTCGTTCAGACTTACTATTACTCGATGAACCGACCAACCATTTAGATTTAGATGCAATTTTATGGTTAGAAGATTGGCTCAAGGCATATGAAGGGACACTCATTTTAATTTCACATGACCGCGATTTCTTAGATGCAATCACAGATCATATTTTGCATATCGAAAATCAAGTACTGACTTTATATACCGGCAACTACTCAACTTTTGAAACTACACGTGCTGAGCGATTAGCACAACAACAACAAGCTTTTGAAAAGCAACAAGAAGCTAAAGCACACTTACAAAAATTTATTGACCGGTTTAAAGCCAAAGCGACTAAAGCACGACAAGCGCAAAGCCGCATTAAACAACTTGAACGTATGCAAGAGCTTGCCCCTGCACATGTGGATAATCCATTTACCTTTAGTTTCCGTGAACCAAGCAAAATGAGTTCACCACTGCTCACACTTGAACATGCAGATATTGGCTATGGCGATAAATTGATTGTCACCAATGTAAATTTGCAGATTACACCAAGTAGTCGTATCGGTTTACTGGGAATGAATGGTGCAGGTAAATCGACCCTAATCAAATCTTTAGTGGGTGATTTGCCACTGATTCAAGGTTTACGTAAAGATTCAGAATTACTCAATATTGGTTATTTTGCCCAGCATCAAATGGATGCTTTAGATGGCAATGCCAGCCCGATGTTACAACTTTCTCGCATTGCTGACCCGAAGATCAGTGAAGCAGCCTTACGCTCCTTTTTAGGAAGTTTTGGCTTTAGTGGCGAACGTATGGACACCCCAAGTGAAAGCTTCTCTGGCGGTGAACGTGCGCGTTTGGCTTTGGCTTTAATCGTTTGGTTACGTCCAAATGTTTTAATCCTCGACGAACCTACTAACCATTTAGATTTAGATATGCGCCATGCACTTACGATGGCTTTACAGGATTTTGAAGGGGCTGTGGTTTTAGTTTCCCATGAGCGTCAGCTGATCGCTTCAGTCTGTGATGAACTTATTTTGGTCCATGCAGGTCAAAGTAAGGAATTTGACGGGGATTTACAAGATTATGCAACGTGGTTACGTCAAGCACGTATCGATATGATCAAGAATGGACAACAGCCTAGTGCCCCTGTTCAATCTCAGGTGGTTGAAAAACCAAGTATTTCAAAACTCGATAAAGAAGCACAACGTAAAGAAGCAGCTCGTCAACGTGAACTGAGCCGTCCTATTCGTAAAAATATCGAGAAAATTGAAAGTCAAATTGGAAAAATTCAACCTAGACTTGTAGAAATTGAAGCATTACTTGCAGACTCAACCCTTTATGAGGCAAACCGTAAAGAAGATTTACTCAAACTCATGAATGAACAGACAGAGTTAAAAGTAAAATTAGAACAAGCTGAAGAAAAAATGCTTGAATTGATGATGGAACTAGAAACATTAGAAAGTTCTTTCGATTAAAAGGCACTTTTAATTAAAAAGTACTATTTAATACAATAAGCTCCTCAAATCAGCTAGAAATAGGCAGATGCTTTTTCTAGCTTTATTTTTAATAAAATAACATTAATAATCAACAACCTAACTAATTAAAACATTTTATTATTTAAATTTTTAACCGCAACTTAATCATTTCAACAAAATTTAAAGCACTTTATCACTTCTCATAAATCTTCAGTAATTCAATACATAGCCACGCTATGCAAACACATTCTCGTATTGATTCTCATTATTCGAGACCCACAGATCAAAAGAAGGCTTTTTAACACAATAATCCAATAAAAATCATAAGCTTATTTTATTTAACATCCAGTCACTTCCAAGCCTAAAAGCATCTTCAAATCCACAAAATACAATCATAACTTTTATTTATAATAGATAATTCACACCGTGGAACATATTAGCATATCTAAATAATAGTAAAAAAGGCTTTAAAAAGGACAATTCATTTGAATTTAAAAATATTTTTATCAATTGTTTGTGGATAAGTTAAAAATTTTAAAATAGTTCTTCTGACTCATTTTTTAAGAGGAATTTTTAACGATTTTGAAATTTAATATGCAAATAAATCAGTCTGTATTCATTGAATTTAGGCCTAATTGCCAAGTTACCCACACACTTATCAACATTATTTTGGTTATTAATAGAACAAAATTCAAGTGCAAAATTTAACCGTTCGTCGCTTTTTATAATGAACATTCATCTATTTTTTTTAATTTCAGCAAAATTATTTAAAATTACATAGATCATGAATTTCGAACAATTTGTAATGAAAAAACATAACTCAGCTTAAAAAACTGATTTATTTATAAAAAGCTTGCCTCTGAAATGAGAGTTAACTCGCTAATTCACAATAATTGTCAAAAAAAAAATAATAAATGGAGTAAATGCTCTATTTTTTTCAAACAAAGCTGATTAATATTGCGCTTATGGAAAAGTTCCTAAAGATGGATAAATAGATAAGGAAGAAAATATGAAAAAAATTGTATTCGCTATTGCTGCAACTTCAATCGTTGGATTTAGTTCAGCATCTCAAGCTGCGACAGATGTCTGCGTATTTGATTTATTAGGTAAGTCAGGTGAGTCATTTCAAATGGCGCAAGAATGGGCATTATCAGCAAAAAGTTGGGGCGCTGATATCAATCTCATCCCAAAACAAGACGAAGCTGTTGCAGATAACGACTTTAAAGCAGGCAAATGCGATGGCGTATTTATGACTGCAATGCGTGCACGTCAATACAATAAATTTGTGGGTTCAATCGACTCTATTGGCGGTGTGCCAAGTAATGCGATTGCACAAAAAGCCATTACTTTTGCCTTAGATGCGCGTAATGCTGCAAAAATGACCACAACATTGGGTGGTAAAAAATACGAAGTTGCTGGTATTGCACCACTTGGTTCAGCATTTATTTTTGTACGTGATAAAAATATCAACTCAATTGAAAAAGCCGCTGGTAAAAAGTTTGCTGTTTTAAGCTATGATAGCGCTCAAAAAATTCTAGTACAACGTGTTGGTGCACAAGCTGTTCCTTCAGATATCACAAACTTTGTTGCAAAATTTAACAATGGTCAAGTTGATATGGTCGGAGCACCTGCTTATGCCTACAAACCTCTTGAAATTCAAAAAGGTTTAGGTGCAAATGGGGCAATGTTTAACTTCCCAGTATTACAAGTAACTGCTGACTTTGTCATCCGTCCGGAAAAATTCCCTGCAGGCTTTGGTCAAAAATCTCGTGATTATTTTGTGAAAAACTTGCCAAAAAGCTTTGCTATGATTAATCGTCTAGAAGCAACTATTCCAGCAAAATACAAAATGAATTTAACCGCTGAAGATAAACTGAAATACCAAAAGTTAATGCGTGATGGCCGTTTAGAACTGACTAAACAAGGTATTTATGACGCAGGTATGATGTCTGTGTTGAAAAAAGCACGTTGTTCAGTAGATAAAGCCAACTTTGAATGTACGCTTGGTGGTGAATAATACTTTAGATGAAATAAGCTAAAGCCTACAAAAAACCAGCTTTGATAAGCTGGTTTTTTTGCTTTAAATTTTTAAATAGAAGCAAAAGTACTATCAAAATTAATATAACGATATAAAAAAGGGAATAAACCGAGGTCTATTCCCTTATTTACTGGTTAGAATGAGTTTAATTAAGCATCAATATCTGCATTTAATGCATTTTCCTCAATGAACGCACGACGTGGTTCTACATCATCGCCCATTAAACATGCAAACATACGATCGGCTTCAATCGCATCATCAATGGTCACTTGCAGCATATTACGGTTTTCAGGATCCATCGTAGTTTCCCAAAGCTGTTCAGCATTCATCTCACCCAAACCTTTATAGCGTTGGATCATCATGCCGCGACGTGAATCTGTCAAAATGTGTTGCCAAACCTGATGGAAAGTCGAAACGTTGATTTTACGTTCGCCTTTTTGCAGATAAGCACCGTCTTCTAACAAAGTGAACCAGCTCTTCGAGTTCTGCAATAAACGCTTATATTCGCCCGATGCCAATAACCCCGCATCTAATAAATAGCTATGCGGTAAATTGTGCACATAAATCGTTATACGCGGGAAATAAATCGTCGTTTTAAGCCCATCAGCAGTTTCTTTATCAAATGATTCCAAGCTCAACACTGGACGTAAACTTGGTTGCGTTGTTTCGATCGCAGCACGAAGTTTTTCACCCCATTGTTGTACATAATCTTGGTCATGATTTTGATCAAGTTTAAAATGCTCAAGACTTAACAAACCATCAAGCAGAGTCGCAGGATAGCGCACGGTTAAACGCTGCAAACTTTTTTGAGAGGTTTGATAATCGGCAATCACTTTCTCTAGTGCTACACCACGAATTGCAGGCGCTTCAGCATTGACACGTAATTCAAGTTCATCAATCGCATTTGAAATCAAATACGTTTCTAAAGCATCATTGTCTTTAATGTATTGCTCTTGCTTACCCTTTTTCAGTTTATACAGTGGTGGTTGTGCAATATAAATATAGCCACGTTCCACAAGTTCTGGCATTTGACGGAAGAAGAAAGTCAAAAGTAGGGTACGAATGTGAGAACCATCCACGTCAGCATCGGTCATGATAATGATTTTATGATAACGCAACTTGTCTGGGTTATATTCTTCACGACCGATACCGCATCCTAATGCAGTAATCAGCGTACCCACTTCCTGAGATGAAATCATCTTATCGAAACGTGCACGTTCCACATTAAGAATTTTACCTTTGAGCGGAAGAATGGCTTGCATTTTACGGTTACGGCCTTGTTTTGCAGAACCGCCCGCAGAGTCACCCTCGACTAAGTATAATTCTGAAAGTGCTGGATCTTTTTCCTGACAGTCTGCCAATTTACCTGGAAGACCGGCGATATCAAGTGCACTCTTACGACGTGTCATTTCTCGTGCTTTACGCGCAGCATCACGCGCACGTGCAGCATCAATGATTTTGCCTGCAATAGATTTTGCAGCCTGAGGATTTTCTAATAAATATTCAGAAAAGGCTTTATTCATTGCCTGCTCGACAGCAGGTTTAACTTCACTCGACACCAATTTTTCTTTAGTTTGTGATGAGAATTTAGGATCAGGTACTTTGACTGAAACAATTGCTGTTAAGCCTTCACGCGCATCATCACCACTAACCGCAACTTTCTCTTTTTTGAGTAAGTTTTCATTTTCCATATAGTTGTTTAAGCCACGCGTCAACGCTGCACGGAAACCAGCTAAATGCGTCCCACCATCTTTTTGTGGAATATTATTGGTAAAACAACGAACATTTTCTTGATAGGTATCGTTCCATTGTAAAGCAACTTCAACACCTATGCCATTTTCAGCTTGTGTGGTGAAATGGAAGATTTCATTGAGATGGGTTTTACCTTGATTGATATATTTTACAAACTCAGATAAACCACCTTCATAATCGAAGACATGTTCTAAGGCAACACGTTGATCACGTAGGACAATACGTACACCGGCATTCAAGAATGAAAGCTCACGTAAGCGACGTGCCAAAATATCGACATTAAAAATCGTTTGGCTAAACGTTTCAGTACTCGGCCAGAAACGAACAATAGTCCCTGTCGTTTCAACATCACCCACAATTTTTAACGGGTAAACTGGATCACCATGTTTATATTCTTGTTGATGAATGTGGCCAGCACGATGAATCGTAAGTTCTAGTTTGCTTGAAAGTGCATTGACTACAGATACACCTACGCCGTGCAAACCACCTGAAACCTTATAGCTATTATCATCAAACTTACCACCTGCATGCAGAATAGTAAGAATTACTTCTGCAGCAGAGACACCTTCTTCTGGGTGAATATCGGTTGGAATACCACGTCCATTATCTGCAACGCTGACTGACTCATCCTCATGAATAGTCACTAAAATTTCATCACAATGACCAGCTAAAGCTTCATCAATCGCGTTATCGACCACCTCAAATACCATATGGTGTAAGCCTGAACCATCATCAGTATCACCAATATACATACCTGGGCGTTTACGAACTGCATCTAGACCACGTAATACTTTGATACTAGAGGAATCATAAGCCTTTTCAATGGTGGGTTCTGTTTGAGAAGCTATTTGATCTTCTGAACTCATGGTTTCTCCCTAGTGAAAAATAGGTCTTTCCAAAATTGGCTAAAATCTAAAATCATGTTGCAACAACACTTACCTGACCTTGGTCAACATTGAATAACTGGTAGGAAATAGACAAATCATGTAAATGTTTTTTTACTGATTCATGGTCTAGTGTGGTAATAAAAACTTGACTACCAAGTTGGCTCAATCGCTCAATTAAACGTTGTTGTGCGCTTAAATCTAATTCTGCTGTTACATCATCTAATAATACCACAGTTTCTTTATTACAGGCATGTAACATGGCAATTTGTGATAGTTTTAAAGCCATTATCAATAACTTTTTCTGCCCTCTAGACAGTACCACATCCGCTTCACCTAATGGAGTTTTTAATCGAATATCTGCACGATGAGGCCCATATTCGGTATAACGTCGATCAACATCTTTTTGGTGATATAGAATCAAATCATGGGCTAAACCATGTTCCACATGGAACCCTGCACTGTATTCCATCTCAATCTTTAAATCGGGCAATAACTGCCCCAAATCTTCTTGTAAATATAACTTCCATTGCTCAATAATTTCGACCCGTTGAGAATGCAACATTTCACCATAATCACTAAGCATTTTGTTCCACGGCTCTAAATCGAGCAACGTCAGATTACGTTTCGTTTTAAGTAAGCTATTTCTTTGTTTTAAAGCGCGTGAATAATATTGCCATGCATGATAGAAATCTGGTTCCACGTGAAACATGAGCCAATCCAATAATTGGCGACGTGGTTTTGCACCATGATCGATAATATCAGTACTTAACGGATCAATCAGTTGCAATGGCAAGATTTTGGCAAGTTGCCCTTGGGTTGCAACAGTATCACCATTTACCTTAATTAACTGCTCACCACTTTGTAGCTTTTGCATACCAATCTTTTCGGTCAGTGATTGAGCAAAAACAATGGCGTCTGATTGATTACTTTGAATGTAATTTTTAGGGATATGTGTTCGAAAAGATCGACCTGTTGCCAATAAATGGATGGCTTCCAAAATGGAAGTTTTTCCTGAACCATTTTGTCCGTAAAAAACATTAAACGGTTGCAACTCATGGAGGGCAACCGTCTTGAGGTTTCGAACACGTTGTATATTTAAACGCGTAATATGCATGGCTATGATTTAAAAATAAATCAATTAAACACGCATCGGCATTACAACGTAAGTTTGATTAGATTGTGTTGGATCTTGTACCAATACAGATTGATTCGCTTCAGACATGGTCATTGCAACATCATCACCATCTAAAACACTTAATACCTCTAAAATATATTGAGCATTAAATGACATTTCCATAGGAGCATTGGCATATTGAATAGCTAAATCTTCAATCGCTTCATCTTGCTCAGGGTTATTGGCACGTAATTGCAAAGAATCAGCATTAAAATTTAAGAATACCCCACGTAATTTTTCATTACTTAAAATCGCAACACGTTGTAATGATTGCTTAAATACATCATGTGGAATATTTACAACTTTGTCACCACCACGTGGAATCACACGTCGATAATCAGGAAATTTCCCATCAATCAATTTTGTGGTGAAACGTACGGTAATATCGCCTTGTTCTTTATCACGGCTAGAGGTTTGAATGGTAACATTCAGCAATTCACGACCAATTAACAAAGTAAGCTGCTCATCTTCGATACTTAAAAGACGCTGTAACTCACCTACTGCTTTACGAGGAACAATGGCTTGAACCAATTGAGCAGCAGTTGAAGACGCCAATGTTTCGCACAATGCTAAACGATGTCCATCTGTGGTGACTGCGCGTAATTGATTTTCATCAATTTCCAATAATGTACCAGTTAGATAAAAACGTACATCTTGAACAGCCATTGCAAACGAAGTTTTTTCAAATAAACGCTTTAATTCACGTTCAGTCACTTTAACTTGAGTGCCCTGGCTATTTTCATTGGTTAATAGTGGATAGTCTTCAGCAGGCAACGTCCCTAAAACAAAGCGACTGTTTCCAGATTTTAAAATACAGCGCTGATCTTCAGTAATCTGTAAATCAATCAAAGCTGCTGCTGGTAAAGATTTACAAATATCAACTAACTTACGTGCAGGAACAGTGGTTTCCCCTGCTTGTAAACATGCGCCTTCAGCTAGAGTTGTACTTGCAACAAGCTCCACTTCTAAATCTGATCCAGTAATCGTAAGCGCTTGATTTGTAGCTTGAATTTTCACGTTTGAAAGAATGTTTAAAGTATGGCGACGTTCAACTGCTCCTACCACATGGGACAAAACATTAAGTAAGCTCTCTTTCGCGATTTTCAAACGCACGGTGGAATTCCTCTAACTAAATATGACAGAAAATGTGGGTAATAAATTTTTTTTAATGACGTACTATGCGGCAGTTTATGCCGCATTGCAAGCGCGTAATTTGTACAAATTTTAACTTTGTAACAGGCGCATGAGGTTTTTATAATCCTCATTAAAAATTGGATCTTCGTCGCGTAAACTTTGCACTTTTTCACATGCATGCATGACCGTACTGTGATCACGCCCGCCAAATGCCATCCCAATTTCAGGGAAACTGTCTCCAGTCAGTTCACGTGCTAGCCCCATCGCCAACTGACGTGGTCGAGCGTAAATACGTGTGCGTTTTGGCCCCACCAATTCTTTCAATGGAATTCGGAAGTATTCACTCACCACTCGCTGAATATTTTCAGTACTGATGGTTCGGGCACGAATCGCCAAGACATCTTTCAAAGACTCACGAACCACTTCTAGATCGATTGCAGAACCCTTAAAGCGCGAGATCGCCACAACTTTGTTTAAAGCGCCTTCAAGCTCACGCACATTGGCAACAACTTGTTGTGCAATAAATAAAGCGCAATTGCGAGGAAGATCTATCCCACTACTTTCAGCTTTTTTCAGCAAAATTTCGATACGTGTTTCAATATCTGGTGGTTCAACTCCAACCGATAATCCCCATGAAAAACGCGATACTAAGCGCGGATCCAATTCGGTTAATTCTTTTGGATAACGGTCAGAGGTTAAAATAATCTGTTTAGACTCATCCAATAAAGCATTGAATGTATAGAAAAATTCGACAAGACTGGCTTCTTTACCTGCCAATAAATGAATATCATCAACCAATAATAAATCTAAAGAACGGCAATTCTTTTTAAATTCTTCAACCTTACCTTTTTGCAGAGAGCTGACAAAATCTTGTACAAAACTTTCCGCAGTCATATACATTACACGCGCATTTGGTTTTGCTTGTAATAATGCATTCCCAACTGCTTGCATTAAATGCGTTTTACCAAGCCCTGTAGGACCATATAAAAATAGTGGATTATGTTGAGATTCTCCCAGTTGTGTTAAAACTTTACGACACGTTTCAGCCGCCATTTGGTTAGAACGGCCTTCAACAAATAGAGCAAAATTAAACAATGGATTTAGTTGGCGTTTCTTCACATTTTTTGCAGAAACAACTTCATATTCTTTATCTTTTTTAGCTTTTGTATGATGGGTGGGTGTAGGCGAACTTTCAAGTGCTGCTGTTGTTGTCGCAGGTTGTTCAGAGGCAGAAAGTATAGCTCCCGGACGCGAGTCGACTATAATTTCGACTTTGCGAATTCGCCCTTCAGATAATTGTTCCGCCAAAATAGAAATCAGTTCTAAATGATGTTCTTGAATGTAGCGAGTCCAATATGGATTGGGTGCATACAGTTTTAAAGTATCTTCGACTTCTTCTGCAACCAAAGGACGAATCCACATGGCAAAGACATTATCAGAGAGCTCTTGTCGCAAGCGAGTTAAGCAGTCCGTCCAAAGCATGTGAAACCCCTTCATTCAATTTTAAATTCAAAAAAGACTATTTACCCCTACCCTAGTAGGTGAAGGGGTCGCCATTCTAACCAAGTTATCCACATCTGTCATGGTTAATTCAATCTAATTCGCTCAAAAAAGCAACCTTCTGTAAATAAATTTAAATTTAAAGCAACTGTGGATAAGGTTTTCCACAAGCTGTGGATAAATTATCACAGAAAGTTATCCACAATCCATCAAATTAATAGAAACATGGATACTCACAGGGTAAGTTATTATTATTTATCTTAAAAAAGCTGTTTTCCACAGAAAAAACGCTCCCTAATAATAATAAATATAAATTTTAAATTTGAATTTATTTATAAGGATCAGGATTTCTGTGGATAAAGCTTAAGTTATGAATTTAAATTCAAAACAACACGATTTTTAAATTTAAAATTAAGAAATTAAAGTTAAATTGTGAATCAGCCTATGGATAACTTTGAGGATATATCTGTGTGTAACTCTTATTTATATTATAAAATAATAAGTTATGCTGTGAATATATATTTTTAATAATTTATTCAATTTAATCTATATAAAGTTGTTGGCTGGGTAAAAATAAAGCGTCTATATAAAAGAAATGTGTATATTTATTGACAGAATAAAGAATGCACAATACAATCGCGAACCTTTAGAAAAGATCAATTTTGGAGTTTCGATATGAAACGTACATTCCAACCATCTGAATTAAAGCGCAAGCGTGTTCATGGTTTCCGTGCTCGTATGGCTACTAAGGCTGGTCGTCAAGTATTAGCTCGCCGTCGTGCAAAAGGCCGTCATAGTTTAACTGTTTAATCTTTTAAACAGTTGATAGACGACTTGGGTGTTATGTCTCTTTATAGTTTCAGTCCAGAGGTGAGAATCCACTGCGCTGCTGATTACAAAGATGTATTTGATGGTGCGCTTTTTAAAGTGCATCAACCCCATTTTATATTCTTAGCAAAAGTCACCGAACAGCCTAAAAGCCGTTTGGGTATTGTTGTTGCAAAGAAGAAAGTGCGCCGTGCGCATGAAAGAAATCGAATAAAACGTTTAACGCGTGAAAGTTTTCGCTTAAACCAGCAAAATATAGATTTGTTGGATATTGTGGTGATGCCTAAAGTTGGTATAGAAGCAGTTCCAAATGCTGAGCTTTTTCAGCAATTACAATTTGCTTGGTTAAAATTGCAGCGCATTGTTAAAAAGCACCATAAAATAGCTCAATCTTCCCCTCAAAAATAGAGGATACCAATGATTCGTTTATTGCATTGGTTGATTCGTTTCTATCAAATTGCGATTAGTCCTCTCATTGGACCTCGTTGTCGTTATATTCCGACTTGTTCTCAATATTCGTTAGAAGCAATCCATACGCACGGCGCATTAAAAGGTAGCTGGTTAGCAACCAAACGCGTGTGTCGTTGTCATCCTTGGGGTGGGTATGGTTATGATCCTGTGCCAAAAAAAACAATTCGTTTTATTTCATTTCAGCAAATAGATTCTCAAACGCTTCATGTTCCTGTACCCTTGCGTGAACGTTTATTGAACCAAAATCACTCTAACCACTTGGGGTAATAGATATGCAACAATGGGCCAGGTTTGCAATCCTTGGGGCCATGTTAGTCACCGCATATTTGCTCATTTTGGCTTGGCAAAAAGACTATGGTCATGACAATACATCGAAGGCTGCGACACCGCAGGCTGTTGTAGCGCATGATGTGTCTGCCGATCTGCCAAAAGGTCAAGCAACTGCGGCCACTAGCGATGTTCCACAAGCAAATATAGCTGCTGCACAACAGAATACAGCTGCACCAGCCACAGCAAATCAACAATTGATTTCAGTACAAACTGACCTTTATCATCTTTGGATTAGTCCTAAAGGTGGTGATATTGTTCGTATTGAATTACTGAATCATGACAAGAGCAAAGACAGTGATCAGCCTTTTGTTATGCTTGAAAGTGATGCAAAACGTACCTATGTTGCGCAATCTGGGTTAATTGGATTGAATGGTCCGGACAGTAAGCCAGATCGTCCAAACTATGCGTTTGAAAAAACTGCTTATACTATTGCAGATGCCAAAGCAGCCAAGGACAAAGATGGCAAAACATCTCAAGTTTTAGCTGTACCAATGGTATTTAAAACAGCAGATGGCGTTGAAATCATCAAAACATTTACCTTTAAACAAGGTCAATATCCAATCGATGTGAGCTATCAGGTTGTCAACCGTAGTGCGCAAAATTGGCAAGGACAAATGTTTGGTCAAATTAAGCGTGATAACTCAGATGATCCAGGAAAAACCTCGCAAGGGATTTTTACACTTGGAACATATTTGGGTGGCGCTTGGGGTACCCCTGATGAGCATTATAACAAGCTAAAATTTGCAAATTTTACCGATGAAAAACTCAACACTGAAGCAAAAGGCGGATGGGTTGCGATTGTTCAGCATTATTTTGTAAGTGCTTGGATGCCAGGTCATTTTGGCGGTCAAGAATACACAGCAAAATTGGAATCTCGTAAATCTGCAGATGGTATGAATATCATCGGGTTTACTTCTCCAACCATCAATGTTCCAGCTGGAAAAGCAATGAGCATTGATGCAACGTTCTACTCAGGTCCAAAAATTCAATCTGAATTAAAAGACTTGGCTGTTGGTTTAAACCAAACTGTAGACTATGGTTGGTTATGGCCAATTGCAAAATTATTATTTGCTGGCTTACAGTTCTTCCATAATCTTGTGGGTAACTGGGGCTGGTCAATTATCTTATTGACTGTATTGGTTAAGCTTATTCTTTGGCCTTTGTCGTCTAAGAGCTATCGCTCTATGGCGAAAATGCGTGTGATTGCACCTGAAATGCAACGCATGAAAGAAGAGTTTGGTGAAGACCGCATGCGTTTCTCACAAGAAATGATGGCGCTTTACAAACGTGAGCAAGTTAATCCACTTGCGGGTTGTCTACCATTGTTGTTGCAAATGCCAATCTTCTTAGCATTGTATTGGGTATTGATGGAATCTGTAGAGCTTCGTCATGCACCATGGATGCTTTGGATTCAAGATTTATCTGCAATGGATCCTTGGTTTATTTTGCCGTTGATCATGGGTGTAACGATGTTTGTTCAACAAATGTTGAACCCACAACCTACTGATCCAATGCAAGCTAAAGTCTTCAAAATCATGCCGATCATGTTTACAGTATTTATGCTGTTCTTCCCTTCAGGCTTGGTTTTATACTGGATTGTGAACAACTCGATCACGATTCTGCAACAATGGTTTATCAACAAAAATGTTGCTAAAGCCAAAGTCGCAAGCGAAGTGGTTTAATCTTCATAGATTAAGCAATAGCTGAAAAAATCCGCTTAAGATGGTAATCTTAGGCGGATTTTTTTATTGTCAAAGTTTGAGTAATTTAGATGAGCAACCCTGTAAGCCAAACCACAATTGCAGCAATTGCGACTCCACCTGGACGTGGTGGTGTAGGTGTGATTCGTCTATCTGGTCCTAAGGCTTATGCGATTGCACAAGCTTTAACTCAAAAAGTGCTTCCTCAAGCGCGCTTTGCTGGTTTTCGTCAGTTTTTTGATGAAAAAGGTGAAGTGATGGATGAGGGCCTAGCAATTTGCTTTCCAAATCCAAACTCGTTTACGGGTGAAGATGTGGTGGAATTGCAGGGACATGGTGGTCCTGTAATTCAAAATGCACTTCTTGCACGATTGTTTGAGCTGGGTGCTATCGCCGCCAAAGCAGGCGAGTTTTCCATGCGAGCCTTTGAAAATGGCAAAATGGACTTGGTTCAAGCTGAAGCGATTGCAGATTTAATTGATGCGACCTCACAAGCAGCTGCACGTTCAGCAGTACGTTCTTTGCAAGGTGCGTTTTCCAATAAAGTGAATACCGTGTTGGAAAAACTGATTCATTTACGTTTGCATGTTGAAGCGGCGATTGATTTTCCTGAAGAGGAAATTGACTTTTTGGCAGATGGAAAAATTCTTCATCTGCTTGAAGATGTGCAATCTTCTGTTTCTGCTGTACAACACTCTGCGCGCCAGGGACAGTTATTACGTGAAGGTCTGCAAGTGGTGATTGCAGGTAAGCCCAATGCGGGTAAATCTTCGTTATTGAATGCCTTGGCGGGAAATGACCGTGCCATTGTTACGGATATCGCAGGAACAACACGTGATGTACTGCATGAGAAAATTACTTTAAATGGCTTGCCTATCACACTGACAGATACTGCGGGCTTACGTGAAACAGGTGATGTGGTCGAAAAAGAAGGCATTCGCCGAGCAATCAAAGAAATTGAACAAGCGGATTTATTACTTTTGGTCTATGACCTCAGCCAAGGTGAAAATCCTTTAGCACTTGCTCAGCGCTATTTTGAAGATCATTTAGAAACTAAACGCTTGATGTTGATTGGGAATAAGTGTGATTTAACTACACAATCACCTGAATTAAGTGATTTTCAAGGTTTTCGCCATATTAGCGTATCGGCCAAGCAGGAAATGGGCGTACAAGCGCTTATAGATGCGATTACAGCGCATGCTGGCTTCCATCCTGAAGAAGATACCTTTATTGCACGGACTCGCCATTTAGACGCAATGAAGCGCACTCAGCACTATCTTGCAGAAGCACATGAGCAACTTGAGGTCTATCATGCGGGTGAACTGGTCGCTGAATCGTTACGTTTAGCACAGAATGCCTTAGCTGAGATCACAGGCGATTTTAGTGCTGATGATCTGTTAGGGGTAATTTTTGGCTCGTTCTGTATTGGAAAGTAATTTCAATTTAAGCCATTATTCTAGTAAGTTACAGTTAATTCCAAGATAAAATTAATAGCAATAATTTTTAATGACTTATTGCTATTTTTTATATTTTGATTATTCCAATGTATTTATTTAAATCAACTGGTGCTATTGTTTTTTTAGTCACCTATTAGGTGCATAATAATATAACTGAAAGGAAAAAAATGAGTGACTAAAAGTGCCGATTAAAACGAATATATTTTTTTCAACTGATAGAGAAATTCAAAATCTAAAAGCGCAAGCAAAGCGTTTTACTGTCAAAGATAAACTGAATAATGGCTTATTCATTGAAGTCAAAGAATCAGGTATAAAATCTTGGCACTACAGATATACCCTAAACGGTAAACAAGAACGATTGGTTATAGGACGTTATCCGGATCTGTCGTTAAAGGAGGCCCGGCAAATTAGAGATGAGTCTGCTTCAATGGTGGCTAAAGGTATATCTCCAAAAAAAGAAAAAGATGACAAAAAATTAGGCAACAGTAACAGCATATTATTTAAAGATTATGGTGAGCGTTACTTAAATGAAGTGATCAGAAAAGATAGAAAAAGTCCCTACAATATGATTTTGTGCTTAAAGAACGATATTTATCCGTTTATTGGGGAATTATCTTTAAAGCAGATTACTATTGATGAGGTCAGAAAAGTAATATGGCGTAAAAAAGATCAAGGTTATGATTCTGCGGCTAGTCAAGTACGAGGTTTGTTAAAAAGAATGCTTGATTACGCAGTAACATTAGGCATGATTCAATTTAATCCTGTTTTATCCATACCTACTAGACATGTTTGTAAAGCCAAACCAAGAGATCGATTTTTAACTGAAGTAGAAATTAAGACTTTTTACACAGCAGTTTTCACTTCAAGAATTTATAAGCCTCGGAAATACGGTCTATTATTATCGCTATTAACCTTGGTGCGAAAATCAGAATTATTAAAAGCGAAATGGGAGCATATTGACTTTGTTAATAAAACTTGGTTGATACCAGAGACTAAAAGGGATGGTAATTCAGGTCATTCTCGTGAAATGATTGTATATATGTCTGATCAAATCATTTCAATATTAAACGAGTTAAAAATTATTGGTGGTAATGAGCCTTATATTTTTGTTGGGCGGAAATCAGGAACACATATTAGCCACAATGCATTTAATACAGCACAAAAAAATGTTTTGGAATTTACCACTTTGTCGCCTTTTACCATTCACGATCTTAGGAGAACAGCGAGCACCCACTTACATGAGCAAGGCTTTAATAGTGATGTAATTGAGGCAAGCTTGAATCATACAGTCAAGGGTATTCGGGGAGTTTATAATAAAGCTTCATATAAACAACAACGGATTGATATGCTTCAAAAATGGAGTGATTACATTTACGGTATCATTGGTAATATACCTTTAGTGCAATAATTTTTAAATTTATCAGTTTTACTGAATTATTAAACTTAAAAAACTGATGTATGTACACGATAATTTAAAAAAAATATTGCATTTTTTAAATTACCCCCTAAATTGTCTTTATTGATTTGATGTTAAATCGATAATCGTAGCAGTTTTATAAACTGCTGAATTTAATGACAGATTTTTTGTCTTTAATGCTCGTACCTTATTTGTCAATTCTTGTAGCGGAGAATTGAGTTTATTTTAAGCCCAAAAGGCATATGCAACCTTATAAAATTGGTTGAAAATTAAAACTTGAAATTTGTCTGAATCTATCCTTAATAAAGAGATGATCCAGATGAATAATATTATTCTGACTCAAAAAAATCGTTTAATCCGTCGTAAAGAAGTACAGACCAAGACTGGTTTGTGTGCTTCATCAATTTATGCCCTTATGAAACAGGGTAAATTCCCCCACCCCATACATTTATCCATACGCAGGGTTGCTTGGATTGAATCCGAAGTAGATTTATGGATTGAAGAACGTATCACTAAAAATTACGGTTCAAAAATATGGGGGGTTAAATAATGTCCTATCCAAAGCATAAAAATCGAAAATATAAATTTAGACTGAATAAAGATCTGCTCCCAAGAGTGCCTGAGTATTTATCTGCGCATGGTTTTGATCATGACAGATCAAAAACTTGGTCAATGATACTTTGCCCTTTTCATGATGATACGAATCCGAGTCTGGGTATCAATTTGAATATCGGTTGTTTCAATTGTTTTGCATGTGGAACCAAAGGTGGTGACTTGATTGCGTTTCATATGAAATTTAAAAAAATAAGTTTTATCGATGCATGTAAAGATTTAGGTGCTTGGGAAGAATGCAAATGAAAAATACACAATTAATGCATGAGCAGGCTGAAGTTTTTGCACAATCAATTGTTAAAAAACAAAACGGTTTTAAATTTGAAGCTGTCTTTCAATATACTCATGAAAATGGCGATGTGATTTACTGGAAATTGAGGGCTAAAAATCCAAATAATGGACAGAAATTTATACGTTCATTTTCATTGGAAGGTAGCGCATTTGTATTGAAAGAGCCTGACTTTCGTGAGGTCTTCCCACAAGGGAATGGTAGCAAACCACTATATGCATTATGTCGGATCTCAGTCTCAAAAGATCAGCCGATCTATGTGGTAGAGGGTGAGCAGAAAGCTGATTATTTAAATAAACTTGGTCTATATGCGACCACAACTGGTGGTTGTCAAAGTGTCAGCAAAACAGATTTGAGTCCTTTATTTGGTCGCTCAATTATTGTATGGCCTGATAATGATGAACCAGGATTAAAATTTTTGTCTACTTTGAATGAAGCTGTTCATGAAAAAAATACGTTGGTTTCTGTAATTAAACTGGATGAACTTAATTTAGAAAGCAAAGATGATGTCATCGATTGGGTAGAGAAACGTGCGGTTATTGGACTGGAAACATCAATCAAGGATGTCCAAAATCTTACAATAGTTCCATACAAATCGACTGAATTTAAACAAGTTGAAAAAAATAATGAAGCTGAGCTGCATAAGAAAAGTGAGGTTCTAGCCGCCCCTATGCCTCATAAGAATGGTCAGTTTGAGATTACCTCAGATGGTGTACATTATCTAAGAATGCGCGATGGTGAATTGGAATGCTTTTGGTTATCTACACCTGTTTTAATTTTAGCTAAAACACGAGATCAGACCTCAAACGATTGGGGACGATTGCTTAAATGGGTAGATGATGCAAATGTAGAGCACAAATGGGCTTTACCTATGGAAACTCTGCAAACTGATGGTGCAGATATGCGTAAAGCACTTGCTCATATGGGAGTAACCCTTTCTACTTCCAGATCCGCTCGAGAATTATTTCAAACGTATATAGCCAATTACCCAGTTGATACATTTGCAAAATGTGTAAACAGAGTTGGATGGCATGATCATCAATATATTTTGCCCAATAATGTTATTGGTGAAAATAGCAGTGGTGAGCTCATCGTTTATCAATCTACTCACAATGTAATTGATAAATATGTACAAAAAGGTACCTTGAATGATTGGCAGAATAATGTCGCTAAGTATTCGGAAAATCATGATTTTTTAGTTTTGGCTCTGTCTAGTGCTTTTACAGGTCAGTTGCTTGAACCTCTGGGCCGTCATGGAGCTGGTATACATTTCAAAGGTAAATCATCTAAAGGTAAAAGTACTGCCGTTTTTATTGCCTGTTCTGTATGGGGGAATCCTGAGTCGTATTATCATACATGGCGTAATACAAGTAATGCATTAGAACAAACAGCATTTACGCATAATGATGGCTTACTGGTATTGGATGAAATCGGCGAAATTCCGAATCCTAAAGATCTGGGTAATATTATTTACATGCTAATTAATGGCTCAGGTAAAGGCCGGATGACAAAAAGCCTGACTGTACGCGAGACAGCTCGGTGGAGGCTTGTATTTCTTTCCAGCGGTGAAAAAACATTGTCTGAGTTGATGAACGAAGCCGGTCAACAAGCCAAGTTGGGGCAGGAAATTCGATTAATTAACATCGATATAGATCAGTCTGAGCATGGTATTTTTGATCAAATTGATTTTTCAGAAAATGCAGCTCAACAAGCATTGTTGCTTAATAGTAATATCAAGCAACATTATGGAGTAGCTGGGGCTGCTTGGTTGCAATATTTGACTTCAGATAAAGTTAAAGTAACAGAAATAGCAAATCGCTTACTTGATGAATATGCTCAGGTGTTAATTGGACAGCATAAACAAGGGCATATCATTCGTGTAGCAAACTATTTTGCTTTGGTTGCTGTTAGTGGTGAGATGGCAACAATTGCGGGTATAACGGGATGGAAGTCAGGTACAGCCATTAGATCAGTTCAAAATATTTTTAATCATTGGATTGGTAACTTTGAACAAGTTGGTGATTATGAAGATGAAGAAATTTTGAATCAGGTACGTACTTTTTTCACGCTTCATGGTAGTAGTCGTTTTGAGCTGATTAACACTGAGTTTAGTGAGCAGACTAAAGTATTTAATAGAATGGGATTCGTTAAAGTTGAAGCTGATGAACGACAATTTTATGTTTATCCAGAAATTTTTAAACAAGAAATATGTAAGTCACTCAATTCAAAAGTTGTTGCAAAAGTCTTGAAAAAATATGGATGGATTGACTGTGATGGTAAACTAATGACAAAAGTAAAAAGGTTGCCAGAATCAGAAAAGGTTACCCGTTTATATGTTTTTAATGCCAATGTTATGATGAACTTCGATATTGAAGCTAAAAGTGAAATAAAACAAAGTAACAGCAGTAACTTTAGTAACATGTTTGAAAATTAAAGCTTTATTTGGTAACAAATAATATGAACTAAATGTAACAGGTAACATAATGTTACCTGTTACATTTCTGTATCAAGTAGTGTAACTTTTAAAATTTTTAAAAATCATGCAGTTAACAGTGTTACACCGTTACAAGTTATTTGTATTCATGTACTCAATACTTTCTTGTACTACTGGCCAATTAATCAATAAGCCTGTCCCTAAACGAAATGGTGTACCTTCATCAATTAATCCTAAATATTTTAGAAAAGGTATTTCTGCTTGAAAGGCATTTCTTGGGTTTCCTGGTGACCGAATAGAGGATGTTAAAATGAGAGAAAGATCATCTTTCATTTTTTCATATAAATATGCTTTAAATCCCACATTATCAAATTTGATAGTGCCATTTTTTCTATTCATACTCGCAAAATACATAGCTTCTTCGCTAAATACTTCTTCAGAAAGTTGATATACATAATGTAAAAATGCTGAAAAATTGCCATATACCAACGCAGTTCCTCTTAAAACTTGCATAGATGTAGACGCATATACCGAATTTTCTTTATCTGCTTCATCGACAAATCGATAGCCTACTTTTGTTAAATTACCTTCATTATCAATCAAATTTAGATGGTATAGACCTGAATCAATTACTTCACGATAACTGTGAGCTTGGTTACGTACGGTTCTAGCGTATTCTTCCCAAGCTTGGTTTTCAGTAATAGATCCATTATTTAATTTTTCAACTATTTTCTCTTTAAGTGAATCTCTTCTTCCACTTAAAAAATTGGCAAATTCATTTTTATTTTGTTTAATCAGGCTAGGTATAGCATTTACAGCATAAAGACCTGTATGGGGATCTTTGATATATATGGGTGTTAATTTTTTATGAAAATAATAATTAAGCCAGACATGTAACCAAGTTCGATCCAAAATGGAATCATCTTTTGTATAACTTAAAAATTTAATTGGATCTGCCGTAGGCATCAGTCTATTTACAGCTGCAATTAATTCATTTGGAAGTTGAAAATTTCTATTCTTAGGGTACGAAGTAACGAACTTAACTTCTTTACAATATTTATAAAAAACATCAGGATAGCTCATTCCTTCTCGAACATGTGCCCATAAAGTAGATGATTTAGGTCTAGAACTAACAGAAGCTCCTGTTAATAAGGGTGATAAAGATAACTGTGGTTTTCGATAACAAGTAATCTTATTTTCAAAAGGATTAAGTTTTGCTAAATCAGGTTCTTCATACCCATATACGCCTACAGGCATTGTATTGGCTGTAAGGTCTAATATATCTGCAATATGATTAGCTGGTGTATTGTGGGAAGTGTATTTTTTAGGTATTACAATAATAGAAGCGTGATAGCCTTTATGTAAGTAAGCTAAAGATTGTCCTAGAGCAGTCAGGGTGCCATGTAATCCTTCATTTGTACGCTTAAACTCAACGGCAATATTTAAATCATCTGCGACAGATGCATGATAGGAGCTGATAACACCGTCAGCTAAGGGCCATAATCTTCCTCCTTCTCGACCAGAACCAATTGTCCAACCAGTGGAGTAGCTGCCAGTATTGGCAAAGTAAGAAGGTTGATCATGTCTAATTATATTTGCTATTTCGGCACATGCCCATGTTGCGTACAAGTCATGACTCATCCCCTACGTTCCCCTTGTTATATTCTTCAATGTATTCATTGATCTTTTTAAAGAAAGGTTCTGCCATTTTTGGTGGTACGGCATTACCTGCTTGAATACATTGTTGCTGTCTTGTGCCAAAAAATTCAAGTGTATCTGGAAAAGTTTGTATACGTGCAGCTTCTCTAGGGGTTAAAGTTCTATTGAGGGTAGGATGAATAGGAAAAGCATTATGACCTGGTACCATAGTAGTAGAGGGTTTATCACGATCTAATCGCTTATAAACATGACTATAGTTTGTAACTTTGCCTGTTTTGGAATCTTTACGTGTCGCATTTTGAAGATGTTCAGGTAAGGTATTTAAATCGAGCTTACCCCCTTCAGATACATAACTCATTCTTTCAGCAACAAGCGGTTTATGTGCTAAAGCAATATGATTAGGAATATCTTTTTCGTTTAAACTAGCAATATCTAGAATTGCTTCTCCAACAGTCGCATATGGTAATAAATTTGGATCTTTATCTGAATGTGTTTTTGGTGGGGCTTCAAAATTAATACCTAATCTATTACCGATCATAAACATACGATGACGTTTTTGAGGTACGCCATAATCAGCTGCACAAACAACTTCACACCAAATATCGTTGTATCCTAATTTTTGAAAAGTTCTGATTACCTCTTGAACGAATAATCCATTATCTAAAGACATAAAACCCTTTACATTTTCCATGAAGAAAAATTTTGGTTGTGTTTCTTCGACAATACGAATGTATTCATATACTAAGTGGTTACGTGGATCTTGTTTAGGGTCATAGCCTTGTGTATTCACAAAGCGTCTTTTTCCAAACATTGAAAATCCTTGGCAAGGTGGCCCACCTACAACAAGATCTACTTCTTTATCACCAATATACTGTTTGATTTCCTCAATTTTAAGATCTTTAATATCTTTGTGTATTAGTGGGATATCTTTAAAGTTATGGTGATGTGTTACTGCACAAGCATCATCTATTTCATTAGCAAATAAGATGTTACAACCAAGATTTTTTTTAGCTATTAATAAGCCACCAGCACCTGAAAAAAGATCAATACTATTCACTTACTTAACCTTTAATAATTCATTTTTGATAAATTCAGCTAAAACTTCTGAAAATTTTGGTGGAACAGCATTTCCAACTTGATGACCTTGTTGACGTCTGTTGCCTGCAAAAATCATCTCATCAGGGAAGGTTTGTATACGTGCCGCTTCACGAATCGTTAAACTACGATGTAGGACAGGATGAATAGGAAAAGCATCATTTCCAGGAACCATAGTTAAACTTGGTTTTTCACGATGTAGACGTTTATAAGTATTGCCAAAATTCTTTCGATACAATTCTTCTGAAAGTTTGTGTTCTGGTAATCGCCCACCTTCAGGGATTAACTTGTAACGTTCAATATTTTTTTCAGTATGCTTTAAAGCTACATGATTAAAGTCTGGATCTTCAGGTAAATCTGCTAAGTCATGAATGACATCCCAACACTTATTCCATTTTTGACAAAGAAGACTTGGATTTTCAGAATGAGTAGGTTCAGGAAATTCAACAGGAAGGCCCACTCTATTGCCTAAAATAATGACACGTTGTCTTATTTGAGGTACCCCATAATCAGCCATGTTAATTAGCTTGTAATCAACGTTATAACCCGCTTCTCTCAGTAGGGATAAAACATTTTGTAAGTAGGCACCTTTGTCCATGGTAAGAATGCCTTTTACATTTTCCATGACAATAAATTTAGGTTTTAAATCACTAATTAATTTAGCGTAAGTGATGACTAATTCATTGCGTGGATCATGAGCGGCTCTCTTTTCTGGATCAGACGAAGATCGTTTACCTATGGTTGAAAAGCCTTGACATGGAGGACCCCCAGCCATTACATCTAGATTCCCCTCAATAAAAGAAGCAATTTCTGTAGAAGAAATTAATGCAATATCTCTATTGATAAAGGGGATATGGGGGAAATTTAATTTATGAGTTTTTTCAACCTGTTGATTATTATCAATGCAAAGTTTTGTTGTGAAGCCTTGTCGCTCAAAGCCAATGTGTAGACCACCAGCACCGCAAAATAGATCAACCACATTAAACTGATTAGACATTAAACTTAACTCCAAATAAAAACTGCCGTATTATATGTTATCAAGTAACCAATGCCTAAATTTATATACTATATAATCGAACGACAAGATATGTCGTTACAATGGTTGGTCCTAAACTAGTTAAATTAAGTATTAAAATTATATAAAAAGTCACAGATTAGTCACTGGTTTATTGTTATTTTATTAAGTATTTAATTATTATTGATTTATTTTAATTAATTACGTTCTGTATTGGAAAGTAATCCTTTACTGTAAAAGATTAAAAGTGGACATGAGTCCGCTTTTTTTTTGATGAAAAGTTGTGCTTTTGTAAGCTTAATTTACATCAATCTTATAATTGTTTACTGTAAGATCAATTACATATTCAACAAAGGCTTCTTTTCATGAAAAAAACTCCTTTATTGCTTGCGATTGCTGTTTTAGTGATGACGTCAAATGTTTGGGCAGGTAAAGATGATCATGTGATTATTCAAGAAGCTGCCAAAAACAAGATCACCATTGGACAAGCAATACGTGCCAATGATGAAACAGCTGTTACCTTGACGGGGACAATTGTTCGTCAAATAAAACATGAACATTATGAGCTAAAAGACAGTACAGGAACCATCGGGATCGAAGTGGATGATGATCTTATCGATTTAAAAAAGTTAAAACCGGGTACCAAAGTTAAAGTTGTAGGGGAAGTGGATACTCACCGCTATAAACCCACTGATATAGAAGTGGTTAAAATTGAGATTATTCAATAATCGATTTTAACCAACATCTAGGCGCACAGCGCCTAGATGTTTGATCTAGCTTTAGTTTTTAAATGACTGATCAATAAATAAATACATAAGATACCAATTCCTGCACAAAAGCCTAAAACACCAACCATTAAACCGAAATGATCAGATAAAAAGCCTGCGCTAATGATCGGCACAATGGTACCAAAATAGGCAATAAACAAATAAGTGGAAACCACAGCTGCCCGATTTTCAACATTGGTCATGTGGTGAATCAATGCAAAAGCACTCAGTAACGTTAAACCATGCCCCATTCCGACCAAAACCACACTCAAAAAGAATAAGAAACTCCACTGCATGGTCATACAGATCGATAAGATAATATAGCTGGAAATCAATAAGACTAAGCCAGTATTCAATGCTTTATGCATATCAAAAGACTTTGCGATAAATTGGACGATTGCAGAAACCATTAAGATACTGGCAATGGTTGCACCACTGACCAATGGCCCATGCCAAGGAATCACATCTCGAATAAAGGAGGGTGCCAATGAGGCAAATAAACTAAATGAGCCAAAAGCACAGAATGCGGTAAAACTGGCGATATAAAACAGTTTTTTAAATTGAGCTTCTGGCAGTTGTAAGTGGGGCGCAATAGAAAATGGCTGCCTTTCAAACCTCATGGTTTTAATCGTAAATAAACTCAGCAAACTGATGATTGCTGCAACAATTACGGGTAAATAAGGTGTGACAAGTGGGCGATCAGAAAATTGTGCGATTGCACCACCAATAAACGGGCCAAGTCCAAAGCCAATCACGGTAATAATTGAACTTAACTGTGCTGCATTCTGCTTATGTGAGTCAGGAATGGTATAAATCAAACCTAACATTGCGGAGGTACTGATCAACCCAGAGGCAATACCAATAATAAAGCGCCCAAATCCAAGCAAATATGTGGTTGATGCAAACACTGAAAGTGTTAAGCCAATCACAGCAAACAATAGCCCGATTTGTAAGGTACGAATAAAACCAAAACTATTACTGCTACGTCCTAAAAATAATAATGTGGTTAAGCAACCAAACATATAGGCCACGAAAATATAGGTGATCTGGCTTGGAAGTAATTGCCAAAGTTGTTGATAAATTGGATATAAGGGGCTAGCAAGCGCTGTACCAATCGTACCAATACATAAGGCTAGGCTGATCATTAAAAATGAACGCCATGATTGTTGATTCATAAATATAGGACTTCAAATGCAAATGTTTTGCAGATAAAAATGCCAAACCTGTTCAATACAAAGTTCGGCATGGAAGGAATTGAGTATGGAAAGATTAAAACTTAATCAGTAAAGGGTCAATGGAAACTTAAACATTCAAGCACAGATGACTGTGAATTGAGTTATGAATAGCGTTTTAGCAACTTTAAAAATTCTTGTAATTCAGCTTCATCCACGGCTTGGGTGTCTTTAATCACATGCTCGGTTAAATGCTGCTCAATCAATTCATTCATTAAGCCATTCACGGCACCTTTAATTGCCGCAACTTGCTGTAAAACGCTGATACATGAGCTGCTTTGATCATTCAAAGCTTCTTCAATCGCATGAATTTGTCCTTTTAGTCGTTTCACACGATTGAGGACTTTTTTATCTTGATGTAAATGACTCATAAACTAATCCGCTATTTTATATACTCCCTTATAGTATATTTTAAATTGAAATTATATACTTGAGGGGAGTATATAGGATCATGTCTCATGCAATTCAAAACCATTCAGCGAAAGCATAGCCATCAATTTGATCAAGGTAATCCTTTAGCACAAAAGAAAATCTTATGGGCGACCATTTTGACTGGATTGATGATGTTTTTTGAGATTGCGGGAGGCTGGATTTTTAATTCCATGGCATTACTCGCAGATGGTTGGCATATGAGTTCGCATATGCTGGCATTAGGCTTGGCTTATGCTGCTTATCGAGCCGCTCATTATTATGCGCAGGATTCGCGTTTTAGTTTTGGCACATGGAAGATTGAAATTCTTGCTGGCTATAGCAGTGCAATTCTATTGATGGTGGTGGCCTTATTTATGGCCTTCCAGTCGCTAGTGCGTTTATTTCATCCTGTACAGATTCATTATAATGAAGCGATTTTGATTGCTATTTTAGGCTTATTGGTCAATTTGGTTTGTGCATGGTTATTACACGATCATGCTGACCATCACCATCATTCACATATGCATAATGACCATCATGGACATGATTTAAATCAAAAAGCTGCGTTTTTACATGTGGTTGCAGATGCACTGACCTCTGTCTTGGCGATTATTGCACTCTTTGCTGCAAAGTATTTGGGTTGGGATTTTTTGGATGCTGTATTGGGGATTGTTGGGGCAATTTTAGTCGGACGTTGGTCATTGGGTTTAATCAAAGAAACGGCCCAAACATTATTGGATGCGGAAATGGATGATCCTATCGTCGAGGAAGTACGTAAAGTGATTGAGCGTCTAAATGTTGAAGCCCAAATAACCGATATTCATGTGTGGAAAGTTGCTAAAGGCAAATTTTCAGTGATTTTAGCGCTTGAATCCAATGATAAAAATTTAAATGCAGATCAGGTACGTCAGGTTTTATCTATTCATAAACAATTGGTGCATATTTCTGTTGAAATCAATAAAACCGCGATGTTTAGTTGGGTTTCACGTGAAACCTGAGCAAGAATAAAGTACAGCTTTTTTAACAGTTCAAGGTACTATGATTGGCAGAGAACCATTGCAATCAGAGATAAGGATCAATCACAGTTTTTAAACAAGTCAGTTGATGAATTATGCTTTAATGCATCTCAATATTTATTTTGATTTTATCGATTTATGTTAAAGCAATTTATCGCATTGAGCTTAAGCCTAGCTTTTTGTACAGCTGGTTTTGCCAGTGTTGAAACTGTGAAAGCAAAATTAGCCCAGCAGTATCCCAATGTAAAAATTAATAATCTGCAAATCACAGAAATGCAGGGTTTATATAGTGGAACCTTGGATAATCAAATTGTTTATGTCAATGAGGATGCTCAGCATTTATTTATTGGTTCAATGATTCGTTTGAAAGATCAGCATAATTTAACTAAAGATTTAGCAGTTAAAGAAAATACTATAGATTTTAAAGCCTTACCTTTGAATGATGCGGTAAAAACAGTCAGGGGGAATGGTAAGCGTCAGCTTGCAATCTTTTCTGACCCAAATTGCCCATATTGCAAGACTCTTGAAGGGAATTTAGCCAAGCTCAATGATGTGACAATTTATACATTTATCTATTCGATCAAAGCACAATCGATTTTGCCATCTAAGCAAGTATGGTGTTCTGTAAATAAAGAATATGCATGGAAAAATTTAATTCAAAATGGGATTAAGCCGACAGCGCCAGCAAATTGTGCAACCCCCATCGAGCGTAATTTGGAATTGGGTAAAAAATTAGGTTTGCATGGAACACCAGCGATTATTTTCTCAAATGGTTATAAAGTCATGGGCGCCTACCCTGCTGAAGAAATTGAGAAAATATGGAAAAATTTTGGATTATAAACAATACTTAGAAAGCTAACGACGTAAAAAAGCACCCATTCAAGGTGCTTTTTTTATGGAGAAGAAAATTTAAGTACGTTTGGCAATCATGTTATAGATAAAGAGTACAACTATTGCGCCAATGACTGAGGCAATAAATCCAGCTGAGGCACCTTTTGGATATAAGCCGAGTAATTGACCACCATAGGTTGCAACTAATGAACCTACAATACCAAGTGCTGTTGTTACAATGAAACCAGCTTTGTCATCGCCTGGATGAATCGCACGTGCAATCAAACCTGCAATAAAACCAATCACAATTGCACTAATCAGTGACATCATAATCTTTCTCCTTTTTCTTTATTTTGTCGTGAGTTACTGTGTCGAATGAGTTTAATAATCAAATATTCTGTTGTGAAGTAAAAGCGCTTATTTGCTACAAGTTGTTGCATTTTTGTTCACTATAACAGCTAAAAAATAAAAAAAAGCGACCGAAGTCGCTTAACTCATTTTAGTTAAAATGATGTGATGAAGTCTCAATTAAAGACCAATTTCTCCAATAAACGGAATATGACGATATTTTTGATCATAGTCTAAGCCATAGCCCACAATGAATTTATCTTCAACTTCAAAGCCAAGAAATTTCACGTCTAAATCGATTTCACGGCGAGACGGTTTGCTGACTAAAGTACAAAGCTCGATCGAATTGGGATGCCGTGTACTTAAAATTTCCAATACTTTGCTTAAGGTATTGCCAGAGTCAATAATATCTTCTACGACTAAGATATCCTTACCGCGAATTTCGCCATCTAAATCTTTGAGAATTCTGACATCACGAGAAGATGTTGTACTGCCACCATAGCTTGAAACGGTCATAAAATCGAGTTCATGAGTTTTGCTGATTGCACGACATAAATCAGCCATAAAGATCACTGAACCACGCAATAAACCAATTAAGACAAGTTCTTTATCGCTATTGGCATAATGTGCATCAATTTTTTTACCAAGTTCCTGAACTTTTGCATGAATTTCTTCAGCAGAAATCATCACTTTCATTTCAATAGTCATGGGAAATACCTAAAAACGTAAACATCAAATTCTAAAATTAAAAAAGGTGTTGACTAGCAACACCCTAAAAGATGACATAATTTTAAAACATATCAGATCAAGATGCATCTTTTTTGACATTTGAAAATGTAAATGTCCTAATTTAAACCAAAATGATTAATGTGCATCACGTTTTAAAATGAATGCACAGATCACAAAAACTGTACCAATCAAAATTAGTTTTTTCTTCGATTTACGCGTTTTTTGTTTCGCTTTGCTCATAGGTTTTTTGTCCATAAATATAGGTGGCTTGAATATTACGATCATCCCCCATGGTAAATAAGGCAAATAATGCATCGTCTATGTTTTTAGCACGTTCCTGACGCAGTTGTTGTAGCGCCGTTGCTTTTAAATCTAGCACAACAAAATCGGCTTCTTTACCGATATTGAAATTGCCCAATTGCTCATCCAAATGTAACGCTTTCGCTCCACCAAGTGTTGCATGGTAAAGCGCTTCCATTGCCGAAAGTTTATCACCTTGGAGTTGTTGCACTTTGTAGGCTTCATTGAGGGTTTGTAATTGGCAAAAGGCTGTTCCTGCACCAATATCTGTCCCTAAGCCGACTTTCACCTGTTTTTCCCAGGATTTTTTTAATGGGAATAAACCACTTCCCAAAAATAAATTGGATGTCGGGCAAAATGCAATCGCTGAATCAGTTGCATGCATACAATCCCACTCATGCTCTTCTAAATGAACACAATGTGCGAAAACAGAACGCTCTCCTGTTAAACCATAGTGGTGATAGACATCCAGATAACCTTTCTGCTCTGGGAATAAGTCTTTGACCCATGCAATTTCATTTTTATTTTCACTAAGATGGGTATGCACATATACCGTTGGATACTCTGCTTTTAACTGGCCTGCTTTTGCCAATTGCTCAGGTGTAGAGGTTGGAGCAAAACGCGGGGTAATGGCATATAGGTTACGACCTTTACCATGCCATTTTTCAATCAGTGCTTTAGAGTCAATATATGCACTTTCAGCAGTATCTGTGAGTGCTTCAGGTGCATGACGATCCATCATGACTTTACCTGCGATTAAACGCATCTGATGCTGTTCTGCAGCTTCAAACAAGGCATCGACTGATTGCGGATGTACTGTACAAAAAACCAGTGCTGTCGTGGTTCCATTTTTAAGTAATTCTTGGACAAAAAACTGTGCGATTTTGTCGGCATAGGTTTTATCTGCAAACTGAATTTCTGTTGGAAAAGTATAAGTATTTAACCATTCTAAAAGTTGTTCACCATATGCACCCACCATTTCTGTTTGAGGAAAATGGATATGGGTGTCTATAAAACCAGGCACAATCAGTTGTTCTGGGTAGTGATCAATTTGAATATCATCTGTCAGGTGAGACTGTGCATTTTCCCAAGGGCCAAACCATGTGATTTTACCTTGCTCTGTGATGAGTAAACCATCTTCGATATAACGAACTTCATCAAATATTTGAGCTGCTTGAGAAACGGTATTTTTAATATCAAGAAAACGCCCACGAACCGCTGTTTTCTGTACAACACAAGACATGTAAAACCTGCAATTTATCCTTTTTTCGATTGATTGTACCTGAAATTTGTATCAGGTGTTGTATGCAGTTTTACGCGAAAGCATTCTAAAAAATTGAATAATGTTATTTTTTATTGTTTTAGCAGCGAGAATTTTTTATCGAAATATAACTAAAATTAGTGGTTAAAGGCATATTCTATATTGTGAGTTTATCTTTATAACAATAATCGGTAGAGTCTAGTAAAATGGTGAAATAAGACAATAATGGACAATACTAGGCAGTTAAAACAGATCATCTATTCATGTCCTGAATTGATGCTCCGATTACAGTATTTGCGAGATATTCATGCACATGCATATTTGAGTGCAGGTGTAATTCGTAACTTGGTATGGTCTATTTTACATCATCAGGGTTATGGATTTGATCAGATTGAAATCGATGTTATTTTCTATGATTTAAATGATCAACAAGGCCTTAAAGAGCAACGTTTGACTGAATTGTTAAAGCAAAAATTTCCCAATAATGAATGGGATGTGGTTAATCAAGCCTATGTGCATTTGTGGTATAAAACAGATGATGGATGTTCTATCTCTCAATACCAATCCTTATTCGATGCTTTATCCGTATGGGTTGAAACGGCAACTGCAATTGCAGTACGTTTACTTGAAAATGATGATATCGAAATTATTGCGCCGTTTGGACTAAATGATTTGTTTGAATTAAAATTAAGATGGAATAAACGTTTAGTCAGTTATCCAGTTTTTTTAGCACGGATTCAGGCTAAACAGTTTTTGATCAGATGGGAAAAGCTGCTTGTTGTGGATGATTAGGCGATCAGGATTTAAATCAATCAAAGCATAGTGAAGAGCATACTCCAAGACAACAGATGGCTATTACAACAGATGATTATGCTGATGGATAAAGATTTCATTTCCATACTGTCTATACAATTTAAATCGTTGAGTATTATTGTTGATCATAAAAAAGCCTTCCAATTGGAAGGCTTGATCTAGTGTTTATAAGGTTGTTTCATGGTGCTTTTTGCTATGGCGAATAGAGAGCCAAGCTGTAATTGCCAAGACAATCACAATGAAACCTAACGAAATCCAAATCGGCATATGGAAGACATCCAGCATTAACATTTTAAAGCCAATGAAGACTAAGATGATGCCTAGGCCATAAGGCAAGTAATGCATTTTAGACGCGGCACCCGACAATAAGAAGAACATTGCACGTAGACCTAAGATCGCCATTAAATTCGCAGTTAATACAATAAAGGGGTCACTGGTCACCGCAAAAATCGCAGGAATAGAATCGACCGCAAAGATCACATCGGAAGCTTCAACTAAAATTAAGACAAGGAATAACGGGGTTGCCCACAACACGCCATTTTGACGAACAAAGAATTGAGCACCTTCTAATTTTGGGGTGATTCGCATGTGTTTACGCAACCATTTTAGAATAGCCATATCTTCGATATTGGTTTCTTCTTCATCCTGTCCTTTAAGGAATTTATAGCCTGTATAAACCAAGAAAGCACCAAAGAGATAAAGCACCCAAGAGAATTCTTGAACGAACCATGCGCCAATAAAAATAAAGATGGTACGTAAAATAATTGCACCTAATACACCATAGAGCAGAATTTTACGTTGTAAGCCTTGTGGAATTGCAAATGCAGCAAAAATCATCAACCAGACAAAGACATTGTCGATCGCTAACGATTTTTCAAGTAGATAACCTGCAAAGTATTCCATGACTTTGCTATTGGCAATAGAAACACCCGCGGTCTGTTGTAAATACAGCCATAAACCACCACCAAATAATGCTGCAACACTGACCCATGCAATGCTCCAATAGGCAGCAGTTTTAATTTTGACTTCTTGCCCTTCTTTTTGTTTAAAGCCTAAAAAGTCGATCAGTAGCATGACAATAACAATAGCGAAGAACGCTAGATACAGCCATGGATTGCCAATAGTTTCCATAAAACTCTCCGAATCTGGCAATCAGGCATAAAAAAACCTTGACCTGTTGCCAGATGATTAAACATCTGTGTCAACATGATCAAGGTCTTGCCTACATTTGAGTTATGTACATCAATCTCAAATGCTCAGATACCGGCTTTTTTCAAAGCGTAATGACGATATTCTGATTAAAGGAGGCTACTCCCCTTGTTCAATATACTGTGTAAGAAATCTTTCATTTCTTAATATCTAGTGAGAATCGCATATTTATTAAAAATGTGCAAATTTTGAATGTATTTTTATGTAGTTTATTTTATGTACAAAATTCAGCGCTGGTTTTTAGCGCAACAAAAGCTTGATTAAGTGTTGAATTATGATGCTGAATAATACGGTCAGCATTGAGAACCTTTGAATCGATTGTGCTATGCGCATCTGAAATTAATATCACTTTATAATTTAAGTCTTTTGCCGCACGACTTGTGCTATCGATACAAAATTCAGTTTTTAAACCACAGATGATCACTTCTTCAACATTTAACGACTCTAATTGTTGTGCTAAATCTGTTTGGAAAAAGCAATTTGGCCGTGTTTTTTCTAAGATGTAATCTGTATTAGGATCAATATTTAATTCAGCGATAAGTTGAGTCATTGGACTATTTGGGGCGAGTCCTGTGTCTGCTAGACCAACATGACGTATCGCAAAAATCGGAATGTGTTTAACACGCGCATATTCAATGAGCTGATTGATGTTTTTCAACAATTGATCAGCTTGAAATGGAGGATGCTGTGCATGAAATAGGCCATTTTGTAGATCAATAACGAGTAAGGCTTGTTTATTGTGATACTCAGACATGAGTTTCTCCGTAAATATTGACCAAATCACGGAGCAAAAAATAACCCCGCTCATTGGCAGGGTTGGTTTCTACATTTTATTTTAAATGTATACATCCACACTGCCGATGCAGCGTGGTGGTTAATAATTTAAATAAAATGATGGGTTGCATTGATGATCATTGTTTTATCAAAGTACTTTAATGTAAGTTAAAGTTTTTAACTCAGCATGTCACTTTAAATCTTGTAAAAAGATATTTAGGGTCTGTTGGCATTTCATAAATGGCTTGCGTTGTAGGTTAAAATTGAGCAGGCAAGGCATTAAACGAAGAGAATAGTGGGTCTATTTTCGAGTTTCATAACGAAGGCTGAGATAATTTTAACCACAACCCTTCGGGACTAGTGTGTTTTTTGCCGCTACGTTGTTACGAACTACTTATTTAGAATGACTAAATTTCGTATTTCGCGCCTAGTATCGCCTAAAAAACACACGTAGTCGCAAACGTAGACGAATTGTCAACAGACCCTATTTTTTTGAATAAAATCTTTACGTTGTACAAGCACTAAAGCTAACAGGGTCCCAAGAACAGCAATCATACCGCCAACGATGCCAATATGATTGAGCCCATAATTGGTAGTCACTATGCCACCCAGCAAAGCACCTCCCCCAATGCCCACATTATAGAGCCCTGAATAAATCGCCATTGCGACATCAGTTGCATCAGAAGCTAAAGCCAAGGTTTTAGCTTGTTGAGCTAAGCTAAAGCAAATAATTGCCATACCCCAAAATAAACTCAGTAGACTAAAGTTGGTAAAATCAGTGCTCAGTGAAGTCAGCAATAACATCGAAACAGCCAATACAGCACTACTTAATGGTATTGGAAATTTTGGATATTTTTTGGCAAATTTACCAAATAAATAAGAGCCAAAGAAACCCGCTGCGCCATAGATTAATAATAAGGTTGTAGTCTGTGTCGAGCTAAAATGCGCAACATTCAGAGCAAAAGGTTCGATATAACTGTATGCGGTAAATTGCGCGGTAATCACAATAATGGTCAGAGCAAAAACAATCATTAGGCTTGGGCGTTTTAAAAATACCTTTAAACTACTCAGAGAACCTGAATTGACGCTTGGTAAGCGTGGCAATGTTTTGGCTAAGATGACGCAAACTATAGCCGCACCAATTGCAATCAAAGCGAAAGTATTACGCCAACCATAAGATTCACCAATCATTCGTCCAAATGGAATACCTAAAACCATCGCCAATGCTGTACCTGTGGCCAATAGCCCCAAAGCTTGAAATTCCTTACCTTTGGGGGCGACTCGTACTGCCAGTGATGCAGTGATTGACCAAAATAAAGCATGAGAAAATGCGATACCAATTCGACTGATCAGGAGTACATCGAAACTCCATGCAAAATAAGATAATGCATGACTGGCCACAAAGACCATAAACAAGATGATCAGTAAAAACCGTCGTTCAATATTTTTGGTCAATAACATGATCGGCAATGAAATGGGTGCAACGACCCATGCATATAGAGTAATCATGATGCCAACATCAGTTGCAGGCATCGCAAAGCTTTTTCCAATGTCACTCAGTAAAGCAACAGGAACGAATTCTGTGGTATTGAAAATAAATGCTGCAAAAGCAAGGCTAATCACACTGATCCATTGCTGGGATTCACTGGGGGCAGATTGTGGTGTTGAAGTTTGGGGAGATAAGGCAGACATGGTCAATATTAAAAGAGGTTAGCGCTAAATTTTAGGCTGAATTGTGGAAAAAGTTAAGCTAAGTTTGTTGTATAAAAAATAGAACTGTCAGACAAAATTTAACAATAATTCAAATATAGTTATGGCATTTTGAATAGGCCTATAAATTTAAACGTATATAAGAGTAAATAAAATGTTAGAAATCAGACATAAAGATGATGGTAAAAAAGGTGAATTTTATATTGGTGAAGAAGGTCACCATTTGGCTGAAATGGCGTACACATGGGCGGGTGAAAATATGTTGATTATTGATCATACAGTTGTAGAAGATGAATTGCGTGGTCAAAGTGTAGGTCGAAAATTATTAGATCAAGTTGTAGAAATGGCACGCTCAAAGAATGTAAAAATTATTCCACTCTGCCCTTTTTCAAAATCAGTGTTTGATAAAGATCAATCGATTCAGGATGTTTTGAAATCTTAAGTTTGCTTTGCTACAGTGGAATAGTGTTTAGAACATCCATGAGAAAAATATATGCAATTCCAACATGTAGATAATCAACAAAAAGGTGAATTTTACTTCGATAATGAACAAGGTAAGCGAATTGCTGAGATCAGTTATTTATGGCATGGTGAGCATCAGATCATTGCGAACCATACCTGGGTAGATGACTCCTTGCGTGGTCAAGGAATTGCGCGTCAGTTGTTGGATACTTTGGTTGAATTTGCACGTGAAAAGAAGCTTAAAATTGTACCAACTTGTTCCTATGTCGAAGTCATGTTTAAACGTGATAAAAGTTTTGTTGATGTGAAAGCTTAGCTGTATTGTGTGCCCAATGCTCATTGGGCCGTTCAGATTCATATTCGGTTAGAAGATTAAACATGTTTAAAAAAATGATAATCACTGTATTGTTATTGAGCAGTTCATCGTTCAGTTTAGCAATGAGTTGTTTTGAATTAAATTTGCAAACCTATAAAAAAGAGCAAGAAATACAGCCCCGTTGGGAGTTGTTAGGCAAATCTAAACATCGTATTTATTTTTATTCAGCGCCCAAAAACATCTGTAAGATGAATGATACTTTTGTGCTTCAAAATGATAATGTTACGGCTTATTCAATCTATAAAGACAGAAAAAAACAAGACTGGGTTTATGTGGTATTTAATGATCCAGATCAAAATATAGAAGATGATCTAGTTGAAGGGTGGGTCAAGCTTAAGGATTTTAAATTTATTGAAAGGACACCTTCAGTAAATCAATAAGAAAACCCACAAAATTTTGTGGGTTTTCTAAACTTTATTTCGACTTATTTTGCTTTTAAAGCTGCAATCAATTTTTGATGTAATCCACCAAAACCACCATTGGACATAATCACCACAGCATCGCCCTCACCTGCTTGTGTAATAACAGTACTAATAATGTCATCCAGTGTACGAGCCACAATGGCATTATTGGTTGCAGCGTCAATGACAGGCTTTAAATCCCAGTCCAGACCTTCAGGTTGATACCACATCACTTCATCTGCAAGACGTGCAGAATGTGCCAAGCCATCTTTATGACTGCCCATACGCATGGTATTTGAACGAGGTTCAATAATCGCCCAAAGCTTACGCTCACCTAAACGTTTACGTGCACCTTCAAGTGTTGTATCAATCGCAGTTGGGTGATGGGCAAAGTCATCATATACTTCAATACCATTTACCGTATCAAGTAATTCCATTCGACGTTTAACCCCACCAAAATTCGATAAGGCTTCACATGCTGTTTCAATTGAAACACCGACATGTTCAGCTGCTGCAATGGTTGCTAAAGCATTGGCAACACTGTGTTGTCCTGTCATATTCCACTTCACTTCACCTTTAATTACGCCGTGTTGAAGTACTTTAAAATGTGAACCATCCGCAGAAAGTTGTTCAGCATAAACTTCAGCGCTGTTATTGGCGTCAAGTGACGTACGTACTACAGGTGTCCAACAACCCATTTGCAATACTTCATCAATATTGGTTTCAGTGATCGGGGCAATAATACGACCTTCACTTGGAATGGTACGGACCAAATGATGGAACTGTTTTTGAATCGCTGCTAGATCATCAAAAATATCGGCATGGTCAAATTCAAGGTTATTTAAAATTGCAGTTTTTGGATGGTAATGTACGAACTTAGAGCGTTTATCAAAAAAAGCAGAGTCATATTCATCTGCTTCTACACAGAAGTATTTTCCACCACCTAAACGTGCGCTTTCACTAAAGCCTAAAGGTACACCACCAATTAAAAAGCCAGGATTTAAACCTGCTTGATCGAGTACCCAAGCTAGCATTGTTGTTGTGGTGGTTTTACCATGGGTACCTGCAACACCAAGTACATGTTTGCCTTGTAAGACATGGTCAGCAAGGAATTGTGGACCTGAAATATATGCTAAGCCTTCATTGAGCATATATTCCACTGCATCTATACCACGCTTCATTGCATTGCCTACAATGACAAGATCTGGATGTGGTTGTAAATGACTACGGTCATAGCCTTGCATTAAGGTAATGCCAGCATTTTCGAGTTGGGTCGACATCGGTGGATAAACGTTCGCATCTGAACCGGTGACCTTATGCCCTAAATCACGCGCTAATAGCGCCAAGGAACCCATAAAGGTGCCGCAAATACCCAAAATATGCAGATGCATTCGTGTTAACTCCAGTGCTTTTATAGACACATCACTTTGTTGTTGTGGTGTAGCCGTTTCATTTGATTTGAAAGCAACGATAGCAAGGGTTAAGGCGAAAAGATAGTTTTTCTTGTTACGATTTTAAAGGTGGGTTTTTATTGAAAATAATGAACTCTCACTTGGTATTTTTATTCTTCTAGCAATGCTAATATCGATTGAATACTCTGAATTATCTATTAAAAATGGATATACATGATTTTATCTTTCTGCTGATTAAAAATATCGCTTATTTTATTTTTTTGATTATTGTTTCTGCTTTGATAGCAGGCATTGCAAAAATAATATCCATACCTTTAATGGTCGCAGCTGTAATTTTAATCTTCTTCCAATATTTTGCGTTCATTTGGATGGGATACCTCAATACAAAAGAATCAAAAGATCACAAATTAAAAAATGGATTAATTTTTCATCTCATTTGGGTTGCTTTAATTGGCATATTGAGCTGATTTTATGATGATCAATCGCTATTGAAACAAGTATTAGATACTGTATTGTTGCTTGGTACTTTGGAAATAGGCTCGCTCATTTATTATTTCAAAAAACGTAAAAAATTACCTTAGTGCTTTAATGTTCAGACATTGAATGTTCAAAAATATATTTTGATAATTTAATTGGTATCAATATGGCTTTATCTCTCCCCCTTTTATTACTAATTATCTCCAACTGTTTTATGACCTTGGCTTGGTATGGGCATTTAAAGTTCTTGCATGACGCACCTCTGTGGCAAGCGATCTTGTTTGGTTGGATCATTGCCTTACTTGAATACAGCTTTATGATTCCTGCAACACGTCTATTGGCGCAACATGGTTGGTCGTTGGGGCAAATGAAAATCACCCAAGAAGTGGTGACACTGTTGGTGTTTGTTCCATTTATGATTTTCTTGTTTAAACAACCATTTAAATTAGATTATTTATGGGCGGGTTTATGTTTGATGGGCTGTGTGTTTTTTGTGTTTAGAAGCCAATAGATCAGCTATGATGTTATGAATTAAAAAGGATTACACTCAGACAGCATATTCATATTATGTCCAAATCTTTAGCAATTTTTCTGCTGTTTATATCTTCGAGATCATATTAATTCTCAAATCAAACGGCTTTTAGGTTGTTCCCTAAAAAAAAATTGACTTCCTACGTCTGTTAAATTTTCGTGAGATGAAAAATCAGTCTATAATAGTGCGCTTCTTGATATTCATTTAAACACTGATCACCAGTATTTAAACTTCCTTACATTCGTTTATGGAATATATGCAATGAATGCGGCCGCTGTACAAGACGCTCCTCTCGTTGGAATTATTATGGGTTCTCAATCAGACTGGGCAACTCTCGAAAACACTGCCAATATGCTGAAACAGCTTGGTGTTCCTTTTGAAGCCGAAGTAGTTTCTGCGCATCGTACGCCAGACCGCTTATTTGAATATGCTGAAACAGCACGTGAACGTGGTATTCAGGTGATTATTGCTGGTGCAGGTGGTGCAGCGCATTTGCCAGGAATGTGTGCAGCAAAAACAGATTTGCCTGTGCTGGGTGTTCCTGTGAAATCTTCAATTTTAAATGGCGTTGATTCATTGTTGTCTATCGTACAAATGCCTGCAGGTATTGCAGTTGGCACATTAGCTATTGGCCCTGCGGGTGCAACCAATGCCGCAATCATGGCCGCTCAAATTTTAGGTTTAACTCGCCCTGAAATCGCAAAAAATGTTGCAGATTTCCGTGCCGCTCAAACCGATAAAGTGGCAAGTAAAAATATTCCGGGTCAAGCTTAAAAACGGGACACAGGTTATGAATAAAACCATCGGTATCTTTGGTGGTGGTCAACTCGGCCGTATGATGGCGCAAGCTGCGCTCCCATTAAATATCCAATGCACATTTTTTGAAGCTGATGCGGATTGTCCATCTGCAATATTGGGACACGTTTTTAGCACTAAAGCTGAAAATGGGTTACAAGATTTTATTGCCAGTGCAGATGTTTTTAGTTTGGAATTTGAAAATACGCCATTGATTGATGTTGATGTATTAACCAAGCAAAAAGATCTGTATCCGCCACGCCAAGCTTTAGCAATCGCACAACATCGTCTTTCTGAAAAAGCTTTATTTGATGAGCTGGAAATTCCTGTTGCGCCGTACAAAGCAGTCGATTCATTGGAGACGCTTAAGCTTGCAGTGAGTGAATTAGGCTTACCAATCGTACTTAAAACTGCGACAGGTGGTTATGATGGTAAAGGTCAATTTGTACTGCGTTCAGTCGATCAAATTGATCAGGCATGGGCTGAGTTGGGGCCAGCAGGATCATTAATCGCTGAAAGTTTTGTGATTTTTTCTCGTGAAGTTTCAATTATTGCGGTGCGTGGTATTGATGGTGATTTAAAAACTTGGCCTTTGGCTGAAAATCATCATCACAATGGTATTCTCTCGCATTCAATAGTTCCTGCTCCAAACAGTGCTGATTTACAGCCCGTTGCGCAGGAATACATCACCCGTTTGTTAAACCATTTGAACTATGTCGGTGTGTTAACACTTGAATTGTTTGTGACTGAAAAAGGCTTATATGCCAATGAGATGGCTCCACGTGTGCATAACTCTGGGCATTGGTCAATTGAAGGCGCAGTATGTTCGCAATTTGAAAATCACATTCGCGCAGTGGCAGGTTTACCACTCGGTTCAACCGAAGTGGTTCGACCAACAGTGATGGTAAATATCATTGGGCAACATCCGAAATCCGAAGATGTTTTAGCGTTAAAAGGTGCACATTTACACCTTTACAATAAAACAGAACGTGAAGGTCGTAAAATTGGTCATATCACCCTGATGCCAAATGATGCTGCTGAATTAACGACTTTATGTCGTCAATTGGCGAAGATTTTACCTAATCCATTGTCATTAAGCGAAGATATGAACATTTAAGCTTGATTTTGTATGTAAAAAAAGCGGTCAAACTCTTGCCCGCTTTTTTCTATTCTACTGTTCTGTATCATGACGCTCCCCCTATTTTATCGCTAAGCAATGACCCAAAAATGGATCATTTTCTGGGGCTATAAAAACAAGAATGATGAAAAAATAGCTTCAATAAACAGAAAAACAAGCATCTATATTTAAATTCAAAGTTCAAATTTAAAGGGTTTAAAACATTTGAATTCAAAAGTATTAACAGCAAAACCCAAAAAGTTATCCACTTTGCATTTAAATTAATTTGAGCGTGGTTTTTGAATTTAAAACTTTAAATTTAAACTTTTGCTTGTTCGAAGTGAAAATAACGACTGTGGATAAGTTTTAATTCATCAATCTAAAATCCAAATTGTGGATAAAAATAAACACTTAAGCGAGTTTTGAAGGGATTGAGTGGAATTTTAAATTTAAATCTAAGGTTGCTAAAATAATGATGTTTTTTGAATTCAAAAATTGTGCGAAAGTTTTGAATTTAAAAAATGATCAGTTTGCTGGGGTGTGGGTAACTATATTTAAATTCAAAACAGTGAACTGTGTATTATGAATTTAAAATCAAAAAATGAATTCAAAATTTACGTTTTTACATCTGTCATTTTATTCACAGACTGCTATGGTATTCACATAATTTAAATTTAAAACTTTTTGTGGATATTATGCGTCATTTAACTTTGATTTGTGGATCTGTTTTGTTGGCAGCATCGCATGCCAATGCTGAATTAATCATTAACGGTCAGGCTGTATCTAGCTCACCAATTACAACAACACCGAATACAAGCTATACACCCAATTCTAATTTTCAAAGCTGTATTGCAAATTTACGTTCGCAAGCAATCAGTTCAGGTGTTAGTGGGACAACCTTTGATCGTTATACGCAAAATCTAACACCTGATTATTCGGTCATTAGCAAACTGGATTATCAACCTGAGTTCTCAACACCGATTTGGGATTATCTTTCAGGTTTGGTCGATGAAGAGCGGGTAGAAAAAGGCCGTCAAATGCTGGCTCAGCATCGTGAAGTTTTAAACCGTGTCTCAGCAGCGTACGGCGTTCCAGCAGAAACGGTTGTTGCTGTTTGGGGCGTGGAAAGTAATTTTGGTGACATTTCAGGAAAATATCCTTTATTACAAGCTTTGGGAACTTTAAGTTGTGAAGGGCGTCGACAAGGTTATTTCCGAGGTGAATTCTTTGCCACAATGCGTATTTTACAACGAGGTGATTTACGCGAAGAACAGTTAAAAGGTTCATGGGCAGGGGCATTTGGTCATACTCAATTTATGCCTTCAACGTATGAAGAATTGGCCGTGGATTTTGATGGTGATGGTCGACGCGACTTGGTTTCAAGTACTTCGGATGCTTTGGCATCAACAGCAAACTTTTTGAAAAAACGTGGCTGGCAAACCGGAATGCCGTGGGGCTTTGAAGTAAAAATTCCAGCTGGCGCTTCTGTAAGTGGCGAAAGTCGTCGTAATAAAAAATCGTTGAGCACTTGGGTAAATCGTGGTTTTACTCGTGTTGATGGTACTCCAATCATTCAAGGCAATTTATCGGAAGGCGCTCAGGCCGGTTTAATGATGCCTGCGGGTGCAAATGGTCCAGCATTCTTAGTGTTTAAAAACTTTGATGCAATTTATTCGTACAATGCAGCGGAAAGTTATGCATTGGCAATTGCGCATTTGTCTGATCGGTTACAAGGCAAGGGCGGTTTTCAAACCGCATGGCCAACTGACGATGCAGGAACATCGCGTACAGAACGCCGAGAAATTCAAAATTACTTATTGAAAAAAGGCTATGCGATTGGCGATGCAGATGGCTTGATTGGCGATAAAACGCGTCAGGCTATTCAGCAAGAGCAAGTGAAGTTAGGATTGAGTCCAACAGGTCGAGCAGGGCAACAGATTTTAAAAGCTTTTAGAAATGAAGCTGCAAAGAATATGATGAAATAAACGTTTGATCTCACTTAAAAGGTCTGCATAAGCAGACCTTTTTTATGTGGATTATTCAATTGCGAAAGGGTCAATTTTGACCGCTTCTAGGACATCTAAAATGACGGCAGTAACATCCTGCGTATGATCACGATCATTAAAGATTTCATAGGCTGTAATGGTTACATCGGTATCGCTAGGTAACTGTTTTTGTTCTTCTTCAATTAAATGTTGAATTGGCAATAAGGTCTGTTTAATTTCAAGGTGTAGAACATCTTTAAACTCGACATTGTCGTCTTCTAGTTCAATGATTTGTTCGTTGAAATAAGGCAGCAGAATGGAATGGAGATAAGGTTGAAGTTCAGTAATATCAAAAATTTCAATATCACGAGTTTGCTCAATCGTGCTGATATGATCATTTACTTCTAAAATAATATGATAATAGCTCACAGTCATCTCCTCAATTTATTGCTTCAGGGGTTCACAATAACATGATTTTGCATAAAACTGATTTAAATACATAAATAAATTATGGATTTAAAATTGATAATCATCGCTAAATTTTGCTTATCGTTGTCTTGAGTTTAGCATGGCTAAATCCGCTGTGGTTAATCTAAAATTTTTCAAATCTTGTTCTTTCATCATTGGGTACATGAGTGCTTTAGGATCATTATTGTGCGCTAAGCCCAAAGCATGCCCCAGCTCATGTGCAATCGTGACACGTAAATCTTCGTCTGATGCAAATTCATAGATATTAATGGTTTTACCATCGAATACGCCTTTATCAAATTGGCGCGGTTGGAAACGACTATTAAAGTGATCCACAGATTGATTGTATTGTTGATTGACTGTGTTGAGTTGTTCAACTTGGTGATTTAATTCATAGACTTTTTGATTATAAATATCTAACTGTTGTTTGAGTTGGTTCTGCTCGATGATCAGTTGATTTTTCTGCTGATCTAGCTGAAATCTTGCTGAGGCATCTAAATTTTGATGGGATTGATTAAGAGTATTGACCAGCTGATTATACTGGTCAACTTTACGTTGATAATTGGTTTTTTGGAGGTCCAATTTATCATTGGTACGATCCAACTCAGCATGAAGTTGCTGAATTTTTTGCTTTTGGCCTTGGGTATATTGTTGGGTATTCTGCAAAATACGCAACTCTTGGTTTCTGGCACTAGATTCCGCTTGGCGTTCGTCATAAATTAAGTTAATCGTCAGTTTGGCCTGATCATCATAAACAAAGAGACTTTTCATGGTTCCTAAATGCCAAATATCTGTGGCTTGTTGTGCCAAATTTTGTACTTGCTGTTTACTGACATGAAAACGCGGATCTACTTCGCCAATACGATAACGTAAACGGGTATCTAAAGGATGCGTGATACGATCAATGGCAGAATTATGATTTAATTGCGGATACATCATGCGTTGTATCGCAAAATAAGCAGTAAAGGCAATTACACAGAGTAGAATCCAAAAACGCATGATTGATTTAAAAATAATTGTTGTTGTGGATAATTTATCTGAAAATATAACAATCGCAAATGCTTAAGCAAGTAAAGCTTGCGTGATCATTATAAATATTGATTTCAATTAATGATGTTTTTAACAAGCTGCTTTAGGTGGAAAACAACAATATGAATGGAACTCTGATTTTAGGCTGGATTTCTCTAATCCTTGGTATCGCTTGTTTGATAAGGGCTTTCTACAGCCTATTTCTTATGTTTCGATCACGTTTAGTGCTGGACTTAGTCTTAAATCAAAAAATTAAAAATTTTAAAATCAGCAAAAAGGGCGGCTATGCAATTTGGCAAGAGGGTCCATTATTTAAACTTGCACCTATGCTATTGATTCATCCACAAATCACCAATACAGATCTTCAGCAGATTGTGAAGCTATCACCAAGTACTGCAAGAGCAAGTAAAAATGGGTTTTCTCGTGCTTCAATGCTGATGTTTTATTGTGAGTTGGATGTTGGACACTATTGTTTAGAGGTACTCGATGGTTCGTCATTAAACCCAATCGAAGATAAGATTTCTCAGACCATCACCGATCATTTATCCATGCAAAAACAAGCTGACAGTCTATACAATTTACAGATACGTGAAAGCCTGAGCAAAAAGCAAAGAATCATCATGATCATTTGCATATTTGCAGGATTACTTTTGTTGATGAAAGGATTATTTACCATCATCGCACTGAGTTTGGGCATCGCGATGGAAGGTTCATTCACATAATCTGTTTATTTAAGCGTTAAACAGGACTTGGATATCAATAAATAAGAGAATAAAAGCAAAAACGCTGAGTAATCGATTCATCCAAACAGATCTTTTTAAATAGCCAGGGCTGATATATAAGGCTTTGAATTGTAAAGGATGCAGCATGATATAGCTGATTTTCTGTTTAAATACTGGAGAGACGGATTGTTGTTGTTGCTTTAAAACCACTTGGTGCAGAATAAAAGCATTTAGCCACCAGAGTATAAATAGAATGAGTAAAATAATGCTGATACTTAATGTCAAACGAATCCAAGCATTCTGTTCAAAATAGGCAATTTCAGTATAAAAATGGCTCATCAATACAATGCTGACCAGTAACATGGTGCGATAAAAAGTTTGCCGTGTAAATTCAAGGTGCAAAGGATGATTAAGCTTTTGTTTATCCGCTTTACTCACTATTTTCCCTGCAAAAAATGCAAAACCATGACATAGAATCTCTAAAAAGAGATATAAGCCAATGCTGATAGCAAGCGTTTTATACATGATTAATCGTGTATAAAAATAGGTTGATAGAGTGATGGAGTCACTAAAATCATCAATAAAATTCCAGAACAAACAAAGGCCAGATCGTTAAAAATCGCTGCATAACTGGTCATATAAATCCAATGCATAAAGGGCATAAAATAAATCAGAAATATTGGGAAAAATGTATAGAGATAAGCCTTTCTTGCCCATTCTTTTTTTAAACATAAACCAAATGTGATGATGAGGATGATTAAGCCTGCAACTGACATAACCCCCAATTCCCAAGCTTGCGGGTCTTGGTAAAGCGTTTTATCCAGAAGTTCTAACTCGGGTTCAGTACTGTATATATCGATGACTGCTGCAATGATAGGCAATATAAATTGCGCTATGATCAAGCTGTAATACACAGTATTGGATACAGCAGGAGAGTTTTTCATCGTTTGACTCATTATTATTGTGATAATTAAGATAAAAGATTTAGTGAAGATTGGCAATTGATCAATAAGAAAAACCACTCGATGACTAGAGTGATTTTTCGAGCTTTTTTATAGCACAATATCACTGACGAAATGTTGCACCACTTCGGTTAAATCTTTGGAAAGATAGTGTTGTGTATAGTGCTGTTTAAAATGGGCGTTGTAAGACTGTTCCGAGTCGAAGCGCTCCCAAAGTAGTAAACGGGTTGGTTCTTCTTGACATTGATGCAGTTGAAATAAGGTGCATTCAGGTTCTTGTTGAAGAGTGAGCTCACATAATGCTTGTAAGGCTTCACGGGTTTCTAATATTCTGTTTTTATCTTTAATTTTTAATTCTGCGGTGATGTAAAAACCTGAACTTAACATTGTCTACTCCTAACTCAAATCGTGAGTCAAAAATATTAACTGCTCGAGTTCACTCTAGCTCAAGCATTTTTTGTGCATATATTTCAATTTTATAGTCGACTATACTTTGTTCTTGCTTGAGTCTTTTAATTTCTTGTTTTAATTGAGCAGAATGCGCAATAAGAAGCGCTTGTCTTTGTTTTAAGGTTTGCTCTCCTTGTAGTCGAAATTGGGCAAAATCTTGCATTTTTTCTAAAGGCATGCCTGTTGATTTTAAGCGTTTTACCCATTCAAGCCATTCTAGATCAAGTTTGGTATGTACACGTCGCCCAGATTGATTACGATGGATATTTTTCAGTAAGCCTATTTGTTCATAATAACGAAGGGTATGGATAGAGAGTCCAGTTTTTTTAGAGATATCAGAGATAAACAAAAGTGACTCCATAGCTTTACGGATAAAAATAGATCATATAAAAAAACCGCTCAATCTCTTGAGCGGTTTTCTAAGATTAAAGTGACAAATTATTTTTTGTCATCTTTAACTTCAGTGAATTCAGCATCTACAACGCCATCATCAGCTTTTTGCTGTTGTTGGCCTGCATCACCACCGAATTGGTTAGGATCGAAGCCTTCAGCGCCGCCTTGACCTTGAGCTGCTTCATAAGCACGTTGAGTGATTGGCATAATGATGTTTTGTAAAGCTTCAGTTTTTGCTTTAATCGCATCAACATCATTTTCTTTTGCAGTCACTTCTAACTCAGAAACTGCTGCTTCAATTGCCGTTTTTTCATCAGCAGTAACTTGTTCGCCAAGATCTTTCACAGCTTTGTTTGCAGAAGCAACTAAAGCATCAGCTTCGTTACGTGCTTTTGCAAGTTCTTCAAACTTACGATCTTCTTCAGCATTTGCTTCAGCATCTTTGATCATTGCTTCGATTTCAGCATCAGACAAACCAGAGTTTGCTTTGATCTGGATCGATTGTTCTTTACCAGTACTCTTGTCTTTTGCTGATACTTTTAAGATACCATCAGCATTGATGTCGAACGATACTTCAATTTGTGGCACACCACGTGGTGCAGGTGGAATGTCGCCTAATTGGAAGTTACCCAACAATTTGTTTTGTTGAGCCATTTTACGTTCACCTTGGTAAACTGAAATATCTACCGCTGGTTGGTTATCTGCTGCTGTAGAGAATACTTGAGATTTCTTCGCAGGAATCGTAGTGTTTTTCTCAATAATTGCAGTTAATACGCCACCCATGGTTTCGATACCAAGTGTTAATGGTGTTACGTCAAGTAAAAGTACGTCAGTTTTGTCACCAGACAATACCGCACCTTGAATTGCAGCACCAATTGCAACAGCTTCATCTGGGTTCACATCTTTACGAGGTTCTTTACCGAAAAACTCTTGTACTTTCTGTTGAACCATTGGCATACGTGATTGACCACCAACCAAAATCACGTCAGAGATGTCAGAAGTCGAAAGACCTGCATCTTTAAGTGCGATACGGCAAGGCTCAATTGTACGCGCAACTAAATCAGCAACTAAACCTTCTAGTTTGGCACGTGTTACATTCATCACTAAGTGTTTAGGACCAGTTGCATCCGCAGTGATGTATGGTAAGTTAATTTCAGTCGAATTAGATGAAGAAAGCTCAATTTTAGCTTTTTCAGCTGCTTCTTTTAAACGTTGTAATGCAAGTGGATCTTGTTTCAAGTTGAAGTTTTGCTCTTTCTTGAACTCTTCAACTAAATAGTCGATCAATGCATTATCAAAGTCTTCACCACCAAGGAATGTATCACCATTGGTTGACAATACTTCGATTTGTTGGTCGCCATCTAAGTCAGCGATTTCAATGATTGATACGTCAAATGTACCACCACCTAAGTCATATACTGCAACTTTACGGTCGCCTTCTTTTTTGTCCATACCGAACGCAAGTGCAGCAGCAGTTGGTTCGTTAATGATACGTTTAACTTCTAGACCAGCAATACGACCAGCATCTTTTGTTGCTTGACGTTGTGCATCATTGAAGTAAGCAGGAACAGTAATAACAGCTTCTGTTACTGTTTCACCTAAATAATCTTCCGCAGTTTTTTTCATTTTTTTCAAAATTTCTGCAGAGATCTGTTGCGGTGCAAGTTTTTTGTCGTTTACTTCAACCCAAGCATCACCATTATCAGCTTTGATGATTTTGAATGGTGCAATACCGATATCTTTTTGTACTGCTTGGTCTTGATACTTACGACCAATTAAACGCTTGATTGCGAATAATGTATTCTTAGGGTTAGTCACTGCTTGACGTTTAGCAGATTGACCCACAAGAATTTCGCCATCTTTATATGCCACGATAGAAGGTGTTGTTCGTGCACCTTCAGCATTTTCAATTACTTTAACTTTATCGCCTTCAAGTACAGCAACACATGAATTCGTTGTACCTAAGTCAATACCAATAATTTTAGCCATAAATCAAATTCCTCTAAATTCTTTTGAATCCCTTGTGTCCTCTTTTTACAAAGGGGAGTTAAAAGGGATTTTCTTGTTATCCGATATGAGAGCCATTCAAAAATTTTCAAGTCATGATTTGTGAAAATTCATGAAAATATTTTTAAAAAGCTCCTATTTATTACCTTTATTGACCAACCATCACCATTGCAGGGCGAAGTAGTCGACCATTTAAGGTGTAGCCTTTTTGCAAAACTGTGCCAATTTGGTTGGCTTGTGCATTTGGGTCGATCCCGACAGCTTGATGTAAGTCCGCGTTGAAACCATTGGTTGTGTCTGCTTCAACAACACCGAATTTTTCTAAAGTGGTGAGAAGTGATTTCAAGGTCAGTTTTACGCCTTCTAGTACAGGTGTTTCTTCATCGCCACCTGCGAGGATGGCACGCTCAAGGTTGTCGACAGAGTTTAATAATTCTTTCGCAAACTTTTCTAACACGATGTCTTTATGCTTTTCAGCATCACGTTGAATACGTTCTACACTTTTCTGTGCTTCATAAACCGCGTTTGCAGTACGTGCTTTTTCGAGTTTTAAGCTCTCTTCAAGATGACTAATTTGAGCCTGTAAAGCTTCAACGGTAACTTCAACCTGTTCATTTTCAGCCTGAGTTTGCTGTTCGGCTTGCTCGTTTTGAATATCTTGGGCTTCTTGATTCTGCTCAGTTGCCATTGATTTACTCCGTTTAAATGGGTTCTTAAACATGTACAGTCCTTATCGGCAGCAGTTTTGCACTGTGTTCATTTTTGAACTGCCATGATCGTTTAATTCATTAATGAATAAGAAATGTGGGCGAGCCGCTAAAATTCAAGCAGTTTTAGAGATTATTTAATGAAATTCAGTGAAAAAAGCTGATCTAAGGGAGAAATCTCAAACTTTAAAGATATTTTTGTTGGAATAATCATCAAATCAGTGATTATTTTTTTAGATTAAAAATTTAACTTTATTGATGATAGATGCAGCTATTGCTCAAAAATGATGAGTAAATTCAAAAATTAAAATTGAATGAACAGATTAAAATGCTTAATTTACATGTAAAACCGATTAAACTTATTGAAAATAAGGTTTTGCGAAAAAGCAATAATTTAATTATCATGCTCCATAGATTCTATGGCTGTAGTTTCTTTTTTTAGTTTGAACAATGTTTTCATCGCTTATCCAATCTTCTTGGATAAGCTTTTTTTTGTCTTGTAAAAAGCCATTAACAATGTAAGTAATCCGAAACTTTTATGGTAAAAGTATATCTTTTATCAGGTAGACTTTTGCCTAACCGCATTTAATCCCATCAAAAAATCTAGTGAAATGAAACAAGTATAATGAAAAATAAAATCGGTCAATATAAATCATTGATTTAATAAACTTTGCATAACTTATACGGCAACACCTTAAAAGTCTAACCAAGCTTCAACGAAGTTTGCAGAAAAAATAGCAATCATAGTCAGCACGACAACGCAGTCCTGTGTTGCCGTTTTTTGATAGAGTGATAAAGGAATTTATGATGAAAAAATCAGGTCTTATTTTTATGCTATTGGCTGGTGTTGCGGTTATGAGTACGGCGTGTACATCAAGTGAAACAACACAAGCACCTGAAACAACCCAATCAGCACCAATGGGTTCTGCAGATCAACAGCAATCGGCACAAACTGCGACTGTAGATCCGACTCAACAAGGTACTGCTGTTGAGGGAGATGCAACGATTCAGCAATCACAACCTGCTCAAGCAACCAATGACCCAAGTTTAGTTGAACAACCTTCAGCTCAGTAAATTTTAAAATAAAAAATCAGGCAATTTATGGATGCCTCCATTGCCTGATTTTTATCAACAACTTTTGATGAGAGGTTACTCACCCGCCAAAGAACATTCAAAGTTGGTTCGATCTACAGTACATCGCGCCCGTTTAAGCACTGACATCATGGTCGGATCGTAAATACCTTGTCGGGTTAAATCCATACGTCCATCTCGTAAAAGCTTTTGATATTTTTCAGTATCTGCTTTACTTAAATTCAAACGATATTTAGCTGGAATGCCTTCTTCTAAACGTTTGACCATACTGAATTGACGAGGAAGTTGCTTGATAAACCACGTTCTAGAATCATTGCCAAAAGTAGCAGGGAATTTTTGAGATCTAAACACCAAATCTGCAGTGACATTTAGCACTGGAAAATTGATCAATGCACCTTTAGAGCCAAGCCCTTTTTCCATTTCTAAAGGTTTAAAGGCGTAAGCTGGCGCACCCACCATTGGTACTTCACCTGTATTAAACTTCTTAATAAAATTGGAAATATCCGAAGGAACAGGAATTGCTCCGACACGTTCAACCATTGCAATCTGTGCTTTGTCATACGCCAATACCGCAAATTTCTTACCTTTACCTTTTTCAATAGTATTAATGGTTCGATCGTTCACAAAGATATATGCAGGGCCAATTTGACCGATTCCACCAATTTCTATTTCTTCATTGTCTATCTTGGTTTTTAAGCGTTTTACATTACGCTTATCCAAAACAAAGGTAATCGCCTTGAGTGCAATGGCATTGGTTGGAACCCCCCCCAGCGCGTCAATAGACCCTGCGAATTTATTGTATTGGCGTGCACGCATTGTGGTGATATAGGCAGCATCACATTTACCATTTTTAAAATCTTTATCAGCAAGCTCTTCATTTTGGTAAGCAATCAGCTGGACATCGGTATTCCATGTTTTTGCAGCGAGTGCCCACTCTTCCATCATTTTATAGGATTCGCCAGCTTTCCCTAATAAATCAAAAACACAGATTTCTTGTTTTGCTTGAGAGGTGCTTGATATTCCTAATAATACGATTGTAGTAAGGGCAAGAAATTCCTTTTTCATGTTATATCCTTATACTTAAAACGCGTTTTATTTATACTAAATATAGTAATATTATTTGAATAAAAATAGAGTTTTTACTCTATTTCCGATGAGTAAACCATTGAATGGCTTGCTTAATGTGATTTATTTATCCTAATAAAATATTATTGTGATATTGTTTTGTTTGTTGGTGTGGGTTTAGTGGCCTAATTAAAATCTTGTTAATTTTGATCGATCTAGAAAAATAAAATAGATTTCAAGTTTTGTTAATCAATAAAACATATAAGTAAATCTAAAAAACGTATTTTTAATAATATACAAAAAAACCGTACCATGAGGCTGATTCCCATCTCTTTTTATTTATTCTAGTCCACACATTGATCATGAAATTTCAGCAACTGATTTTGCTTTGCTCAGCCATAAGTTTATATAGCTATAGTGGTTTGGCAAATGCTCGCCCTATCGTCATTGGTTATCAAACCAACATAGAACCTGCCAAAGTTGCACAGGCTGATGGTGTGTATGACAAAGTAATTGGGGAAAAACTGGATTGGCGCTTATTTAATAGTGGCGCAGAAGTTTTAACTGCATTGGCTTCAGGTTCTGTAGATATCGCACTGATTGGTTCAAGTCCTTTGGGGGCAGCTGTTGCCAATAATTTGCCCATAGAGGTGTTTTTAATTTCTACCGATCTGAAAAGTGCGGAAGCCTTAGTAGTAAGAAATGGCTCAGGAATTAATAGTCCTCAGGACTTAATTGGGAAAAAGGTGGCCACCCCATTTGCTTCGACTTCCCATTACAGTTTATTGGGGGCTTTGCAGCATTGGAATATTAAAACCAATCAAATACGGTTGTTGAACCTAAAACCAGCTGAAATTAATGCAGCATGGCGCAGAGGCGATATAGATGCAGCTTTTGTCTGGTCACCTGCACTTGCCAATATTAAGAAAACCGGTAAGGTCATCACAGATGCAGGGCAGGTTGGGCAATGGGGATCTCCTACATTTGAAGTTTGGGTGGCACGTAAAGATTTTGCACAGAAGCATCCTGAAGTCTTAGCAAAGTTTTCAACAGTGACACTGAACTATTATCAATCCTATAACCAGAATAAAAGTCGTTGGACTGCCAACTCGGCTGAAGTGCAAAAAATTGCCAAAATTACTGGTGTAGATGCTCAAGATGTGCCAGCGCTTCTTGCTGGTGCCGCCTATCCAGAACGTCAGGCGCAATTAAGCACTCAATACCTTGGTGGGCGGACCACACAGAATATTGTCAATTCAGTGAACTTTTTAAAAGCACAGGGTCTGGTGAGAAAAGTTTCTCCAAATTATCAACAGTTTATTAACACACGTTTTATTCAAACATCGAAATAGAGATCGGAAGTATTCATCATGGCTGTATTGACTGTAGAACACGTACAAGCACAGTATCCGGGTGCTGAACAACCGGTACTGAAAGATGTTTCATTTCAACTGGGCTCTGAGCAACTGATGGTTGCATTAGGTGCTTCAGGCAGTGGTAAAACAACCTTATTAAATCTGATTGCTGGATTTACTCAGCCACAAGCAGGCACATTAAAACTGGATGGCGAAGTAATCATTGCACCCAGCCGAGACCGTGGTGTGGTGTTCCAAGATGATGTTTTATTGCCTTGGCAAAATGTAGAAGACAATATTGCTTTTGGTTTAGAGCTTGCAGGATTTGATAAAAAAACACGTCAAAACCGTGCACAAGCATTACTCAAATTGGTGAATTTAGAAGGCTTTGGTCAACGCCATATCTGGGAACTTTCAGGCGGGCAACGTCAACGGGTTGGTTTAGCACGTGCTTTGGCTTCTGACCCTAAAATATTATTGATGGATGAGCCTTTTGGTGCTTTGGATGCCTTTATTCGTGAACAAATGCAGTGCTTATTATTAGATATTTGGAAGAGCACGTCCAAACCCACATTCTTAATTACCCATGACATCGAAGAAGCTGTTTTTCTAGCAACAGATCTAATTATTCTTGCACCGAATCCTGGGCGAATTGTGGAAAAGCTAGAGTTGGATTTTGCTAAACGCTATGCCCATGGTGAGCCAGCACGAAGTATTAAATCAGATCCTAAGTTTATTGAAATGCGAGAGCATGTGTTGAGTTGTGTGTTTATTCAAAATAATCAGGATCAATACCATGTTGCTCAGAGTGACCAAACTCAAGTGGAAAAGGTGGAGTAATGACAGCACAATTAGACCCTAAATTGATCCCTCGTACAGTTGAATCTCAGACTGTGGTGGTGAAGGTTCCACGTGAAGTCAATATTACCTTGATTAGTAGTATCACGATCATTACTTTGATTGCAATTTGGTGGCTGGTCACCACTTTAGGCTGGATTGATGCTTTATTCTTACCATCACCAACCGCCGTTTTGCAGCGTTTCAATGATTTGTTCAGCAATGGCTATATGAGTATTAGCTTGTGGAGTCATATTAGTGCAAGTTTGGGTCGTATTGGCACGGCATTAATTGCTGCGGTCATCACTGCGATTCCAGTTGGGATTGCGATTGGTCGTAATAAAGTTGTACGGGGTATTTTAGATCCCATCATTGAGTTTTATCGTCCGATTCCGCCGCTGGCGTATTTACCCTTGATTGTAATTTGGTGTGGTATTGGTGAATTATCCAAGGTGCTACTGATTTATCTGGCAATTTTTGCACCGATTGTTATTGCAACAGCAACCGGTGTACGTTCAGTCGATCAAGCTAAAATTCGTGCTGCACAGTCTTTGGGTGCAAGCCCAATGCAAATTATTAAACATGTGGTTTTACCAAGTTCTTTACCGAGTATTTTAACCGGTATCCGTATTGGTCTTGGGGTGGGATGGTCGACTTTGGTGGCAGCAGAGTTGGTTGGAGCTTCTGAAGGTTTAGGCTTTATGGTGCAATCTTCTTCACAGCTTTTGGCTACAGATGTGGTGATTGTGGGGATTTTAATTATTGCTGTGATTGCCTTTATTTTGGAAATTGGTTTACGTCGTTTACAAAGGAAATTAGTCCCTTGGGATAAGCAATCTCAGTAAGTTATTTTCGCTACACTGTTCGATAGCATATCGCCATATTTAGTTTTAACATTTTAATATATCGTGAGAAGATCGAGGAAGAAATGAACGCTGTTGTTTCAAATATTTTTAAAGTTACCCCATTAAATCCAACGATTGGTGCGCTGATTGAAGGTGTGAATTTCAATCAGCCTTTAACACCTGAACAAAAGGCTTTGATTGAAGCAGCTTTATTGAAACATCAGGTGATCTTTTTCAGAAATCAGCCGATGACTGCACAGCAACATGCAGCTTTGGCGCGTCAATTTGGTCAGTTACATATCCACCCAATTTACCCTAATATTCCAGAACAACCAGAAATCATGGTTTTAGATACGGAATTAAATGATTTACGGGATAATGCATTGTGGCATACCGATGTGACTTTTCTTGAAGCACCAGCAATGGGCGCAATTTTAAGTGCAAAAAAAGTCCCTGCATGGGGTGGAGATACACTTTGGTCAAGTGGAACAGCGGCGTTTGAAGCATTATCCAAACCGATGCAAGCGATGTTGTCTGGTTTAACTGCAACACATGATATTGCACGTTCATTTCCAGTAGATCGTTTTGGTGGTGATCCTGCCGAATTAGAAAAGCTAGAACAGGCTAAGAAAAAACATCCTCCGATTAGCCATCCTGTGATTCGTACTCATCCTGTCACAGGTCGCAAAGCTTTGTTTGTGAGTGAAGGTTTTACCACACGAATCAATGAACTCGAAGCCAAAGAAAGCGATGCTGTTTTGAAAATGTTGTTTGAACATATTCAGAAACCAGAGTTTGTAGTGCGTTGGTCGTGGCAGGCCAATGATGTGGCATTTTGGGATAATCGTTGTACCTTCCATTATGCTGTTGATGATTACCGTCCTCAGCACCGTGTTATGAATCGAGCCACTTTGATGGGTGATAAACCTTTTTATCAAGCAGATTAAGGTTTAACTTGTTATAAAATCCAATCAAATTTGATTGGTTTTTTATTTTTGAAACAACTGAATTTGAATATAACTTTTTGAAACTTCAACGTTTAAAAAATACATTAAAGAAAAAAATCATAAAGTGAGCTGTTGTTAAAAGTATAGATATGCTGTGTTTGTCGGTGTTCAGAAAACAATTTGAATATTTAAGCTCTGATGAAACCTTGTTGCTGAGCAATAATGTTTAATTATTCATCAAAATTAAACAAATGATCAACATACTAGGCCATAAATATTTATTGCTTGTTGGAAATATCATGTTGATTAATAATAAAAAGCAAATCATTTTGCTAAGTGTACTGTCTACGCTGTTGGTTGCTTGTAATGATGATAATGATCATTCAAATACTGAAAAACCAATAGAGGCAAAAGCTTTAGAACTGAATATCTTGCATATTAATGACCATCATTCACATTTAGATGAAGAAAGCATTAAATTTAAAAGCAATGTGGGGACAGGGGATGAAGAGTTTAGTGTTGCAAGCGGTGGATTTGCACGTGTTGCCAGCTTAATTAACCAACTTGCAGTAGAAAAGAAAAATGCTTTAAAAATACATGCTGGTGATGCGATCACTGGCGATTTGTACTATAACTTAACAGATGGTAAAGCAGACGCAGATGCAATGAACACCGTTTGTTTTGATACATTTACGCCGGGTAACCATGAGTTTGATTCTAAAGATGATGGATTAAAGAAATTTATTGGTTTCTTGGATCAAAGTTCTTGTAAAGACAAAACCCAAATTTTAACGGCCAATGTCAGTTTTGGTGCATCTTCACCGTTGTATAAAACCAATCGCATTTTGAAGTCACAAGTGTTTGAAAAGGAGGGAGTGAAATTTGCAATCATTGGTTTAACGGTTGCCAAGAAAACCAAAAACTCTTCTCAACCGAATGCTGATACATTGTTTGCAGATGAAATTGAAACAGCACAAAAAGAAATAAATCAATATAAAGCACAAGGTATTAAAAATATTATTCTTCAAACCCATGTGGGATATGACTTAGACCAACAGCTGGCAAAATCACTTACCGATGTTGATGTGATTATTGGGGGTGATTCACATACGTTATTGGGCCCTGACAGTCTTAAAAAATATGGCATGACACCTGAAGGTGCTTATCCAACACAGCTGAGAAACAAAGATGGTCAATTGGTCTGCGTCGCGCAAGCTTGGCAGTACAGTTATATCGTGGGCGATTTAAATGTGAAGTTTGACAAAAACGGGAATGTCGAAAGCTGTAGTGGAACACCACATGTACTCATTGGGAATAACTTTACCCGTACCGCCAAAGACGCAAAAGCAGTCACCGAAACTGAAAAACAAGCAATTCTGACGCAATTTAAAACAGATCAGGCCCCATTTACTGTTGTAATGCCACTACAAAACACCTTGGATGTTTTAAAACCGTATCAGGAACAAAAGAAAAAATTTGCTCAAGAAATCGTAGGTCAAGCCACAGATAATCTCTGTTCACGTCGAGTCCCTGGTACACAACGTGATGTAAATCGTTCAACACTCGGCGATATCTGTAATAAGAATACCCACGTCGATCAACATGGTGGAGATATTCAACAAATTATTGCTGAAGCGTTTTTACAACAAGGAAAGACCTTCTTTGGCGCTGATATCTCATTCCAAAATGGTGGTGGTGTCCGTGAAGATGTTGCTTTAGGGGATGTGACAGTTGGTAAAATTTATAATGTCTTACCGTTCAAGAATACATTGTTGCGTTTAGATTTGACGGGTGCTGAAGTTAAAGCCACCTTAGAGGATGCAATAGATGGTGTGATTGCCCAGAATAATACGGGTAGCTACCCATATACTGGTGGTATGCGTTGGAATGTTGACTTTACTAAAGACAAAGGCCAGCGTCTTAACCAAATACAAGTACGTAATGCATCTGGGCAATATGAAAATCTTGATCTCAATAAGATTTACAAAGCGATCACGATTGATTTTCTTGCGAATGGTGGTGACTACTATACCACCTTGAAAACCATTACTGGTGAGCGCCGTGTGAATGTTGGCTTAGACTATGCGGAGGCTTTCCTTAAATATGCCCAAGGTTTGGCTGGTCAGACAGGTCAAAAGAAAATTAATAAATTAGCAACGGCTGAATACAGTACCCAGCTATTTATCGATAAAGCAAAATAAACTGAAACAGACAATCAAAATCCCGCTTCGGCGGGTTTTTTGTTGGGGCGTTAGTGGAAACTGACAAAATCCTATGTTCGTGATGAATGCGTAATAAATAATTGCAAAAATCTATCCTTAACTTTAAAATGAGCCAAAATTTAGCCACGATGGCTTAAATAATCACAAAGACAACCTCAATTTTCTTTTTACTTGCCTCAATTTGATCTTGTAACGTTGCCTTTTGACAAGATTGTTTACAACCACTCACTGGTTGCAGGATAACCATAATATCTTGATTGAACCCATCATTTTAAGCAGGGTGCTTAAAATGTGATTTGAATCAGCTGTTAAATTCAATATTCGGGAGAAAAATCATGTTGTTTAACGTATTTCTCATTTTGGGCTTTAAATAGACCCTATACATTTTTAATCGTTTAAATTAAACGAAAATAAACCTTATTTTAAAGAATATACATGTTCTGAGGGATGACTTTGCTTGCAGAAAATGCAAATTGAAAAAAGTTTAGCCTTAGTCATGAAAAGAAAAAAGTGAATATATGAACGAATATATTAATCAACCTTTTGCACAAAATATGCATCAGGTTGACGTAGCGGATTTTGCTGAAATTTCTCCGATTGTAAAACTTTGGGCTTTTCGATTTTTGGTCGAGTTAGGTGGTGCAAAAGAATTTATTTCTGATCATTGCTTTAGTCATCAATGGATTGCAAAAAAGTTAGGTTTTTCTGAAGCATTACTTGCAGATAAGTTCGATGAGCAAGCTGCTTATCAGGAACTTAACCATTTGCATAAAAATAGCCAACAGCAAAATTTATTAGATAATTTTCAGTTCAATGCTGAATTGCAATATAACCTAAAGTTAATACAGCAATTACTGGATTTAAATGCTGTTGAAAGCACGATTTTAGGCTTTATCGTGATGTTAAACAGTGAACAACTTCTAGATGATATTGCGGATACCATCGGTGAATTGACTGCGTCTAAAACCATACGTGCTTTGGCTGTGGTTTTAGATTTACCTTATGAAGCAATTCGGCAGGCTTTGTCTGTACAAGGGCGTTTACATCGCAGTGGCTTAATCAGTGTTCAACAACACTATCGTAATTATTTACGTGGGAAATTGAATCTGGTGTCAAACCAATTGGCTGATAAGTTATTGGTGAAAACCAATGATGTGATGGATCTGTTTGTTGGAACCATTAATAAAAGTCAGCCTGCTGAATTAACCTTAGAGGATTATCCTCATTTACACACTGAATTGACTTTACTCCTAGCTTACTTAAAGCAAGTCAAAATGAGTAAGCAACAGGGGGTAAATATCTTCCTTTATGGCACTTCAGGCACAGGAAAGACACAACTGTGTAAGACCCTTGCAGATGAAATGGCGGTGCAACTTTTTGAAATCTCCTGTGAAGATGAAGATGGTGATGCAATTTCAGCCACAGGCCGTTTATGTGCGTATCGTGCAGCGCAGTGCATTTTCGACAGTCAATCTGCTTTATTGCTGTTTGATGAAGTTGAGGATGTATTTAATGACACCGAAAATGGCGTGGGGATGAAAAGCACTGCACAAAGTCGTAAGGCTTGGGTCAATCGTATTTTAGAGCAAAATCGTACACCAACGATTTGGGTGTCTAATTCTGATCAGCTCGATCCTGCGTTTATACGCCGTTTTGATATGGTGCTTGAAATTAAAGTGCCACCTAAAAAGCAACGCAGAAGCTTTATCGAACAACATTGTGGTCAAGAACTTAATCCTTTGTATCAGGAAGCCTTGGCCAATGTTGAGCAATTATCTCCAGCAATTTTACGCCGTAGTTATCGTGTTGCCAAAGCGGCTCAAATGCACAATGAGCATTTAGTGGTTCAGGAAAGCATGACCAAATTGGTGTCCAATACCTTAAAAGCACAGGGTCATCAAAGCATTAAATTGCAAGATAGTAATGCTTTGCCCAAGTTCTATGATCTGAACTATATCAATTGTAAGCAGAATCTTGCGGAGATCGCATCTGGTATCCTGCAACATGGTTTTGGCCGTTTATGTTTATACGGAGCATCTGGAACAGGTAAAACTGCATTTGCACGATGGTTATCTGAAACTATCAATAGACCTTTACTGATTAAGCGTGGTTCAGACTTAATTTCTGCTTGGGTGGGTGAAACAGAACAAAACCTTGCTAAAGCGTTTCAAGAAGCCGAAGACTTACAGGCAATTTTGTTGTTGGACGAAGTAGATGGCTTATTACAAGACCGCCGTCAAGCAACCCGCTCTTGGGAAGTTTCGCAAGTAAATGAGTTTTTGGTTCAACTCGAAAGCTTTAATGGCGTCGTAGTGGCGACAACCAATCGTTTTGATGAACTTGATCAAGCTGCATTACGCCGTTTCGATTTTAAAATGCATTTTGATTTTTTAAATTATGCACAGCGTTTGGCTTTACTGGAAAATATCTGTATACAGCTCAAACTTGTTGTTCATGAAGCCGATATAAAAGTAAAACTGCAATCTTTAGATCGTTTAAGTGTCGGAGACTTCTCTGTGATTGTACGACAGTCCTGTTTTCATCCTTTTGAAAATGTGGATTCTATTCTGCAGCATTTAACAGATGAAATGACTGCAAAATATAAAAGTGCACAAAGTATAGGATTTACCGCATCAAATTGATGCGGTTTTTCTTTTTGAATCCTGATTTAGGTGAATAAAGCTCAGATTTTGTGATTCGAGAGTGGAAAACAAAGCATAAAAATAACTTTAATATGAAAAAACTAATGAAAAATGCTTAAAAAATAGATAAAAAGCATAAAAAAATGCTGATTTTGAGGAAAAAACGCACATCCGATAAAAAAGTTTAAAAAAAGGGGTTGTGTTGGGAATGGAATGCTGTAGAATGCACATCCATCGGCGGTGATGTTAAATAAAACTTCTGATAAATCA
>NZ_JBIMBV010000023.1:0-68290 GCF_048551735.1 Acinetobacter legionensis
AGAGGCAAAAACTAAAGTCTTAAGCAACAAATAAATTTTCAAATTAATTCTCTAACCCACCCTGCGTGGGTTTTCTTTTGTCTATTAAAGCATAAAAATAAATAATATAAAAATAACTGTATTTTATAGTTCCAACTATTGACTATATTTATAGTTTTGACTATATTTACCTCATACACAAACAAACCTCCTCAGTGAGACAAAAATGGAAATTCAAAATTTACGCTTACAACTCCTTCAGCTTTCAGGCGGTCAAGTTGAACACGCTCAAGCAATGGAGAAATACGTTTTGGAAGGTACTGGCTTAAATCAGCAAATGGGCGAAGCGGTAAAAACTGCGGAAGTTGGTGAAGATCCAGTAGATGAAAAGTGCGGATGCCTTATCTGCTTAATCAATCAATTTCAAAAAGCTTTTTAATTTTAAATAAAAAAGCCCTCACGACTCGACATCAAAGGGCTTTTACTCAAAGAGTGAGATAAGTATGAATCAAACACATCAAAAAAGTCAAACGACTCAATATTTAAATCAGCCTCCAACGGCTGAAAACACTGTTCAGTACAAACGCTCAGGGCTTGTTATTCCATCAATCATCATTATCGCTATGTGTTTGGGCGGTGTGGTGAATTGCTCAGGTTATCAAAGTGCAACGGCTAAGGTGGGGGTGAAATCATGAGTCGCTTAACTAATCAAATTCGTCAGTCATTACTTAAAACTGTCTTGGATCACGCCTTTTCTGAAAAGCAATCAAAAGCAAAAAGTGATCTAGTTTTAGCTGGTGATGCACTTTATATGGATCACCATGGTGAGCACATTAAAACAATGAAGAAGCTTCCAGCAAGTTTTCTTTATAAGCAAAGTCGCATGGATACCAATATTGGTGGTCAGCGACACATTGTAAGTCTTAGTGAATCAAAGCTAATGTCATATGAAAGCAACTGCTCACGTATTGTTTTTGGAGCTGATAATCCTATTGCTATCTCTTGGTTACAGGCTAATGAAAACGTCGAGAGTTTAGTTAAACAACGACATGCCATGGAGTGTGAAGTAAACGCTGTTTTGGAAAGTGTACACACATTCAAAAAACTATGGGAAGTGTGGCCTGAGTCAAAATCACTTCTTGAAAAATTTGAAGCAAAACCAGCTATTGCGATTCTACCTGCGGTTCAGGTGAATAAACTGAATGCGGCTTTAGGTTTGCCAGTTTCGGCAGCCAAGGAGCCACAACAATGAATATGCTTTCTAATTACGCTCCTGAAGCACCTACGTTTCAAAATCTTGTAGTTGCTGATAAGCCTGATATTAAAGGATCAACAGTCCACTTCTCGCTGATTGTACCGAACTACAGCGCTTGTTATGTGTCTGCTGTTGTTGAAGCAAATCAAACAACAAGCTCATTGGCTTGGAACAATACAAGTGATCCGCAAAACGATGTTGATGTGGATTATGACTTGCTTGAAGTAGCGACTTGGCACCGCCCTGTTGTTGAAGATTATGACGATATTTTTGCAGCTCATGGACTTCAATTTGCACTGACAAATAGCCAAGTTTACACACTTAATGAAATGCTTAAAGCGCATTTTGAAGAAGAAAAAGTTAATGAATTGAAAGGAGTAAAAGCATAATGGAATTACAAGTATTAGAACAAAATGTGATTGTTTCTGCATTCAACAATGCGAATGGCATTCAGGCAATCGTTGATCAAATTAAAGCTCAAGTGAGCAGTATCGTTCCCGATGTTACAACTGCAAAAGGACGCAAGGAAATTGCTTCACTGGCTTATAAGGTTGCTCAATCAAAATCAGCAATCGATGCTGAGGGTAAAAAACTCAAAGAGCAATACACGGTTGTTACCAACCAAATTGATGCCGATCGAAAATTTGCTCGTGATGAATTGGATGCCGAGCGTGACCGCATTCGTCAGCCATTAACAGACTGGGAAAATGCGGAAAAAGATCGTGTGGCGAAGCATGAGAATGCAATAAAGGAAATTACAGACTTCCTTTTGCCCGAAAACATTAATGTTGATGCGGAGATTTTAGCTTCAAATATTCGCTACTTAGAAAAAGTACCAATGGGGACTATGTTTGAGGAATTTGAAGAAAAAATTAAAATTGCCAAATTCGAAACACTTGAAAAGCTACGCAATGCCCTTGTTGCTCGTGAAAAATACGAAGCCGAGCAGGCTGAATTAGAACGCTTACGCCAAGCCGATATTGAGCGCCAACAGAAAGAACGTGACGAAAAAATTGCACGTGAAGCAGCGGACAAGGCACGTGTTGAAGCTGAAGCAAAAGCGCTTGCAGATCGTAAAAGAGCCGAGCAAGAAAAGCTTGAAGCAGAACAACGTGAAGCACGCTTAAAGCTTGAAAAAGAACAAGCTGAATTGCGTGAACAGCAATTAAAGCAGCAAGCCATTGAGCGTGAAAAGCAAGCTGAAATTGATCGCCAAAAGGCTGTTGAAGCTGAGCGCTTACGCATCGAGCAAGAAGCTAAAGCAAAGGCAGATGCTGAACTTAAAGAGCAGCAAGCACGCGAAGCCAACAAAGCTCATAAAAAGAAAATCTGCAATGAAGCGCTCCAAGGTCTTATGAGCATTGGTGTTTCAGAAGAATTAGGCAAGCAAATTTTACAGGCGATTCACAAAGATGAAGTGCCACACGTATCAATCAAGTTTTGAGGATTAGAAGATGAATGCACCAGTAAAACAAAACAATATCGTTCAGGCTCAAATGCACAAAGTAGCATTGGCATTTGACATGGTTGATGTGGATCCAGAGCAACTAAAGCAAACATTAATTGATACAGTTTTTAAAGGCGCGAATGATGTACAGCTTGTAAGTCTTTTGATTGTTGCTAATCAATACAAGCTCAATCCATTTACTAAAGAAATTTACGCATTCCCTGCCAAAGGTGGTGGCATCACCCCTGTAGTTGGTATCGATGGATGGGCGCGAATTATTAATGACAACCCTCTTTGTAATGGTATTCAGTTTGAACAAGATGATCAATCTTGCACATGCAAAATCTATCGTAAAGATCGTGAACATCCAACTGTGGTTACTGAATATTTAAGCGAATGCCAAGGCACATCCGAACCTTGGAAGAAATATCCTAAGCGCATGTTGCGCCATAAATCTTTAATCCAGTGTGCACGTGTTGCCTTTGGTTTTTCGGGTATTTATGACGAAGATGAAGCTAAACGGATTGATGATTGCCAGGTTAAAACTGTCAGTGGATTTAGTGAAAATAGTATCCCTGCTGGATATCCAGAATTTGAAGAGCAGCATCTTCAACACTTACGCACTGAAGCAGGATATGGAACTGAGCGCCTACAAAATGCATATGTGAATTTACCTAAGGGAGAATGTAAGAATCACTTCTGGTCTACTCATTCTGCTGATCTAAAAGAAATGGCTCAATTTGCTGATGAAGCTATAAAAAAACAACAAGGAGAAACCTATGAACATTCTCCAGCGTAGTGAAGATTGGCATGCAGATCGATGTGGAAAAGTAACTGCTAGCCGTGTGAAAGATATCGATGCAAAGCCTAAAACTGGCAAAGCATTAAACGCATTAGGTTTAACCATTCTGACTGAGCGCCTTACTGGCGTTCAGGAGGAAACTCCAACTACCAAGACTATGCAATGGGGAATTGATCAAGAACCTTATGCGATTGCAGCCTATGAAAATAAAACAGGTAATTTTGTAATAAGCACAGGTTTGATTGATCACCCGAGTATTGGAAATTGCGGGGCTTCTCCTGATGGGTTGGTGGGTAAAGATGGTCAGATTGAAGTTAAATGCCCTACTCCATCTGTTCATTTAAATACGCTGTTGTTGCAGGAAGTACCTAGTGAATACATTCCTCAAATCACGTTGCAATTGGCTTGTACTCGTCGTGAATGGTGTGACTTTGTGAGCTACTGCCCTTTGCTTCCTGAGCATTTGCAGATTGTTGTAATTCGCATATTAGCAACAGATCTGGATATTACGGGCATTGAGATGTCAGTGATTAATTTTAATCAATCTATCTATAAGGCTATGCGACAACTTGAATTAAAGGAGCTCGCAGCATGACCCTCCTAAAACTTTACTTTCAACTTTGGCAAATGGCGTGGTGGTTGTGATGGAAATAAATCAATTAAAACCTGTAGAGGTTGTGCGTGATGAGTATGGTTCATGGATTCATCCAGAATACCGTAAATACTTGGATGAGCATCACGAAAACCAAGAATGGCTTTCGCAAAGTGAATGGGATGCTATCAAGCGTCACTTCAATATCGAAACTGTCTCATTTTATCTTGAAAGCTGCACCTCAATGGATGATTGGGAAAAAATGATGGAAAACGCAGATTTAACAGATTGGAAGCCAATCGCTCCAAATGGATTTTTCTTAATGGATATTCACTTTACAGAAGATGATGCAATAGCTGTATTTGCTCGTCCGATTCGTGAAATTGAGGTGGCGTGATGGAAGCACACGAAAAACGAATACTACTTGAAGCTGTAGACACTCTAATCCGTCGTCCTGCTCAAGCTGACGAAACCACACTTGGTAATGCAATTGGTTATTTCACAAAGCTTGTAGAGGATTTGACTCAAGGTCAAATAACCTTGCTTCCAGTGCAAAAACAGCAATTAAAAGACGCTATTGAAGAAGTAGCTTAACAACAAATTCGAGCAAAAATCTGCGCATTATCATCAAAAAATAGGATTTTGCGCAGAATAATGCACATAGGTGATGAGATGGAAATTAATAAAATTAGAGAATTGGCTTTAGCAAATGGGTTTTCACTTAAAGAGCAAGCAAGTGGAAACATGGATCTTCATTCATACGTTTATGAGTTTGCAAATGCGCTGTTGAAAGAAGCCACCCCTGAAGGGTTTGTTTTGGTGCCGAAAGATGAACTCACCTCAACATATTATTGGGAAGGTGCCGAACATACTGTGAACTGTGTATCTGAATATGAAATGGAATTAGAAAAAAATGAAATTGCAGAACTAGAAAAGTGGGAGCAAACCAAATCAACTAAAGCATTTTTTGCAAACATTTATTCAGATGAAGATAACTTCGAAATTGTAGAGTTTGATTCAATTGAAGCTGCTGAACTAGCCATCAAAGAAAATAAAGCAATGATCGAAGCACAGGAGCAAAGTCATGACTAAATACGAATGGTCGAATGTGCCATCCATAGTGAAATTTATAGCAACGGATAAAGATGGTTTTAAAAGTTATTTTGAATTAAAACCTGAGATATTTATGGAAGGTTGGATTGATGATTCTGATGATGGATTTTTTTCACAGTATGAAAAATCTGAATTCCAAGGCAGCTGGCAAGACTCACTAGAGGAGCGACCATCGAAAGAAGAAAAGGAGGTAGGTTGATGACTAAAACTTACGAAATCCGAACCCTTTCAGATTTCTTTAAAGTTCCAAATGATCGGATTGAAGATTGCTTAAAAGAGTTTGCTGTTGGTTTGGAATTTTTAAAAGCAAATCATGAACTCATGGGGCTGGAAAATGGGCAGATGGAATTTTTTAACTGGACCGATGATGGCAAGAAAAACATAACCGCCGATTTTAAGTTTGGCAAAGATGTGATTCGATCTGAAGTGAAGGAGGAAGGTTGAATGGGTGCTCTAGAATTTTCTACTTATGATTATTTGTTCTTGAAACATAGATCAATAGTCATAAAGCTCATGGATGTGGCTGAAGAGTACTATCCGGCATTGAAAAGAGCCACAATTAACAAAATGGCAAATGATAATGAATTTCCATTCCCTGTTTTTAAGATTGATCAAAAAAGCCGTACAGCACCATATTTTGTAAATCTTAAAGACTTAGCTGATGCTCTTGATAAAGAGCATCAATCGGCAGCCAAAGACTATGCTACATTTCACCGATGAGATGTAGCATCTCTTCAAATGTCATAACATTTCTTCTAATTTTTAATGATACGTATCGCTGCAAACTGGACCATGTTGTATGAAGGGTATACTGTTGTATTTGAGGAATAGTCATACCCTTTTCAGCTAATCGAGTTGCGCCCTCATGACGTAAATCATGAAAGCGTAAATCTTCAACCCCCAACAATGTGCAAGTTTCATTAAATTCAGTTGAAATAGATCCAGCACGTAAAGGGAATAAATACTTAGATTCACACTCAGATAGAATCATTCTGTTTCTGTATTTAGGACTCAATGCAAGATCAATTAGTTTTTCTAGTTCATCAGAAACAATAAATTCTTTGTGATTCCCCTTGGATCCATTTGGATTTTTAAGATCCCTAACCAGAAAAACCCTGTGCTCTCTATTGTAATCTAAAACCTCAAGTCTAGTGATTTCAGCCTGTCGTCTACATGAAAAAATTGCAAATATCATAAGTAGGTGCATTGGGTATACAGATCTTCCACGGTTCCATGTTGATGTAAAGAATTTTAAAAGTTTTTCTAATTCTGCTCTCTCATACAATCTATCTCTCGTATTACCTCTATTGATTTGTCTTGTTTTTCTTAACTGCAACATACCGTCAATTACTTCAGTATATTTAATATCAGCACCCCATAATAATCTTGCGTGATTAAGTACTGACTTCAAGTGCTGCAATTCATTTAATATAGTTGATGGGGAAACAGGATTTAAGCCTAATTTTGGATATCCTATTTTTCTAGCTTTAACATGTTCGGTGATATTCATTGCACCAAATTTATCAGAACTAATTTTACTAATCGGAAGCTTCAACAAAACACGCAATGATCTTATTGTAGTTATTGAGTATTGATCACCCACCTCAACAAGATACTTGTTAATTAAATCCCCAATTGTAAATTTACTTGCTTCAACTTTACCTTTTATGATTTCAGGATTATCTTGTATTTCAGCCTCTCTTTTTTTTAGCCAATTTGAAGCTGTACGCATTGTTGCAAATGTTTTGGATTCTTTATAAATTACACCTTGTTTATTTATACGAATTTCAGCTCGATAGCGAATAGTGCCATCTGTCAATTTTCTTTGAGAAATAGTGCCCACATTTACGCCTTTTTAAGTTTTTTCTTTAAGGTGTAAAATTATGGCGTAAATAGATACATATTAATAGTTATTAATACATGTTAATGCGTATTAATGAATATTGAAAAATTTTAACAAGAATATGAATTTTAAGTAAAAAATACCAAGTTATTGATTATATGGAGATATGAAGAATGTTAAGAAAATCAATCACCGAATGGTTCGATGAATATAGCGAAAGTCATCAAAACAAAACCAATAAAGCCATCCATTGGGCTTGTGTTCCCGCGATTTTATTTGCCATCATTGGGATTCTTGCACATTTTAGTGCTTTGCTTACGGCACTACTTCTAGTTCTAACCCTCGTTTTCTATGCCCGTTTAGATATTGTTCTTGCTGTAGCAATGACCGCATTAATTGCAGTCATGGCATGGATCATTTACTTACTCCCAGTCGGTGTTGGTTTCTATATTGGGGTATTTATTCTGGCTTGGATTGGTCAATTTTATGGTCACAAAGTCGAAGGTAAAAAGCCTTCTTTCTTTAAAGACCTTCAATTCCTCCTCATTGGCCCCGTATGGTGCATGGATGCCTATCTTGGTAAAGTACTACCGAAATGGAAAACACGCCAGAAACTGGCTTTTTAGCGCAAATAAACCAGAGGGAAAATTCAATTCGGCTTTTCCCTCCATTTTCTTCAATTTAACAGATAAAATAACCCGTAAAAGCACAATAAACTTAAAGCTAAATTGACTAGAATTTTCTTAGAAATAAGTGCTAAAACAACACAGATCATTGCTGTTAAAAAATAGGCATCCAAAGGCAATGCACGCAATTGATCTCCATTAAAAAATACAATTGGGGCACAAATAGCGGTCAGCAAACATGGCGCTGAATACTGCAACATATTTCCAATCACACGAGGCAATTTCAGGGCGATTTTAGGTTCTAAAAAAAAGTAACGGTTAATCAATACAATGCCTGCCAAAGTTAACAATAAAGTCCATGTCATTTTGGTGCTCCTATGTTTGTTACTCCGACGATTTTTGCCGTACACATCGCACTAAACATTCCCAAAATCCCAGATAGCACAATGCCCGCTTCAAATTGAAAATATTTAAAAATACAGGCAGATACTAAAGTAAATATGACGCCCACTAAAGTTGCGCTACTTTTCACCATAGGCACAATAATCAAAATAAATACCGCAACAATTGAAAAATCTAAATGTAAGCTTTCTAAATTTGGAATTGATTTAGCCAGTACAATTCCCAATACACTAAACAGACACCAAGCCAAATAAAAACATAGCCCAGCACCAAACAGATAAGTAAAGTTGCGTTGTTTATCTTTGCCAATACCGACAGCAAACAGTTCATCTGTCAGCAAGAAGCCAATTAATATGCGTTGCTTAAACGGAAAACGACTGACATCTTGACGAAAATTAAGCGCATAAATTAAATGCTGACTGGTTAAGAAAAATACCGTAATCATAATCGTCAAGGCAGATGCATGTGACATGACTAAACCTAAACTTACCAACTGTGCTGCACCTGCAAATACAACAGCGGACATTGAGAACGCTTGTGCAAAGCTTAATCCAGCATTGATTGCCATTGATCCAGCCAAAATACCCCACGGTAGTACGGCAATAGATAAAGGTAAAATATCGACCACACCTTGGAAAAAAGCCTTTTTATTTTGCATAGACTTCGGCTCAATGTCGGCAGTATAAGATTCAAATTGATCACTCATTTGCAAAATCCAAATCTAAGAATTTAAGCAGTATCTTATAAATGATCAGTGATCGCTTGGATGAAATTGCTATTTGGTGAGGGACTGTAGAACGTTTAAATGACTATTCCCAAATACATTTATTAAATATTTAATGTGCTTAAATATTGAGAAGGTGTAACCCCGACTGCTTTTTTAAAATGACGATTAAAATGACTTTGATCTGAAAAACCACTATTTTGAGCAGTCATTGCGATACTCTGCCCTTGTTTTAATAATTGGCGCGCTTTCTGTAAACGGACTTGAACCAACCAGCTATGCGGTGGTAAGCCCGTATATTTTTTAAATTCACGTAAAAAATGCCAAGGGCTTAATCCTACATATGTCGCCAAATCAGTGAGCGAATAATCATGCTCAGGAAAACTGCTTAATAAATCTTTGACTATTTCAACTTTCCGTTGTGCTTCTGGTAATTCAGCAGGTGTTAATTTGGCACGACCATAACGACTGATTAAGCGGGCTAAAGTGGATAAATACATACTCTCTTTCAGTAAAGTATTTTCTTTTTGTTCTAATAAATCAAAAAGTAAACAGAGTTGCTGTGCCAATCCAACATCTTGCACAACTGCTTGTGGGAACCACGGTACGCTATTTTTAACACTAAAAAAATCTTGCCCTGCATCTAACAACATTTCTGGCGTTGGATAAATTGCACGATATTTCCAGCCTGACTCGACAGCAGATGAACCTGTATGAATTTCATCAGCATTGACTAAAATAATGTCGCCCTTCGGTGCTGTATGTAACTGCCCAGTCCGATAAAAACTCTGTGCACCATCTTCAATCACACCAATACAATAACCTTCATGCACATGCTTTGAAAATTGCTTATGGTGATACTGTGCTTTTAACAACTCTAATCCACCCAATTCTTTTAGGTGAAAATAGCTTGCCCACTCCTGCATTTTTTCTATTCAGACTTTAGATAATAATTTAAAAATAGCATGTTTATAAAAAGCGTATAGAACAAAATTGCTATCTATACGATTAGACATGGAAAATACAAAGATCTTTTGTGCACATAAGAGAATAACCAATAGATTACTGATAGGTTTTTCCATTATGTTTTAGCCAACCATCTTGATGACGACGCTTTGGATCATGGTGTGTCCAATGCATTACACCACCTTGATTACTATATTCATATTCGCCAAAAAATTCGACAGTATCACCTTTGCGTAAATTATCGATACGGGGTGCTAAATCAATATTATGCGCAACCAGTACAGTTAAGCCATTATCCAGTGCAAGAATAAATTTTTGATGACGTGAACCTTCATTATCATCACGCAACACGGCTTTTACTCGACCAATCGATTGTACTTGAACATTACTGAGTTTTGCATCGTAGGCTTTTCGAATAACCTCAATACCATTTTGATTTTGACTATTGGCAGACGGCTTATCTTTAAATTGGTTATCTTTACTTTGCTCATTCACATGCTGTGTATTGTCTTGTGAATGATTGTTTTGCTGATCGATCGATTCAACTTTAGAGGATTCAGTTGCTTGATTTTTTTGTTGATTAAGATCAACGCCTAGATAAGCTGCGACGATCACTGCGATTACAGCACCAATACCAAGTTGAGTTTTATTTGCCATAAAGTTTGAGTCTAATCAATGTTCATTGTGGAATTATAAAAGAATAATCTTTTAGATATGTATGAATTAATTCTTCTGAATCTACTTCAATTAAATTACAGACAAAAAAAACCCCTCTAAGGAGGGGTTTTCAATAATTATACTCAGTGAGTAAAAATTATTTAGCAGCCGCTTGAGCAGCAGCAACTTCTTCTGCAAAGCTCATTTCAGCTTTCTTCTCAATACCTTCACCTACTTCGAAGCGAACGAATTGAGCTACAGTTGTTGCAGTCGCTTTCAATACTTCAGCAACTTTTTTGTCGTTGTCGATTACGTATTGTTGACGCTCAAGAACAACTTCGTTCAAGTATTTTTCAACTGAACCAGTCACCATTTTTTCAACGATGTTCGCTGGCTTACCAGATTCAATCGCTTTAGCTTCAGCAATTTCTTTCTCTTTCGCGATAAGATCAGCAGAAACATCTTCAGCAGTTACAGCAACTGGGTTGAACGCAGCAACGTGCATTGCAATACCTTTACCAGTTTCAGCAGAACCTGTGTAAGAAACAACAACACCGATTTTTAAACCGTGTTTGTAAACTGCAAGGTTTTCACCTTCAACAATTGCAGCACGACGAACTTGGATGTTTTCACCGATTTTTTGAACAAGCGCAATACGAGCTTCTTCAACAGTTGAACCATCTTCAAGTTTCAATTCAGCAATTTGAGCAGCATCAGTTACACCAGCAGCAAGTGCAGCAGCAGCAACTTTCGCAGAGAAACCAGCAAAGTTTTCGTCTTTCGCAACGAAGTCAGTTTGACAGTTTACTTCTAAAAGAATTGCTTTATTACCTTCTTGAGCAATTGTGATCGCGCCATCAGCAGCAATGTTACCAGCTTTTTTAGCTGCTTTTGCTTGACCTGATTTACGAAGATTATCAATCGCTAATTCGATGTCACCGTCTGCTTCTGTTAATGCTTTTTTGCATTCCATCATTGCAAGACCAGTACGGTCACGTAATTCTTTTACCATGCTCGCAGTAACTGCAGTCATGTTGTTCTCCTAAATACGGTAGAATATGAATCTGTTCAACAAAAACGGCCCAAAGGTTCCTCTGGGCCGCTTTGCTTTCTCGACGCTCAATTTGTCATCATTTTAAATCACAAAAATGACAAGCTTGCGTCAAAACGCATTAAGCCTCAGGAGCTTCTTTCGCAGCTTCTTCGCCTTTAGCTTGAGCATTCGCTTGAGTTTGAGCGTATTCTTTACCAGCAAGAATTGCATCAGCCATTGCAGAAGCATAAAGTGTAACAGCACGGATCGCATCGTCATTACCAGGAATAACGAAATCTACGTTATCTGGGTTAGAGTTTGTATCAACGATACCGATTACTGGAATACCAAGGTTTTTAGCTTCTTTAATCGCGATTGCTTCGTGATCAACGTCGATGATGAACAATGCGTCAGGTAAACCACCCATGTTCTTAACACCGCCTAAAGAGCGTTCAAGTTTTTCCATTTCACGAGCGCGTTCTAATGCTTCACGTTTAGTCAGTTTAGCAAAAGTACCATCTTGTGATTGAGTTTGAAGATCTTTCAAACGGTTGATTGACTGACGAAGAGTTTTCCAGTTAGTCAACATACCACCCAACCAACGGTGATCAACATAAGGCTGACCAGCGCGTTGAGCTTGTTCACGAATGATGTTAGAAGCAGCACGTTTTGTACCAACGAACAATACTTTGTTCTTTTTGCTTGCTAGATTGTTAACAAAATTCAAAGCATCATTTAACGCAGGAACAGTATGTTCAAGGTTGATGATGTGAATACGGTTACGCGCACCAAAAATGTATTGACGCATTTTTGGGTTCCAGAAGCGAGTTTGGTGACCAAAGTGCGCGCCAGCTTGAAGAAGGTCGCGCATGCTTACGTTGTAATCTGCCATTTTCTTTACCTTAAAAGTTTGGGTTAGGCCTCCATATGTCCGCATTCTCCACCCTTTCAGGCACCCAGAGTAATGTGACGACATATGTGCGGATTTTTAAATTACCCTTATCAATATTTCCATAAACCATTCACAAAGAAAGTCACAGAAAGCATTTGATAAATTGGGCGGCTATTTATACCATAGTCACATACAAATTTCCAAAAGTTTTTAAAGATCATGAACAGTACTTACGAAGCGCCACGTCGATTAATCAAAACCGCAGATGAAATTGAAAAAATGCGTGTTGCAGGTCGATTGGCTGCAGAAGTTTTGGATATGATCAAACCGCATATCAAACCAGGTGTCAGTACACTTGAATTGGATACGATTTGTCATGACTATATTGTCAACAAACAAGACGCTATACCTGCATGTTTAGGTTATGGCGCTGCGCCTGGTCGCCCTGCATTCCAACATGTGATTTGTACCTCTGTAAATCATGTGGTATGTCACGGTATTCCATCTGCAAATAAAATTTTAAAGAAAGGCGATATTCTCAATATTGATGTCACTGTGATTAAGGATGGTTATCACGGTGATACCAATATGATGTATGTGGTTGGTGGTGAAACATCGATTATTGCTGAACGTTTGTGTAAAGTTGCTCAAGAAGCAATGTACCGTGGTATGGAAACCGTGAAACCGGGTTCAACCATCGGTGATATTGGTGCGGCGATTCAAAAATATGTTGAATCAGAACGCTTTAGTGTAGTGCGTGAATATTGTGGTCACGGTATTGGTACCGTATTCCATGATGAACCACAAGTCCTTCACTATGGTCAACCTAATTCAGGCATGGTTTTAGAAGAAGGTATGACCTTTACCATTGAGCCAATGGTAAATGCGGGTGTTTGGCAAACACGTTTAATGGGTGATAAATGGACGGTGGTGACCAAAGACCATAGTCTTTCAGCTCAATACGAACATACCCTGCTGGTGACCAAAGACGGTGTAGAAGTTTTAACCGCGCGCCCTGAAGAAGATCTATCTCGTTTTCACAAATAATGAAAGTCATTGACTAAAATGACTTATAGTGCTTAACAAAAGGTCATGTTCATATGGCCTTTTGTTATAACTTGAATTTTTCCTTTTCTGCCAAGTCAATGTTTTATCATTGTTTTTAACCGAGATCGTGACTTATTTTTAGCATGTAATATCATGACAATATGATTACAGTTATATTACATATATAAACTTATGATAAATAAAACATTAAAAAAAGAACATTCACTTAAAAAAAGCCTTTGTAAAGACTACATTAATTAACAGCAAAAACTTCTAATAATAAAAACGCATAAAAATTAGTATCAATTACGGACATGGAGTCCAAACCTATGAAAAAACCATTACTTTGCATCATGACCTCATGCATGACTTTACCGATGATGGCGCATGCAGATTCACCTTATTTTAGTCTTAAAGATGGTGATGGGTTTAAACGCTTTTCTGTTTCAGCAGGTTGGCTACATGCAATGCCACAGGGTAACGCTAATCCGATCAAAGTGAATACTGCCGTTGCAGAAGGAACACAATCTAAAGTAGGTGATATTTCTAAAAAGGCAGTTTTAGACGCAGCAGTTAAAGAATCCAATCCTTTTCTTTATGGTGCAATCGGCCTTTTGGGTGACACAATTCCTGGCGCTTTAACGGGCACAGCCACAGTCAATGGTCTATCCAGTTGGACCTCTGAAGGCACTGGTCTAACAGCAAAAGATGTGGATACTTTTGGTCTGATGGGAAACTACTACTTCACTGATAATCTTTCATTAGAGTTTAAAGCAGGTGTTCCACCTAAAGTTGAGATTGAAGGTAAAGGTCAAATCTATGCACCATTGACCGGTAAAGATTCTACACCACTTGGCAGTATTGACTTAAAAAAAGATATTGCGATTACTGATTTAACAAAACATTCAAAAGCAGCATCTGCAACTGCATGGTTGCCAGCGGCAGAACTACATTATCAATTTGGTAAATCTGGTGTGAATAAACTTCGGCCTTATGTGGGTGTAGGTGTCATGTATGCACATTTTACTCACCTAAAAGTCGATAATGGCGTAAAAGACGATCTGATTGCAGCAGGTCACATGATCCAGAACGTATTAGATGGACAGGCTGGGGCAGCATTAGATGGCAAAAAATCATCTGCAAATCCTGTAGTTAAAGTAGAAGCAGATGATGCTTGGGCACCTATGGCCACACTGGGTGCAACCTATGATTTTAATGATCGCTGGTTTGGAGTAGGCTCTGTCACTTATGCACCAATGAGTAGTGATGCGACCATTACCATTTCAGACTCAAATACCAACAAACAACTTGTTACAGCCAAAACCAAAATTGATATTGATCCTCTGATTACTTATGTCGGTGTGGGTTATCGCTTCTAAAAATTAAATTTATTTTCGTTAACATATGCTGACTGATCACTGAAATTTATCGATTGATAAATTTTTATTCTATCGCGAAGTCCCATTGAATCATCTACAATTCTCGCATGATGATTCAATGGATAGCTTATGTCAGCACTATACGACGACACACGTTTCTCTAAACCACTCATTTATATGCTCATCGGTAGTGCTTTTATCTTGGCACTCTCTTTAGGTGTACGTCACGGTTTTGGGCTTTATCTTGTACCCATGAGCCATGAGTTTGGTTGGAGTCATCAGGTTTTTAGTTTAGCCATTGCCATACAAAATCTATTCTGGGGTGCAGTACAACCTTTTACTGGTGCGCTTGCAGACAGATATGGCAGTAAAAAGATTGTTGCAATAGGCGGGGTGCTCTACACCATTGGTCTATTGTTAATGTCTATCAGTTCAAATGTGCTGTTACTAGATATCAGTGTCGGCTTAATTATCGGCTTAGCCCTCTCTGCAACATCATTCTCGGTATTACTTTCAGCCGTAGGACGAGCAGCGCATCCAAGCAAGCGTAGTATGGCAATGGGTATAGCCAGTGCGGCAGGTTCATTTGGGCAATTCATTATGTTGCCCACCACTCTACTTCTCATTAAGAACTTTGGTTGGTCATCTGCGCTAGTCATTACAGCAATACTCATCGTGCTGATTGTCCCATTGGCATGGATGCTTAAAGCGCCTATGTATGTACCGCCAAATGCAATTAAACAAGCGATAAAACCCAATTTAAGCTTTAAACAGATTCTTAAAATTGCCTTTCAGCATAAACCTTTTTTATGGTTAGCCTTTGGTTTCTCGGTGTGTGGATTCCAAGTGGTTTTTTTAGGCATTCACCTACCCGGTTATTTGATTGATCATGGTTTTGATGCATCCACTGGAACGATCTTTCTTGCATTGGTTGGTCTATTTAATATTATCGGAACCTATACCGCAGGTTGGCTTGGTGGTAAGTATTCCAAACCGCATCTGCTTATGGGTTTATATGGTTTACGTGGCGTTGCGATTGTTGCGTTTCTGATGCTGCCATTGAGTATTTGGACTGTTTACGCCTTTGGTATCGTTATGGGGATTTTATGGCTTTCGACTGTACCCCTAACCAATGGCATTGTGGCCAATATGTTTGGTGTGAAATACTTAACCATGCTAAGCGGCCTAGTGTTTTTCACTCACCAAATCGGTTCATTTTTTGGTGGATGGCTAGGCGGTTTAAATCATGATATAACGGGTAACTACAACATCATTTGGGGATGCTCAATTGCCTTGTGTGTAGTCGGCGTTATTGTGCATTTCTTTGTCAATGAAGAGGCTGTGGTTAATGACTAATTCATTCTCGTGGCTCAAGCTCAGTATCTGGTTGGTTATTGTTGTTCTGTTCGGGCTGTCAAGTATGCTGTGGTTGAACACGCCTGAATTATTTGAATATTTTAATATGGCTTTTTGTGCGCATTAACCCATTGTCCAATAGCTAGATTGCTTTCTTTCAAAGCCCTAACTGCTTTTAGGGCTTTGTTTTGTAATCATAAGCCGTTCAACATTTTTAATTTAAACCTTGTTGAAACAAAGCCTGTTTTGAACCTCACCCAAGATATCAAAAGTTCACTGAAATTCAGCGCTATCTTCTGCAAATAGAAAGCAGACCCGCCTTTCAAACGGCTTTAGTGAAAGGACAATGGTCTGCTGACACATTTAAATCGTATTGATCTAAAGCAGACCAATAGCAACCTTAAAATCAATTTTTTAAGTCGCGACTACGCTTCTCCCAATCTTTATTAGGCTGATTTTCGCGAGTTTACTCGTCCTTGAATCACCGCTTTGATATTATTTTTTGCATAATTAAAGAAAACCTTGAGTGGAGAAAGCTTAGGATTTGGCTTCTTCCCTTCACCAATTGCTTTAAACTGAGCGGCATACCACAGAATTTCCATGATCGCCATTTTATCAACAAAAGGGATACCCGTTTTGATTTGTTCTACTGCATATCGAACATCCTGACCAGCAATCAAGTTGTTGCTGACTTCAGGTTCTACCGCAAGAGGACGTGCAATCCCAATAAATTCACACGCACCACTGTCTAAAGCCGCATTCATTCCTTGCGCTGTACGGAAACCACCTGTCACCATAAGATGACATTTGACTTCTTTACGAATTTTTTCTGCAAAATCCAAGAAATATGCTTCACGTGCAATCGTACTTTGCTTACGTTTATCCGCTTTTGCGCCTGCCATTGCCGGTGCTTCATAGGTACCACCAGAAATCTCAATCAGATCGATCCCTGCTGTATCAATGGCTTTAAATACTTGAACCACTTCTTCTTCTGTGATTCCGCCACGCTGGAAATCTGCAGAGTTCAGTTTGACTGAAATAATAAAGTTTTCTGAGGTTTTAGCACGCACTGCAGCATAAATTTCTAATAAGAAACGCATACGGTTTTCAATCGAACCACCCCATTGATCTTGACGTTTATTGGTCAATGGTGAAAGAAATTGACTGATCAAATAACCATGTGCACCATGTAATTGTACACCTTCAAATCCTGCTTTTTCACAGATCCGCGCAGCTTCAGCAAATCGTTGAATGATATCCAAAATTTCTGCTTCATTAAGTGCACGTGGTGTACCAAATGTCGTCGCCAACATTGGACTAAAAGGCACTGCTGAAGGCGCAACAGTTTCTTTATTGAGCCCTTTTGGACACTGACGACCTGGATGTGATAACTGAATCAGTTGTACCATCCCGTGCTTTTTACCCACATTTGCCCATTCAGTCAGTTTGGCAAGATCACGTTCAGTTTCAACTACAACAACACCCGGCTCATTCTTAGCACGGAAATCAACCATCACATTCCCCGTAATGGCACAACCCAAGCCGCCTTTCCCCCAAGCATCATATAAACCTAAATGCAATTGGTTCGGTTGCCCTGCATGGTTGGCCAATGCTTCACTCATCGCACCTTTAATGATTCGGTTTTTAAATGGTGTGTTTTTTATTTCTAATGCTTGTGCAAGATGGCTCATGGTCAAATCTCTTTAGTGATTAGAGCTTTTACTCTAATTTAAATTTATAATAGTTCAAGCGTAAATTTGACAATGCATTTTGTCAACTTTGTTAATGTGAATATTTTTTAAACTAGACCATCTATACAGCGTTAATACTGACTCGCGGCAATTAATCGCTTGGTATAGTCATTTAAAGGTTTATCAAATAAGGCTTGAGTGTCATGAAACTCGATAACTTTAGCATCTTTTAATACCAGAACTTTCTGACAAAGTGCTTTTACAACCTGTAAATCATGACTAATAAATAAATAACTCATCTGATAATCCTGTTGTAACTGACGCAGTAATTTTACAATCGCACGCTGTGTGGTCCGGTCAAGTGCTGAGGTTGGTTCATCGAGAATCAATAATTTAGGGCGTAATACCACAGCACGCGCTAAAGCCACACGTTGCCGTTGACCGCCAGACAACTCATGTGGATAACGCTGTTTAACTGTTATCGGGAGATCTACTTTATCTAAAATTTCATTGATACGAATCAGCATTTCAGCTTCTTTTAGACGTTGTAGTGTTAAGCCCTCTCGAATAATCTGGTCAACAGTCATACGTGGATTTAAGCTGCTTAACGGATCTTGGAATACAATCTGAAAATTGGATCGAAGTGGACGTAATTTACGCTGGCTCAACCTGTTCAAGTCTTGATTGAGTAGGAAAATATTACCCGAGCATTGTTTAAGTCGTGCGATTGCCAACGCCAAAGAGGTTTTACCAGAACCGCTTTCTCCAACAATGCCAATGGACTCAGCTCGATCTAAACGTAAATTGATCGGTTCAACGGCAACAAAATAATCTTTAACTCGATTAAATATGCCCTTTCTTATTGGAAATTTAACCCCAACACGATGCAGAGATAAAACTAAGTTACGTTTATGTGGTAAAGCATTGGCTTCACCAAAATCATGATCCAATAAATATTGGGTATAACTGGTTTTAGGGTTTTGAAAAATATTTCGAACTGTGCCTTTTTCTTCAACCTGTCCCTGATTCATCACAATCACTTGATTGGAATATTTACGCACCAAATTCAAGTCATGGCTGACTAAAATCATCGCCATTTTATGGTTTAGAATAAGCAGTTGTAATAAGTTTAAAACTTGCGATTGCAATGTAACATCTAAGGCTGTTGTGGGTTCATCCGCTATAATAATTTCAGGCTTTTGGGCCAAAACTGATGCAATCAAAACACGCTGTCTTTGACCACCTGATAACTCATGTGGATAACGATTCAACTTATCCTCAGGTTCTTCCATCCCGACATCACATAATAAATCATAGACACGCTTTCTGACTTTTTCCTTGGACATCCCATCTAAAAGTAAAGTCTCACCAATAATCCGCTCAACTTTATGTAGTGGGTTGAGTGCAGTCATCGGTTCTTGAAAAATCATGGCAATTTTTTTACCACGGATCGCCAACTGCGCATTTTGATTAAGAGACAATAGATTTTGCTCATCATATAACGCTTGCCCAGTCACAGTTAAATTTTCAGGAAGCAAGCCAAGTAACGCCAAACCACTAATTGATTTGCCTGAACCACTCTCCCCGACAATCGCAACAGTTTCCCCAACATGTAGGTCAAAGTTAAGATTATTGACCAGCACCTCTTTACGCTCATTTTCAATATGCAGATGTTGGACAGACAACAACAAAGATTGATCATTTTTGACGTCTTGGATCGAATGCATCGCGTGTCGCCTCCCCAATATAAATCAATAAAGATAGCACCAAGGCCAAAGTAAAAAATCCGGATAAAGCCAGCCACGGCGCATTTAAATTATTTTTACCTTGTAGTAATAATTCACCGAGGGAGGCTGCATCTGGTGGAAGCCCATAACCTAAAAAATCCAATGCAGTAAGTGCGGTGATATTTGCAGTCAGCATAAATGGAAGTTGAGATAAACTTGAACTGATCACATTGGGCAAGATATGTCGGAACATAATCATCAAATCACTCACCCCTAATGCACGTGCTGCTTGAACATAATCTAAATGACGGGCACGAAGAAACTCAGCGCGCACTATACCGACCAACTCTGTCCAGCCAAAAATCAACATAATCAGAAATAGCCAATAGACACTCGGGGTAAATATACTGACCAAGATGATCACCATAAATAAAGTCGGCAAACCACCCCAAACTTCAAGCAGACGTTGCCCAATTAAATCTACCCATCCGCCATAATAGCCCTGTATCGCCCCAACAATAATTCCAATAAATGCAGCAAATAGTGTCAATGCCAAACCAAACAACAGTGATATGCGTAGACCATAAAGAATACGGGTAAATACATCACGCCCTTGATCATCTGTACCTAACCAGTTTTGTGCGCTGGGTGGTGATGGAACAGGAACGGCTAAATCCAAATTGGGAGTTTGGAAGGAATAACGAACCAGTGGCCAAATCGACCAGCCTTTTTCCTCAATCAACTGCTGAACCACCGGATCACGATAATCGGCTTCTGTTTCAAAGACCCCTCCAAAATGTGTTTCAGGATAAGCCTTTAAAACTGGCATGTAATAATGCTGATCGTATTTGACCAATAAGGGCTTATCATTGGCAATAAATTCGGCAGAAATTGAAAGGATAAATAAAACGATAAATACAATGAAACAGACAAAACCCAAGCGATTATTCTTAAATTTCTGTATTCGTGCTTGCATGACCAGTGACATTATTTTGCACCTCTCGATTCAAAATCAATTCGCGGATCAATCACACGATAAATCACATCACAGATTAAACGTAAAATCAGCCCAAATAAGGTTAGAAAGAACAAAGCACCAAAAATCACAGGATAATCACGTTGTTGCACGGCTTCAAAACCCAGCAAGCCTAAGCCATCCAAGTTAAAAATAATTTCAATCAGTAGATTTCCAACAAAGAACACCCCAACCAATACTTCAGGCAAACCGGCAACAATCACCAACAATGCATTGCGAAACACGTGTTTATATAACACGTCATTTTCAGTTAAGCCTTTTGCTCGTGCTGCAAGCACATACTGCTTATTGAGCTCTTCCATAAATGAATATTTTGTCAGATAGGTTAAACTTGCAAATCCGCCCAACACCATGGCCAGCAATGGTAAAGCTATGTGCCAAAAATAATCTGCTATTTTTTCAAATAAATTGAGACTGTGAAAGTTGTCTGAAACAAAGCCTTGTAATGGAAACCATTGTAAATAAGAACCACCAGCAAAAAATACGATCAACAATATTGCAAATACAAAAGCGGGAACGGCATAGCCCACAGCCAAAAGTAATGAAGTTGATTTATCAAAAAATAAGCCATGTTGTTTGGCTTTTTTAATCCCTAAAGGAATTGAAATTAAATAAATTAAAAAAGTACTCCACGCACCCAAGGAAATGGTGACTGGCATTTTTTCCCATAACAATTCAGTCACAGGCTTATCTTTAAAAAAACTCGTGCCAAAATCTAAAGCTAAATAGTTTTTTAACATCAACCAGAATCGTTCATGTGCAGGTCGATCAAAGCCATATTGCTGTTTGATTTTATCGACCATATCTTCGCTTAAGCCCTGTGCACCACGATACTCATGGTTATTTACCGAAGATGATAGACCTCCAGCAGTCATATTGACCCCTTGGAAGTTTTCTGCTTGTTGAATCGCTTGTTCAACAGGCCCACCAGGTGCAATTTGAACCACAACAAAATTGATCAAGAGAACAAAGAACAATGTCGGGATGATCAGTAACAGCCTTTTGAGTATATATGTGCCCATTGAAACGATGTTCCTTATGACCTCATGAGGGTAGATATGTCAATTTAAACATCACTCACGTTGAGCCACTGATGTTTTAACCATGAAGATTTAAAATTATGCTTTTTTAAATGCTCGATTTTTTAAATATTGCTCTACTTTTTTCGCTTGATCTGCATCTACCCACCAATACTCTAAACCGAGGGATAATTTTGGTTTAACTTTGGGTTGCTGATACATATTCCAATAAGCATACCAGTTTTTATCATTGCCATAAGTCAGAATTTGATAATAGCCTGCACGTAATACCCGATCCAGTGCTCGGGTACGAAGTACCAATTGTTCACGGTTTGGTGCATAAATAATCTGTTGAATCAGCTGATCGACCACTGGGCTTTTGACCCCCGCATAATTGTAATTGCCCACTTCATCGGCAGCTTTACTGCCCCACATCTGTGCCTGTTCAGCACCTGGTGTTAATGATTGCGGCATATCGATAGCGGTCATCTGAAAATCTAAACGGCGCATACGCTCTGTATATTGTGGTAAATCGACTTGACGAATATTTGCCTGAATCCCAAGTTTTTTTAAATTACGAATATAAGGCAACAAAGTCCGTAGTGCACCATCTTGATGAATCAGAAATTCAATTTGAATGGGGCGACCTTGTCTATCCACCAATAGTCCATTGTGAAAACGATAACCCGCCTTTAATAGCATCGAACGTGCAATCAATAAATTCTGTCGGTTAAAACCACTGGCATCTGAAACTGGGTATTTCCAATCTGCCAATACACCTTGCCGTTGTAATGCGGGCAATTGCTTTAAATAAGGTGTTAAAATTGCAAGTTCTTTCGCGCTTGGTTTTCCAGTCGCAGCAAGCTCACTGTTTTGAAAGTGGCTTTGCAAGCGAATATTTTGACCATATAACAATGCTTTGTTGATCCATTCAAAATCATAAGCATAGGTTAATGCTTGGCGAAAATTGAGATCATTGAATGGCGCCTTTCGGGTATTAAAAACCAAACTTTGCGTGAGCGCTGGTGTTTCAATCTTAGAAATATATTTTTTCACCAAACCTTGTTTTACCGCAGGAAAATTATATTCAGTGACCCAGTTACGGGCATTTTTTTCTTGATAAAAGCGATATTGTCCAGATTTAAACCCTTCAAAAGCGATTTCAGGGCTTCGATAATAAACATATTTCATGCGATCAAAGTTATAACGACCACGATTGATGGCTAAGTCCTTTGCCCAATAATTTGGATTGCGCTTATAGCTAATACTGCGCCCAGAATCAATATGCTCAATCAGATAAGGCCCCGATCCTAAAATCGGTTGCAAGGTCACTTTGCTATAGTCTTTATTTTTCCAATCTGCTCTTGAATAAATCGCAATTTTTGCCAAAATAAAGGGCATGTCTGCATTGTGGTCTGATTTAAATGTCATTTTCACTTGGTATTTAGACAATACCTCAGTCTTGGCTAAATCAGACAAATACATTTGAAAGCCTAGATTGGCTTTACTTTGAATGGTATCAAAACTAAATTTAACATCCTCAGCCGTGACAGGTGAACCATCACTAAAACGGGCTTTAGGATTTAAATGGAAAATAACAAATTTGGTTTTAACTGGATCATAAGTGACTTTTTCAGCGAGAAGCGGATATAACACACCCGGCTCATCCAGTGAGCTATCCATTAAGCTATCAAATAGATAATTAATCCCTTCAGTTGAACTGCCTTTGCCATTCATACTGTTGAGATTATCAAAGGTGCCTATACTCGCTGTACTGATATAGCCGCCTTTGGGTGCATTGCTATTGGCATAAGGCATCGCCTGAGCTTTGTCATACTGTGGAGCATTATGTACAGCAATATATGCTGTTGTTTGTAGAGCAGCATCAACATTTAAGCTTGCAACATATAATCCCAATGCCAGCCCGATCGGGCTGACACATGCAAAACTTAGGCGCATTCCCCTATTTTCCTTTATTCAAAAAATTTTTTGAAATGTTATGCTTTAAACGTTGCTCCAATAAAATGGCGCTTAAAGATTCGGAACTTTAATTATGCTGCCAATGCGTAATGACGCGTTTGGTTTTATTTCATTCATCTCAGCAAGTGCACTGGTATCAATCCCAAACTTGCTGGCTAAACGAATCAATGAATCACCACTTTTCACTTTGTATTCAGTCACTGTTTTAGGAATACGAATAGATTGTCCACGTTGTAAACCCGCACGTGGACTCAGATCATTCAATTCAGCCAGTTCTTGAACTGACATACCAACACGGTTTGCAATCGCATTTAACGACTCACCAGACTTCACCGCATAGCTTTCAGTATTCTTACTCGAAGCTTTAGCTGTTGCTTTCGCAGTCGCCTTTAGGTCTTCTTTTTCTTTAGATAGTGTGGATTTACTGGGTAATTCCCCATCAAGCTTTAAGCGTTGTCCAATATCCAAAGCCTGATTACGCGACAAACCATTTAATTCACTTAAATAAGACAACTGCAGTTTATATTTTTTTGCAACGCTTGCCAGTGTTTCACCTGATTTGACCACATGGATATCTTTACTAGCGCCTTCTGATTTCGATTCATTTCTCGCTTGTGTTTTGTCTTTACTGCTGCTTTCAGGCGTGCCAGTCAACTTCAATTTCTGCCCAACAAATAAACCAGATGTACTCTTTAAACCATTTAAATCGGCAATTTGGTTAACTTGCAAATTATATTTATTTGCCAGCGCTATCAGGCTATCACCAGATTGCACAGTATAGGTTTCTGGTGTTGTTGTTCCAACAGGGATCTTAATGATTTGACCCACAAGCAAGTTTTTAGATGTCGAAATTTTGTTTAATTCAGCTAATTCTGCCAAGCTTAATTTAGACTGAACCGCAATACTGGATAAGCTATCGCCACTTTGAACTTTATAATTCTCAGTTTTATAGGTTGTTTCAGCTTTTATATTCTTAAACTTACTTTGATCAATCACTTTAGAGTCAAGTTTAGCTTCTGGCTCATTGACTTCACTGAGTGGCACATTGATCTTTTGCCCCACAAATAAGCTACTTGAGGTATCTAGACCTGGAGTCAAATCAGCGAGTTCATGTACGGATAAAGCATAACGATCGGCAATCACTTTAAGATATTCGCCACGTTTAACTGCATAAGCCTTGGTTTTGATTTTTGCAACAGGCTTAGAGGTATCCGCACGAACAACTGCTTTATTGATTTCAGATAATTTATCATCTGAAGCATCTTTAAGCTTTAATTTCTGACCGACAAATAAATTACTGTTACTATTCAGATTATTATAATTTGCCAATTGTGAGACAGATAAATCAAACTGATTTGCCACACTGGTTAAACTGTCATTTGGTTTAACCACGTAATTGGTAGGAGCGGAATCCGTGGTTTTGCGAGAAACCACAGGGGTATCAATTTGTGGTTTGGCATCATATAAATACAAAGTCGCCCCAACAAATAAAGTTCCATTTGGATCAACTTGGTTCCATTTGGCAATATCGCGCCAATTTACGCCATTCTTTAAAGCAATCGTTGCTAAAGTATCCCCTGCCAAAACGGTATAAGTACTGCGTTTACCTCTTGGTGGTTCAACCACAACTTCAGTTTCAGTTTTCTTAAAGTTCTTATCCTGATTCAGTTTAGCTTCTTCCGAGTTTGCAGGTGTGGTATCTGCTAAACCTTTAGGATATGAGAATCCAACCGTATTTTCTTTACCTTGAACCTCTGCAACAGATTGACTGGTTTGAATTGCAGTCAGTTTAATTTTACCATCATATGGATCAAGTACTTCTGTCCCTTGTGGAGCAATCGCCTTAATCTCTTTGACCACTTCTTCTTTTTCAGCTTGAGTGGCTTGAGGTTCTAAAACTTGCTTGACCGTTTCTTTTTCACCTTCAGCTTTTACTGCGGCAAGGATTTGTGCTTTTTCATGTGCAGAAATTGGAGGTTCCGCTGCAACAGGTTTAACATTGGCTGCATTTGTCACAGCAACAGGAATACGTGGCGCACTAGGAATATCAGCATTGGCAGCAAATTGCGCTAATGCATTCGAGCCTTGTGGTGTATTTTTGAGTGTGCTCAATGAGCCTGTGGTTGTGGTTTTTGCTGTTGTTAAAGCAGGTGGCGTTGCTTTACTTGGAGTAATCGATTGAGTGACTGTCGAGGTTACCGCTGTAGGCGTTAAAGTTCGTGTAGCTGTGGTTGGAGCAGTATTACTTGCCCATAACCCACTATCAGAACCCGGTTTTAACCCTCTTAATTTTGCATCAATCGTCGGACTAAGATCCGCAGGAATCAAAATACGCAAGGTACTTGATGGGTCAACCACTTCACCACGATGACCAGGGTTTAACGCGTATAATTCAGCACGACTTAAATTGGTAATTGAAGCAATTTGATTGAGTTGTACGCCTGGTGGCACCGCAACTTCTCTAAAGTGCGGACGATTGGCAATCGGTGGTAAGCTCACCCCATATTTAGATGGGCTTTTAATAATCTGCGCCACTGCTAAAAAGCGTGGTACATAGTTCATGGTTTCTTGTGGTAATCTCAATGACCAATAATCTGTTGGTAAACCCGCAGCTTGGTTACGGTTAATTGCTTGCTGGATCCGCCCTGGACCTGCGTTATATGCGGCCAAAGCCAATTCCCAAGAGCCAAATTGATTGTATAAACTACCTAAAAACTCATAAGCAGCACGTGTTGATTCAACTACATCACGGCGCCCGTCATATAAACTGGTTTGTCTTAGACCGTAGATTTTTCCTGTGCTTGGGATAAATTGCCACATCCCTGCTGCTGCTGCACTACTGGTTGCTGCTGGATCATAAGAACTTTCAATAATCGGTAACAATGCTAATTCAGTAGGTAAACCACGACGTTCAGCCTCTTTCACCGTATGATAAAGATAGCGTGATGCGCGTGCGCTTAAACGGTCAATATAGGGTTGGCGGGAAACAAACCAGCTCCTTTGCGCATCAATACGAGGATCCCAATGATTTTCATCCATTTTAAAACCGACTGACATCCGCTTCCATACGTCACCGTGTTTTAAAATCAGTAGGCGATCGCCCTCTACTGCACGAATATCTGTTGCAGAAAGTAAATCTTCTAGAGAGTCCAAACTGCTGGCATCCAACATACCTGCTGACTTTGATGTTTGAACTTTTGATGTTGTCGACGTTGAAGAACACCCTGCAGTCAACCCTAATGCTGCGAATGCAGATGTTAATAATGATAATTTAAAGAAAACAGTCGCAGTAGGTTGCCACACCATTGTGGTAGGTTTAAACATAAGAGTTCCGAACAACATTTAGTAAATTATTTTATCATTGCCATTTTAGTAGAGCTAAACGCGCTTACAAGGCAAATTTTGAATGCGAATTGCATACAAATGTTACAAGAAATTAAAAAAATCTCAGTTCATGCGTAGAAAACGCCGATTTGCGTATACAATAAATTCTTAAACCGCGATGTTCAACTCTTAATTCACTTTCATTGGTTATTACTATGTCACAAACAATCACACTTTATGTCGACGGTGCTTGTAAAGGCAACCCAGGTCCTGGTGGCTGGGGCGCTTATATCATCACTGAAACAGAAGAACATAAGTTGTGTGGTGGTGAACTTGATACAACCAATAACCGCATGGAGCTTACCGCAGCCATCGAAGGGATCGCATTTTGCCCAATCGAAGCAAAATTAGTGCTTTGGACCGATTCAAACTATGTAAAACGTGGCATTACCGAATGGATTGAGGGTTGGAAAAAGAAAAACTGGAAAGATGTAAAAAATCCAGATCTTTGGAAAAAGCTTGATCAAACCTGCCAAGGTCGCAAAATTGAATGGAACTGGATTAAAGGTCACGCCGGACATGCAGGCAATGAGATGGCAGACCAATTGGCGAATTTAGGTACACAGCAAATACTCGACGCAAAAAAAAACAACACTGCGCCAACCAAACTGACTCAACCTATGACAGCGGCTGATGATAAAAAAAAAGATGAAAAAGACTGGCTGCTTGACGATCCCTTTGGATTTGACCTGATTGAATCAGACGAAATGATAGAATCGGAAATTAGACCTCAGCAGGATGTCATGCCAGCGCATAAAATTGTGATGGAACAACCATCAACCCAAGATATCAATGAAAATGATGAGCCAGCAATGAGCCAACCCGCAATGCGAGATATTCATCCACAAATTGTGATTACACCTGCTACTGTCAAGTTACATGGCCCTAAACAGTTTATTTTGGATACGGAGACCACAGGTTTCTATTATCAGGACAGTGACCGAATTGTTGAAGTTGGCGCTATTGAAATGGTCAATCGAAAACTGACCGGCAGTTCGATTCATATTTATATTAATCCAGAGAAACCAGTTGGCGATTCAGAAGCCATCCATGGTATTACAGATGAATTTTTAAAAGATAAGCCAAAATACAATGAAATTGCCCAAGTTTTATTTGACTACTTAAAAGGCAGCGAAATTATTGCGCATAATGCAAGCTTCGATATGAACTTCTTAGATATGGAGTTCAAGCGCAGTGGCCTACAGGCACTCTCAGAAGTATGTGAAGTGACTGATACCTTGGCGATGGCGAAAAGCAAACATCCTGGGCAAAAGAACTCTTTGGATGCTCTAGTTCGCCGTTATGAAATTCCGCAACGAGATCGTACTTTCCATGGTGCCTTACTCGACGCTGAAATTTTAGCTGATGTTTATCTTGCCATGACAGGTGGTCAAGTATCCTTTGACATGGATGCTCTTTCTGCACATACTGATCAGGCTCAAAGGAATACAACTCGGAAAAAAATTGAAATCAATGCCCCAGTCATTTTACCTTCAGATGAAGAATTAGAAGCACATGAGAACTGGGTCAAACAATTTCAAGAAAAACATGGGGAAGCCTGCATTTTTGCAAAATAAAATTTGAAATTGATGGCTATTTTTTCTGTAAAGATGGTCTTCTTCGGCTATATTAAAACTTAGAAAATTAGCCTCATTTTGAGGCTATGAAATAAAACATTCAGATACCCAGGATAGGTGCAGATCAATGTCTTACCAAACCTCTATACATTTTGATCCGACAGCATTACTTATTATTAAAAAAGAAGTCGATAATTCAATTTTACAGGTAGAATCTGCTGTCAGTAGCTTAGTTGAAGACCAAACTTTACCCTTCGGTATTGATGATGCTTTGCTCCAATTTGAACAATGTGTAAATGTGCTGATGCTCATCGATATGCCGCATGTTGCTAAAATTGCGCAACTCTCAGCAGCGGTGATGCGTAAAGTGATGCAAAACCCACATGAGATCAATACTCAAGAAGTCATCGCTTTGAGTGAAGGCACCACCATGCTCAAACGCTATATTGAGTTTATTTGCCTTCGTGAAGTCAGAGCGCCACAATTTTTGCACGACACCTTAAATCGCTTAGAACTTTCTTTAGGTCTAGAGCTGACCCCAGAAGGCCAAGCGATTATTCCATTGCTCGACTGTGTTACACCGAATTTTAACTTGCAGCAATCACCTGAGTTAGAGCATTCAGTGTATGTACATAAGCTGTATAAATTATGCTTACATAAACTGCTCAAACAACAAGAAACAGATTTAGATTTACAGGGCATCAAGCTGGTTGGGTCTTATTTGGCAAATGCAGCCAAAGGCCAAGCAAGTGAGCAATATTGGGCTTTGGTTTCAGTTGCTTTAAATCACATTGAAAATATCATTCTCAATGATACACGCCTCAGAACGCTAATCAGCATTGAAACCAATATGTCTTTATTCTTTAAAGATCTATGCGGATTCAATCCATCCTTATTAGATACTGCCAATATCCTAAGTATTTGTATCAGCCAAGAAGATGAAATATCACAACACATCCGTGAACAGATTAATGTTGGTGAAGATATTCTGACTGACACTCAACTACAAATATTTAGTCGCCATTTATATGGCCCTGACTTTGAAACCATTCATAGTGTGAGCCAACTGATTACGGACGAAATGTCGCAAATCCGTAATGATATTGAGTTTAACTACAAAAATATGAGTGATGAAAAAACGCAAGAATTGAAAAGCAAACTGACTGATCTTGCACATGTATTTAAAGTCTTGAATCTTAATGAAGCCTATAGCGGACTGAAACAACAGGCTGACCTACTGTCTCAAGACAACATGCTCAAAGATGAAAATTACGCACAACAGTTGATGAACAGTATTTTATCAGCAATGAATTCGATTGGTATCTTAGAGCGTAATTACACATCGAGTCGTTTACAGTTAAAAGTGAATAACTTGCAGATTTCATTAGATCGTCTAGATGAAGCACATGCAGCATTATTGACCGAGACTAAAGCATTGGTTGATTTAAGCTCACAAACATTGGTGCAATATTTACAAGATCCTCAAAGTACAAGTTTAGACCAACTGCCATCACAATTAAGTGAAATTGGTGGTGCGCTGTTGTTCCTTGCAGCGAAAGATGGTCAAAAGGCATTGCTGCTTTCTGCGGAGTTTATTCAGACGAGTCTTAACAAAGAACAAGCGTTTAACCTTGCGCAAGTCAATAAACTGCTTGATGTTTTAGCCAGTGCAGACATGATGATTGAAAATCTACAAAACAAACAACCTGTTTTACAATCCATGTTTGATGTAGCATTAACAAGTAGTCAAAGTTTAAAATCGGTAGCCTAATGTCAGAATTATCACTTGCATATATCTTTCACCATCAACAACTTTTAGTGGATGAAAATTTACAACTGCCTAAAGTAGAAAAATTAGCAAGTGATATCAGCTTTAACTCGGGCGATCAGATTATTGCCCGGGATCTTTTTATTGAAGATCAAATTCCAGAGGGATATCAATTGATCCCAATTCGACAATTGATTTCACAATGGACAAAATCTGAGTTTGAACAAGCCAGTCGTGCTGTACAATTGCTTGAATGGCGAAGAAACCATAAGTTTTGTAGCCACTGTGGCCACGAAACCGAGGTTCATCCCAATGAATATGCTATGGTCTGCCCTAGCTGTCGTTATCATCAATACCCGCGTGTACAACCGTGTATTATCACCATAATTACTCGTGGCGATAACGAAATTCTATTGGCAAAAAATGCCAAGAATAAAAGCAATATGTATGGTCTTATTGCGGGTTTTGTTGAGGTCGGTGAAACACTGGAAGAAGCGGTTAAAAGAGAAACTTTGGAAGAAGTTGGCCTACATGTCAAAAATGTCCAATATTTATCAAGCCAACCTTGGCCTTTTCCAAGTAATCTTATGTTGGCCTTTAAGGCAGAATATGAATCTGGTGAAATCGTCTTGCAAGAAGAAGAAATTAGTGAGGCTCAGTTCTTTAAATTTGATCAGCTACCCGAAACGCCTTTTAGTGGCAGTATCGCCCATGCCATGATTGAACATGTGATTCACAATAGACCTATGCATAAAGACTGATCTTGATTGAGATATGTTCAAATCAAAAATGTCTAGCGATCGCTAGGCATTTTTCATTGCTTCATTTAAAACCTTAATAATTTCAGGTCGGGTTTTATAGAATCGACTAAATAGACTTGAAACACTGCCCATAATTGAAATATGACCAGTTTTAGGAATCGTGTAAATTTCACAATGATTACCTTGTTCAAGTAATTGCTGTTTAAAATCAAAAGAGTTTTTAGCTTTAACAATCTGATCATTTTCAGCCAAGAACAAATAATGCTTTACCTCATTTTTTTCAACAAAATAATACGGCATTACTTGTTGGTAAGGAATGCTTTGATCAAACGCATTTTCGGCTAAAGCATCACCTTTATAATCGAAATGATAAGGTCCAGCGATTCCAATCAAAGCTTTAATATTTTGTTTGATGGCTAGTTGGTAGTGCTTAGGATGATAAAGCAAAGACGCAATATTAAATGCGCCTGCTGAATGCCCCATCAAGGCAATTTTATCCATTGAAATACCAAACCGTGCTTGTTGTTGCTCCAAATAATTCAATGCAACAGCAAGATCATCAATATAGCTTGGAAATTTATGCTCAGGTGCCAAATGATAGTTCAGCACTGCCACGTTATAGCCAAAACGACTAAACGCCTCACCTACAAATTTATAAGCACTTTTATCACCATGGCTCCATGCCCCACCGTGAACAAAAAGAATCAGCGCATTTTGTTGCTTTTTATTAGAAATATATAGATCTAAACGTTGTCTCGCCTTTAAGCCATAGGCAATATTATACTGAATGGAATAGCCCTTTTTAGGGGTCAAGCCATTAATAGTTATACTACCTAAATCGTATAAACGAAAATCTTGATAGTGCGATTTAAATTGAGATTTTAGGTATTCAAACTGCTTTCCAAATCTAACTTTTAAAGCTTTTAACCTATTGTTGAATAACATTATTGTTTGGCTCTGTAGCATTAGGATCAATCGCAACAGGTGTCTGTACATCAGGCTGTTGTTGTACATTATTTACCACAGGTGCTGTGAAAGATGAAGTTTGGACTGAATTATTCGTTTGTTCGATGTTATCAATCAAGGTCACAATTTTAGTCACATTTCCAACTTTTTGTAAAACATCATTTAAATCTGCTATTTCAGCATTATTTAAACGACCTAAAACATACAGTATGCCGTCTTCTGTATGAATCAAAACTTTATTGTCTGAAACCACTGGTGCTTTCATCACTAAACCACGGGTATTCACAGTGACCGATGCATCTTGCATAATCGTGCTATAACCGATCTGATTACCCACAGTAAGATAATTATGAACAGTTTTAACATCACTCATTGCCCGTAGATTATCTTCAGCTAATTGCTTTAGATGTGCATCAGGCACTTGACCTGTGAGTAAGACATTGCTGTGAAAACTATTAATATTGACACGAGATTGCTTAAATCGAGCATCAAGCTTATACAAGTTGATTTTGGCAGTCCGCTCAATAGAGGAATCAATAAACACTTGTCCTAAAGATCGAACACCACTATCTGTTCCCACTGGTGAAGAACCAGTACCACCTGAGATAAAACTCGCGCAACCAGATAAACTTGCTACACACATCATGGTGATGACAATACGTTTTAACACTCAGCAAGACTCCTATTAATTTCAGCCTGCTAAACAACCATTTTAAACGCTGTTAACATGCTGGAAAATATATTTATTTTTGAAATAACTGTACCTAAATTTCAGTCACAGATTAATCAAGTCTGCATCCAAAGTAAATGCATTTTCAATCCAAGATTGATCATAAGAGATTTTACTGAGATCTTGCTGTACGTTTTTTGCAATTTTATGATGTAAATCAAAACCAATCACATCAAAACGGCAATAATATTGTTCATATTGTGGATGTTCTTGTAAAAACTTAAACGCCGTTTTAATCATTTTTTGTTGTTTTGATTGATTTACCGTTTCAAAAGCATGCCCCATCTGTGTCGGAGTTCTTGCTTTCACCTCAACAAAAATTAACTCTTGTTTAGATTGGGCAATAATATCTATTTCACCAAAGCGCGAGAAATAATTCAATTTTACGATATCGTAGCCATGTTGAAGCAGTAATTTCACTGCTTCTTGCTCCGCCCATTGTCCTAAATTATTTTTTGCCATGAGAAACCTGTCATCACAAAGGTACTAAATTATTTTTTGAACGTTCAAAACATTGTGGAATACGTTCAACACGATTTCCATCAATTTTAATTTTTCCAGTGCGCCCATTAAAGGTTAAGCTTTTTACATTCGGGTCCAAAACAAATTGTTCAGCAATATGCCAAGCATCTCCACCAAAGGCATATAAACGCTGATACGGTAACGAGGTCGGTTTATCTTTATAGGCTTTGACCACATCATCCCATTCGGCGATGTATAAGGCTGGAACATCACAGAATTTCATCCCTTTAGGCAAGGCCTTTTTTTCATCGACGGCAATGGCTTGGGTATAAATTTTTTTCTTCTGCAATTTTGGAAAACTGGTCAACCATTGGTTTGAACCTAACAGTAAAATACCCTCTCGCTCCGAAATCGACTTTGGCATATGCTCTACAGGATCAACTTCACCCATATAATTGGCAAATAATGCATTTAAAAAGTTAATAGATTCTGCTTCTGTGCCTTTTTCACGCACCACATAGAGTTTGCTAACTTTATCATGCTGGATATAATCAAGCAGCGCCAATGCATCGTCATTTTTAGAAAGACTATATTGCCAAACACTTTTATAGCTTGGATAAACTTCATTGAGTGCCAATACAGGTACTTTAGGCTTTAAATTAATTAAAGCCTCAACATCAGGACGAGCCAAAGGCCCAATAATCATTTTAGTCTTTTTATTGACATGCTGTTTTAACAGCGCTTTGATGGTCTTTTGATCTGAATCGACAAATTTTAATGGTATTTCATTCTTTGATGTCTGCGCGGCACTTAATATTCCTTGTTTAATACTCAAACCCGCTCGCGACATAGGGCCTGTTTCAGGTAATATAACCAGAATTTCTGCGTGAACTTGGATTGCGAATCCAACCATTCCCAACATAATCACTCTTTTAATACTGTTCAACACTAACTTATTCTTCATGGAGACCTTTATGAGTGCTCAATTATTCGTCGTAGCGACCCCAATTGGGCACTTAGATGATATGACTTTTCGTTCTATTGAAGTTTTAAAGTCTGTTTCTGTTATTGCGGCAGAAGATACACGTCAATCTGCTCAATTATTAAAGCACTATAATATCTCAACTCCGCTCACTGCGTGTCATGATCATAATGAAAGTAACAAAATTGATATACTTATCGAAAAATTAAAAAGTGGTCAGAATATTGCACTGGTCAGTGATGCTGGTACACCATTGATTAGTGACCCGGGTTTTAAATTGGTACGCGCTGCTCAGGAGAATGGTATTCGCGTCATTCCTGTGCCGGGTGCATGCGCTGCTATTGCTGCGCTAAGTGCGGTGGGTCTACCAAGTGATCGTTTTAGCTTTGAAGGCTTTTTATCATCAAAACAATCGCAACGATTAATTCAATTAGAAAAATTAAAACATGAGTCACAAACCATGATTATATATGAAGCACCTCATCGTATTTTAGATAGTGTCAAAGATATGGCTGATGTTTTTGGCGCAGATCGCCCTGTAGGTTTTGCACGTGAAATTACCAAAACATTTGAAACAATTAAAAAAATGACATTGGGCGAGTTGGTGACATTTATTGAAAAAGATCGTAATCAGCAAAAAGGTGAAATTGTGTTAGTCATTGGTGGTGCACCAGATGCCAAAGATCAAGACGTTGAACAAGAGAAGTTAGATCAACTTTTAAATCGCTTATTACAAGATTTATCTGTCAAGGCGGCATCACAACTTGCTGCGGATCTAACCGGCATCAAAAAGAAAATCGCCTATCAACGTGCTTTAGAGCTGACTAATCAACAATAATTTTATTTCTTGAGTTGAGAAAGGCGTGTATAGGTATTTCTCAACTTACTTTATATATTAACCCACATTATTTCGCTATTCTGTTTGTTTTTCTACTTGCTTGCTCTCTCAACGCACTTTATTCCTCAATCTGCATTGCTGCAGGCGACTGATTGTTCTGGTTGCTTTTTTACCTACCTTAATCTTTTAAAAAACAATAAATTTTAATCCCACACTGATCAATCTGGCACGTATAAAAATAGATATAGGAAAACAAATAATCAAAAGTACAACATTCCTGATGATTTAATCACTCATATACTTAAAGCAAGCAGCAAGGATCCATAAAAATAAAATAGTTCATTAAAATTTCAAGTAAAAAGCCACAAACACTAAAATTTTTTAAGATTGGGATTTAAACATCGAAAAAATAGACAGCATTTCAACCAAATTTAAAAAAGCACCTTTCGGTGCTTTTAAAATCAATCTTTAGCAGATTCATCAGGTGGAACTTCGGTAATTCTCCCACCACGCGCTAAAAATGCAGCGACCTCATCTTCCAACGCTTCACGCTGTCTTTTTTTCGCTGTCACAGTGAGTGTTTCAGCTTCAGCTAAATCTGTATCTGAAACTATAGAATCACTTGCCGCAGCACCTTTTTCAGCCGCTTTAGCTTCATCATCGTCTACTGCATGATCTTCTGAATTATCATCATAATCATTTGTATCTGTCATCTTTAACTCCCCATCAATGACGTCAATGTACCATCCGAAAAATGGTGATGTTTTACAGAGAAATGTATCAAGCTCTTCGCCATTCGACTAGTATCTAGATACACAAAATCGTGTTTTTTTTCATCAAATTCGTAATGTTGTTTAAATGATTGGTTAAAAAATATCAGAAATCCAATTAAATGGCATATTGCGTGCTTTTTAAAGTTGCTAGCCCATTGGCTTGGGCCATAAATTGATCTTTTAAAAATGGCATACTTTCAACTTGTTTTAAGCCAAAATTACGCGCCCAAACCAATGGAAATATTTCCGCAGTTTCTAAAAAACCAATCATCGACATACTATGCATCATGGCATCATTTTGCCCTTTGCGTTGGTGTTCGTAACGCTTTAAGGTTTGTTCATGTGCCCAGACGCCACGCTGTTTATCTTTAAGTAATACATCACACAGAATAGCAGCATCTAAACACCCAATATTTACACCTTGTCCTGCTAAAGGATGAATCACATGCGCTGCATCACCAATCAAGGCCAACCCATCTTTTACATAACGTTGTGCTGCGCGTGCCTTGAGTGGAAATTGAGCCCGTGGGGTTGCTTCAACGATCTTGCCCAACATATGATGACTTTCACGTGTCAATAACTCACAAAAATCAGCATCATTTAAGCGCGCATATTCCTCTGCATAATCATCTGGTAAGGTCCAAACGATTGAAATCCAGTGTTCAGCTTGTTCTGGCTTTAAACTCGCCATCGGTAAAAATGCCAATGGGCCTGTCGGATGGAAAATCTGACGAGCCACATATTGGTGTGGTTGTGTGGTACGAATCGCACAGGTCAAACCTGCCTGTTGATAATCTAAAACATCAAGATCGATAAATGCTTGATCACGAACAAATGAATTTGCACCATCTGCACCAATCACTAACTTGGTCTTTAGCTCAGCCCCATCTGCAAGTTTAATGATCCAGCAGCCTACACCCTGCTCTACTCGCACAACTTTAACTTGAGTACGATAATCTTGCAGTTGCTCCAACATTTCCTGTTGGATGGCAAGGTTTAATAAACTTGGTTCAACCATTGAACCTAAGCTTTGCTCAGCTGTGGGAAAGTTTTCTGAGGCTTGCCCAAAGTTAATTTCGCCATAGCCATTTTTATTCCAGACTTGCATGCCTGTATAAGGCATTTGGCGAGCGATTTTTTCCCATACATTCACCGTTTTTAACAAGTGAATCGTGGCTTGGCTCAAGGCTAAAACCCGTGGATTAGCAACAGCTAAAGTCTTTTCTGCATCTAAAATAGGGGCTGCATCTAAAACAGTGGCTTGCATACCACCTTTTGCTAAAAGTAATGCGGTTAAGCCACCCACCAGACCACCACCAACAATCACCACATCTAATATATCTTGCTGTGTCATGCTTTTAATCCCATCGCATAATTGGCAACCAAAGGTTTAATCCCCGGAATCACATCGAAAGCTACCAAGCCGGTATTACGCAATAATTTTAAGACCGGATTTTGATTACTAAATCCACGCACTACAGAATCACAAAATTTAATCACGCGCTGCTGATCAGTTAAGCGAGATTGTTCATAGGCCTTTAACATCTCAGGTTGACCAATATCATCAGATTGCGCAATTTGCGTTGTGATATAACGCATCAGCACATCTGCATCACGCATACACAAGTTAAAACCTTGCCCAGCAACAGGATGAATGGTATGTGCAGCATTGCCCATCAAAATTACCCGACCCACCGCTTGTTTTTCAGCAAGTACTTGTGCCAATGGGAAGCTAAAACGTTTGCCTGTTTTTTGGAATTTTCCTGCGCGATCACCATAGGTTTGCTGTAAAGCATCAAGGAAATGTTGGTCATTTTCATCCCCTAACCATTCATCTTCAGTGCCTTTTTTCACTGGCCAAACCACTGAACGACGACATTCCCCCGGCAATGGAAGCAATGCCAATGGACCTAAATGGCTAAAGCGTTCAAAGCCCACTTGATGATGTGGTTTCGAGGTTTGTACTGTTGTGACAATTGCCACCTGATCATAATCATGTACATCCACACCAACACCTAAAGCTTGGCGGCAGAAAGAATCACGACCATCTGCAGCAATCAACAATTTGGCTTTAAGTGAATGGGTATATTCTTCACCACGATTGGCTTCAACATATACATAGTCACCCTCTTGTTTTAGTGAAGTGACTTGTACACCGTCAATCAATTCAATTAAAGCTTGCTGGCGAACTTGAGTCAGTAGTACACGGCCTAGCCATGCATTTTCAATCACTTGTCCAAAACTTTCGACTTTTTCTTGATCTGCGACTAAGCGAGCTTTACCAAAACTGCCTTGTTCAGTGATATGTACTTCGAGAATAGGAGTCGCATGTTCTTGCAAAGCATCCCAAAGACCGAGTTTTTGATAAATTTGGACGGTACGACGTGATAGCGCGGTATTTCGTGCATCAAAACTGGAATGATAGGGTGCAAGATTGGCATCATCATAATTTGGATATTTCACAGCCTCTAAAAGCTTTACCGCAATATTGGCTTTAGCCAACATCAGAGCTAAGCTCAGCCCTACCATTCCACCGCCGACGATGATGACTTCTTGTTGCATGCTTTTATCCTTTCTATATGTGATTCAGCGTACTGAATACTTATAATCTTGATTGATTTCATATTACATCATGGAAAGTTATTTTTATATTGAAATAGGAAATTGTTGGCTGTATTTGTACTGAATCAATACGCTATTTTTAATAAAAGTATGAAAAGTGAAAATTTCAGCCAAAGGATTAAGCAATAAAACCTAACAGCCATCATCATGTTTATTCTTAGTATCGCACTCCTACTTATCCCATTTTTTGCAACCATCACGCCATGGCTTACCCTTATACCCATTGCAATATGAGAAACTCACGGTTGGGCATTAAAAATTCAACAAAATGAACAACAAATTTTAGTCAGAAAAAACAGGTGGTTGAAATTTAGCTTTTACACTTAATGAGTCAGCCTTATATGTAGGAGGTGCCTTAGGTGCCGGTATTGGTAGAATATTCTTTTATTTCCAAGTTCCATTATTTTTACTGCCCAAGCTTGCCAGCGCTGTTGTTTTTATTGGTTTTATTTATCACTTAATTATATTTTAAATGCTTAAAAACTCGATCACTCAATCGACTTACTAAAATAAGGTTTTAACTACAAAAATAAAGAATAAATTACATCCAATAAAGACCCCAAATAAAAACCCGCTATAGACTAAGCAATTCACCATGCGATAATAATCATATAATTTAATTTAATAATAAATTTAATTAACAATTAAAAATGTTTAATTAAAAACAAAACATAATAAATCTATATAAAAATTTAAAAACTTCAATTCCACTTAAATACAATTAACATAAAATATCCATTAAATATAAAATAAAAAATGTAATTATTAATATTTTGTATCAATTAAACTCCCCTGAGAATTGCATCATAAATCTAATTTTGATAAAAACTTAAATACAAAAAACTTGAGCATGCATTCATGAAAAAAATTAAAATATTAGGTGTTGTTTTATTTTTATTAAGTTCAACAGCATATACAGATAATCTAAATATTAAATCATATGACACCTTTAAAACAGTTGAGCATATATCATCAGACACAACAATACAGTCTCAATTACGAATAGTACTGGGTCAAGATTATTCAAAGTTTTATCAAAATATAGAAACTTATGCTTCTCCATACAAACTAAAAACTGCTAATGCACTTTATTATGAAGGAAGAAATAAAGAGGCTACAGCCTATTCAGCAGCGACTATTTATGAGGATGGAAGAATATTTGCTGCGACATTTGATCAGGAAAATAATATTCTAAAATATTTTACAAATGATGCTAGCTGTACAACAGATTTACACCCAACAATCAAAGCCTTTTCAAAACAATTTATCACTCCTAAAATTGTTTACGCTAATTCAAATAACAATTCAATTCTTAGATTTAATATTAATCAAAAATCCAACTGTAGCTCCTATATTACGCCATCAACTCAACTACAAAGTAAAATTAAATCAAGAGCCTTCGGTAATCAAGAAGCTGCAAGAAATGTTGCAACAGATATATGGAATGCATCTATTGCAAATTCTTGGGATTATAATGAAGAAATTGGAGTAGTTTTATCACAAGCAATCAACGCTATTAAAACTTGTTCTGCTAATTTTAATTTAGTACCAAAGCCACCTGGATATGGATCAGCTCCTGGACTTAAATATATCGGAAAATATTTCACTAACATCTTAGCTTATATTACTGGTGTTAAAACACAACCAATATATAGAACTTGTATTGTCACAGTAGCAGCGAGCTATAGAACAGCTATGCAACTTGCCTCATTAGGAATATAGCTAAATTGAGCTTATCAATTTGGATTATACTATTCTTTATTAATTCATTATTTTGGAAATGGGTTATCTCTTGGGGTGGTGCAGAATTGATTAAAGGCTGGAAAGCTGGTCTATTTTTTGATTGGCTTGTTGCAGATTTAAATACTGAACAAATTAGAGCCTATGCTTTATTGGTTTGGATAGTTTCAGGAATTTGGTTCCTTGTAGGAATTTTTATGCCTGAACTTAGATTCTATAGTTTGAGTCAATAAAAAACGATTGTCCAATCAAGTGATAAAAAATTCATTCCAGCAGGTTGGCGATCTATAGGAGTATGGCTATATTGAATAAAATCTTTTAGGCCTTGCTCACCAAAATGTAGGTGGATAACGTCTAATTGCTGGCTTGTTAATTGAATATTCTTATTTGTGATGTTACTTGGCTGAAATGCCAACAAAGAACAGGACATTACTGTCAAAAAAGTTGCAATAAAACTGAATCTCATATGTATCACTATGATTTACCCTTATTTCTATTTAAATATTTTTATTTATTTCAATCATAAAACCTAGACAATCTCTCTTATTATCTCCCAAAGCTGGAAATATAGCCCAATGCTTTAACAAGGTTATTTCAGTAAATCCTGTTTCAATCAGAACCTTTCGTGATTTCACATTTTCTGCATCATAAAAAGTCTCAATTCTTTTAAGCCTACTGTTATTTTTTAAATAGACAATGACAGCAGTGATCGCCTCTCTCATAAAGCCCTGCCCTTGAAACTCACTTCCAAGCCCAAAATGAATTTCGCCATAATCTCCTTTGTGAATAAACATCACGAGCCCTATGGCTAAATTGGTTTTGCGCTCGCCAATAATCCAAGCAAAATCTTTATCATTATTCTCCCATTTTGACCACTCCAATTTTCGAACATACACTTCGTTTGCTCAATATTGGCATGGGGTAACCTTTGTAAGTATTTCGAAGACTCCCTGTCTCCGCAATACTCATTAAAAATTGAGATTTCATCACCTTCAACAAACTTTCGTAGAATCAAACGATTTGTTTCTACTGGCTTAACTAAAACGGTGTAAGTATCCATACATACTCACCTTTTAAATTGAAAAACTTATTCTGACTTTGCCATCAATGCTTCAATCTCTTCAATCGATTTCACCACATTTTTAGTCAAGACCAAAGGACCCTGTTCAGTTGCAACCACATCATCTTCAATTCGGATACCAATACCACGCCATTTTGCATCCACTGTTTCATCATCAGGTGCAATATATAAACCGGGTTCTACAGTAACAACCATACCCTGCTCATAGCTACGCCATTGACCATTTTCATCTTTATATGCGCCAACATCATGCACATCCATACCGAGCCAATGCCCTGTACCATGCATATAAAACTGACGATAGCGTTCAGATTCAATAATTTGATCGACATCACCTTGCATAATACCAAGGTTGACCAAACCTTCCACCATGATCCGTACTGCAACATTATGCGGTTCTTTATAAGAATGACCGATTTGAATTGCATCAATCGCAGCAATTTGTGCATCTAAAATAATTTGATATAGCACTTTTTGTTCAGGACTAAACTTACCATTTACAGGAAAAGTACGGGTGATGTCTGAGGCATAGCATTCATACTCAGCAGCCGCATCAATCAACACCAAATCACCATCTTTTAAGGGTTGATTGTTCTCAACATAATGTAAAATACAGCCATTTTTCCCACCACCCACAATACTGTTATAGGCAGGTACACAACCCTTCTGACCAAAGATATAATTCAACTCAGCTTCTAAAGCATATTCCATCATCTCAGGATGAACTTTTTGCATGGCACGCATATGTGCATCTGCACTGATATTTGAGGCGATTTGCATCAATTCAATTTCTTGAACCGACTTATGCAAACGCATTTCATCTAAGATTTGATCAAGTTGAATCAACTGCGCTGGAACGCCAAAACCACGTCCAGATTCATTGGCTTTGGTGATCCAAGTACTGACCTTGGCATCAAAATCTGCACGTTGACCAATACGATAGAATAATTTTTCTTTATTTAAAATTTTGGCAATAATTTCTTCATCAAGCAAATCAATCGCATAAGCTTCATCCGCTTCATAATCATCAACCGCACCATCGATTCCAGCGCGGTAACCATTCCAGATTTCCATTTCACGATTACGTTCACGACAGAACAAGCTATAGATATATTCCTCACCTGCTTCGTCTGTTTCTATCACTGCGACTGCTTGTTGTTCCGCGAAACCAGTTAAATAGAAAAAGCTACTGTCAGCACGAAACTTATAATCTGCATCTCGGTTACGCATGACTTCTGGACTGGTTGAGATAATTGCAATGCTATTGGGACCCATTTGTTCAGCGAGGCGGTCACGACGTTCCTGAAAATCTGCTTGAGTTAATTTCATTCTCTATTCAGCTTGTATTTCAGATGATTAATTTGGAAGAAGCTTTAACTTACAATTACGCTTAGATGAATGCAAATACTGATGATTCAATATCTGCATTTTTTAAAGTAATTGTATTATTACTCTCGTTCTGCGCTAAACCTCGACAACAGAACAAGGGAAACATTCCAGGCTAAAAAAATTAACCCTTTGCTGCACGACTTGATTCAACTTCTATATTTTCAAAGTTAATAACCTGACGCCGCAAAGGGAGCTGTAAAACCAAGTACTCATCAAACAGATGATGTTCTTAAAGTTTAAGTTTCTTAGCTTGCTTTATCTTAGTTTTAGCTTGGACGATGTGGAGTAAACATCTCTACAACATTGTTGCTTTCAGAAGCATCAATCGCTTGTTTCATTTTGCTATGAAAATTTTGTAATAGAGGGCTTTCAGATACTGGAACTTTTTTTCGTCCCATTGATAATGACACAGGGATCAAGCGTACAAATTCATACAATTCAAGATAGCTTGCTTCCCCCTCGTCATCGTCATCTGATTCATCAAACTCAACAGACGCTACATCTTGTAAACTTTCAATGAGCTCTTGTTCATCTGCACGAATATGACCAGAAGCCAATCCAAAGCCAAGTACAACCCCAGCACACCAATCTGCCAATGATTGCACACGCTCTGCCAAAGTATGCTCATCATCTGGGAGCATCGGAAGATAGTCTAAATCATCATCCGAAAGTGCATGTGACACATCCTCAGCTTCTTCTGACAATAGCGCAAGCACTTCATCGTCTAATTTTGGAACATCAAGCGTAGATAAAATTTGTAACCATTCATCTCGAGTTGGAACTTCAGTAACACAAACTATACCTGTCAGTATGCCATGTAACTCACTCGGGCTTGAAATTTCCTCAATCCCCTCAAAATTTTGATTCCAATCTGACCAACCTGAAATATCGTCTTGCATTCGTTTATCCAATCTCTATACTTCTGTATATATTACCTTTGATTGCAAATCTGTGCGACCCGTTATGTTAGAACAATTACAGCGTCTACAGACGCATATTGGTGTTTTAAAAACACGAATTGAAACTGTTGAGAAAGAAAATGCATCGCTGTTAAAAGAAAAGGATAACAGCGAAGAGCAAGCTCATGCTCAAATTAGTCATAAAAATAGCATTATCACCCAAAAACAAGATGAAATTGATACGCTCACTGAGCAACTCTCTCAGTTACAAAATCAGTTTCAACAGCTCAATACAGATGCCACATCTTTGGCGGAGCGTTATGGGCGTTTGGAAAAAAGCTGTACCGATTTAAAAAATCGTTTTCAGGAAATTTTAGCTGAACGTAATGAATTACGCGTAGTCAAAGAAAAGATGGCAAATGAACAGCGCCATCACTTACAAGATATCAAAAATCTTCAAGATGAGCGTGAACGTTTAATTCAAAAAAATGAACATGCCAAAACAAAAGTAGAGGCCATTATTCAACGTCTTTCGATTTTAGGGACTGAACAAGATCATCATGCGCAAGAAATCCAACAGCTTGCTCATCCATCAGAGTCTAATGAGGAAGTATGAGTATGTCTGAACATGTGACTGTAGAATTACGCTTAATCGAACAAAGTTTTCGTTTAGGCACCACAACAGATAAGCAACCAGAACTAGAACGTGCGGGTCGACTTTTAAACGAAAAGTTTCAAGAGTTTCGCCGTAAAGCACCCAATGTTGAACATAATAAATTGGTAATCATGGTGGCTTTAGAACTGATGCAAGAAGTTTTAGGCATGAATAAATCGTTACAAGAATATGCACAATGCGAACGTTTATTAGAAACAATGCTAGAAGATGTTGAAAAAGCGGGATAAACCGCTTTTTTTTCGTGCAATCAAGTGGCTTTTTTGCATTGTATTTATAAATTTTGAGCGTTGGTGATTTGCCACAATCCCCAAATTATGTATACTTAATATAACTCTAGGGTGTTCGCCAGTACGTCTATTCCCCTGCCGATACTTAAACTTATGGATGTGTTCTGTATATTTTGAGTGTATGCCCACCTTGAGTGGGAAACCCATTAAGTGTACGTCGCGTCCACCTTGAACTCATCGGGTTCAGGGTAACGACCATGCAGCGGCATCTCTGGAGTGTTTTATTTTAAATAATAACAATAATTTATGTGGTTTTAATTTGTTTTAATAAATCGTTTCAACTTATCCCATTTAATGCTTTGTATTCTTCATCCTTAAGAATTGAAACAAAATCATCTTTGATTAGAATTCATCACTTTACTGGCACTAAAAGCATTTTATTATTAGTTAAGTTAATAATGAAATGATTTGGATGATCTAGACTCAAAGCTAGGTCAATTCCTAAACTCATTACAGCATTGAGAATATTCATTTTCTGTATAACAAAAAATGATTTCATTTAATTCACCAAAAAAACCCAATTAAATATTCACTGCGTTTATGAAAAAATCAAAAGTGGATTACCATCACTACGTCCACTAGAGCTGAAATATAGCTATACCCTACATGAGCTTGGTACTTAAACTTATGTTACTATCTCTGAATTCTTATGATTTCTAAGCTTAAGAGAAATATAGGAACAACACCAATCCTAAAATGATCAAAGATATGATTAGCCATACATTTATACAATTAAAACTTTTAATGAAATTCCACATTTTGCTATCCCTTAGAAATGGCTAAGGAATTCTACTTTTTGGAATTTAATTTAAAAATTATAAATTAGTCTGAGCTACAAAAAAATTCGACTGTAAAATAAGTATTTAAATATATGGCAATTATCCTAATATATTCATTTAAACACCGAATATCTATAGACATTCTTTATAGTTCATTGTAAAGCTTTTCAAAAACTCACCTTTAGCATTATTTAATTGATAAACAATATTGCCTTGTGTGGTTTTTTTAAAGACATCAGACTCAAATAAATCACTTTTACTACAGATGTTATTTTTGGTCAGATTTTTATACTTGTTTTCATCAAATTTCTCTGTTAAATCTTCTGTAGACTCAATCCCCTTTAAATCCGATATCAGCAACAATCCATTGCTGGTTAATCTAATTCTAGAAATGCTGGCTAAGTCATCTGTTCGATCAGGCTTAATTTGCGAAAAATTATAATTAATCACTTTGACTAAATCATTATACAGTTCGAGATTAATGATATTGAATTGATCATCAACTGCTCCAATTTGCAAAAAAGGTTGGTCTAATGAGCTCTGAGCTTTCAATTCAGCACATAGTAAAAAACTGAGTATAAATAATAAATTTCGCAACTTGTTTCTCCTCATCAACAATCCATCCATTGAAGTAAAACACTGCAAATACAAGTTTAAACTGCTGTATTACTAAATTCACGATAGCAGAAATACTCAATTTGTTATGTATACGACCAAAAATTGTTGCTGCTAACGTGTATATTCATCCTTTGTTCATTGAAAGAAAAAGTTAGATGCTGAATAGATTCAAAAATCTATTCTTTCATACACTAAAAAGCCCACCTTTCGATGAGCTTAAGTCTAAAAATTATGAGTTATTCCACTCATTAGAGTGAACACCCAACTCATCATCACCTGTCATCAGAACTGCTGTTAAAATTGGAACTGCTAAAATAACAGGGAAGAGAACAATCCATAGATCAATGGATAGCTGATTCGAAAAAACAAAATGAATCACGATCGCGATTAAAGCCAATATTCCAAACAAAATACTTGCGAATCGAGTGGCAAATTTTGAAAGCATTATTTATTCCCCTAGTAATTAAAAATTTTCACTCTAATAGTTATGTCCTATTTTTCGAAATTAAGCAAAGTACTTTGACAAAAACCCTAAAAAAAATATGGATTTCTATAAAATACTTTTTATTTTTTCCTTAGAGGTGAATAACTTCGGTTCTACAATCACATCTTTTTTGTCAAGCTTTCTTCAACAATTGGGAAAATGCATAATAAATATCAATAACCCAATGAATCACGAAGCATATTGATAAGCGCCTTAAGTGTAGTGGATACATGACGATAACCTGGATAGTAAAGGCTAAGACCACGATAAATTGGGCTAAACTTTTCCAAAACAATACTTAATTGTTGCATTTCCACAGCATTTTTCACCAAATGATCAGGCACAAATGCGATACCAATACCATCTATTGCAGCGTCAACCATTAATGTTTGATCTGTAAGTGTCAGTGGGCCTTTGACGTCTATCTTTTCAATAATGCCATTCATATCAAATTCCCATCGAAAGATTAAGCCACTATCAAAACGGAAACGAATACAATCATGTTCATAAAGATCATGCGGAACAAGTGGCGTGGAATTTTTTAATAAATAGTCAGGTGATGCGACAGCAACAAAGCGTGCGGTTTCAGTCAAACGGATTGCAACCATCTCTTTAGGAATATCATCTGCAAGCCGTATGCCTGCATCAAAATTTTCTCCAACGATATTGGTTAATTTACCATCACACACAATATCTAAATGAACCAATGGATAATGTTGTAAGAACTTTTTAAGAACGGGCTTTAAAACCAACCTAACTGCCCCTTCACTGGCATTAATTCTAAGTACACCACTCGGCTGATCTCTAAAATCATCTAAATGATTCAGCGCATTTGAAATATTTTCCATGGATGGTCGAAGTGAATCAACCAATTTGATTCCAGCATCAGTCAAAGAAACGCTACGTGTGGTTCGATTAAAAAGCCGAACATTTAAACGGCTTTCCAAACCTTTTATGGCATGACTAATTGCTGAAGGTGTGACGTTTAACTCAACCGAAGCTGCACGAAAGTTTCGATGAGAGGCCACAGATAAAAAAATGGTTAAAGCAAAGAGTTCACCGCTTTTCAATTGATGAGCCATTTTCACTATTCTATAAAGTTTTATGAGATTGTTCTCAATAATATATTTATATAGGCTGAATGAGTACTCAAAATTGATGATAAGGAAAATTACAATGCCCAAACATGGTAACTATGCTGTAGAAAAAATAACATTTGATTCACATGGCGATGCCGTAGTTGGCGATTTATATAAACCAAATACTGATGGGAAACTCCCTGTTATTATCATTCTTGGGCCATATTCTTTTCAAAAAGAACAGGCACCCACTCAGTATGCGACGCGTTTAGCAGATGAAGGTTTTATCACCCTCGCATTTGATCCAAGAACTGTTGGCGAGAGTCAAGGCATGCCACGACGTCTTGAAAATCCAAAAATGAAAAATGAAGATGTCATTGCTGCAATTGATTACATCTGTACCCGTAACGATATCGATACCGATAAAATATTTCTATTAGGAGTTTGCCAAGGTGGACCTGAAATGCTAGATATCGCTTCTTATGAAGATCGTGTCAAAGCCGTTGTTTCTGTTACTGGATACTATCGAGATAAAGAAACTGATTTATTTATGCTTGCGGCAGGTGTTACAGCAAATCCATTTGATGTTGAATCTGCACCTACGATCGAAGAGTTAGAAGCACTATTAGCGATCCGTTTAGAGAAAGCACATAATGCCAAAATACTTTATGAAACAACAGGTGAGGTGATCTACCAACCCTTAGTATCGCCAGACCTTGGTGATCGCGTCAAAGGCTCGAATGCAGGTTTACCTGGTCCAATTATATGGAGTTGGTATGGAGCATGGACGCTAAAAAACTGGGAGAATCGCTACGCGATTATGAGTGATCTTGATCATTTTTCTTATTCAACTGTAGCAGGTGTTGCAAAATTAAAGAAACCTGCGCTTATCATTCATTCAGATACCTGTATGAATCCAGCAGCGGCCCGTCGTCATTTCGAGTCAATTCCAACATCAGATAAAAAGCTTATCTGGGAAAATGGAACCAATCATTTCCAGTATTACGAACAACCTGACATTGTTGACAGAACAGTTGCACATGCCGGATTGGTTTAATCAACATCAAAATTAAGTCCGAATCGCTTTAGCTCTGAGCTATCAAAACAAAGCCGTTTAAAGGGCTTTTATTTCCGAAGCTTGTTGTTACTTTACAGTACACTTTTCTAGATTATGTTTTCCATTGCGTTAAACAAATGAAAAAACCACCTACTTGGTGGTTTTTTCATTAAAAAGTTAGTTTAATACTTATGCTAAGGACTCTTTGTGAGCATCCTCTTTGGTTTTCGCTAAATTTTTGCCCTTGGTTTTTTCAGCATTATTTTTATGAGACCGATAGTAATAAGCAATTGCAACGCCTGTCCCTAATAATGCTACTGTCTTAAACATGACATACCTCATACTGAATTGAATAACGTGTATTAGTGATACCATCAAATTCTACATAAAGTATTTCGATATGTGAGTTATGCAAGTTTGTGTGAAACTTTATTACATTTAATTTCAGAAATATAAGTAATTCATAGAATTTTCAGTATCATGCGTGATTGAAAAAAATCCCCCATGTAACCAAACAGTCACATGATAAGTTTTTATCATTTAGACATTCCTTTTCAGTTCAATTATTTTAAAAATGTACAATATTCATCAATAAAAACAGATTAAAAACGATGGCTTAATTTTTAGTGTTCAAGCATCCAGGATATGCTTTTCGCCCATAAAAAAAGCCCATCTAGCGATGAGCTTTTTTAAAATATCTATTACGAGTTATATCGCAATTCGATAGAGTTGATTTTGGTTAAGATAGAAAGATGAACCATCAATATTAAATTGACGATCGTCACCAGATTCTAACTCAATCTTTTTCCCTACTTCGACCCAACTCATACCAGTGCGGTTGCTTTGTTGTCTTTTTAAAGGAACGATCTTTACGCGAATTTCATCGCCATTTACTGCAGAGGCTATTGTCCAGCCATTTAAAATATTCATTTTTCACTCAATTGTTTTGAGCTTTTGCAAACAGAGAAGTATTTAACTATTAAGACCAACAGATATATTTTTGGAACTAACGATAAGAAGGCATCTAACCTTAATTTAAACTTTTGATATTTACATCAGCTTGATATTGCAGAAGTCAGAGTTGAAGCCAACCTTCAAGTCTTGCTTATATATTAAGCACATCTACTTTAGTATTTTCCATACTACGCTAAAGCAATATAATATGCAACTTAAATAACATTTAATTATTTTAAATTAAAAATAGCCTTTTATATAATGGCTTTGTGATGTTTATGTACGTGGCTGTATTTACAAATTATTTATATCGCCATTTAAAACAATACACTACAAACATTTGATATTTTTATAAATATATTTTGTCGATATAAACTCAGTCTACCGAACATATCTCCACATATGGCTCTCACAACTACCTTAGTGTAAGTAAATTTAAAGACTACTATACAGACTCACTTCACAATTTAAGAAGACTAGAATGTCATTTAAAAGTTTTTCACAAAATTCAACTCAAGCAAATTCAGATACTAAAAACGTTGAGCAAACTCCACCTAAAGATGCACCTCAAGCAACACCAGGGGCGACACCTCCTAATCCAAATCAGGACAATAAAGAAGTGAAAAAACCTGATACAACTCAACCTAAATAATATCTAAAGCTTAATCTAAAAAACTTACCGATGTTCGGTAAGTTTTTTTGTGTTTTTTATAAAACTATAATTCATATAAAAAATCAAGATTATCACAAGATGTAAAAAAGCCCACAAAAATGCGGGCTTTTAGATCGGCATGCTGCGAACTCATGCTCAGCGTTAACTGCTTAGGTTTTAAATCTATTTAGAGGGAATACGCAATTCCTGTAACAACCTAAACACTTCCGTTTCGCTTACGGATTCGATCAAAGCTAAGGTAACACAAATCAGTAGCTTAAACTGGATAAAATATATTTCATTACGCTTTATTTATTAAACTATAATTGCACCAAATTTAGACTGTGTGTTTCACAACTATAAAGATACAGTTAGACGTAAAATTTATCCCACAAAGCGTAGCCCTACGCCTGGTTCAGTTACAATATATTTGGGTTGTACAGCATTATCATTCAGTTTTCCACGTAATTTGGCCACCAAAATTCGTAGATAGTGGGTATCTTCCTGATGGGTTGGACCCCATAAATCACTCAAAATCTGAGGTTGAGTAATCAACTGACCTTTGTGCTGAGCCAATAAAGTGAGAAGTTGATATTCTTTTCGGGTTAGAGAAATAAGTTGCTGGTTTAAAAACACTTGTCTTTGGGCAAAATCAATCTTTAAAAACCCATCATCAAAAAATGCTGACTCCACAGCAACGTTTTGAAATTGTCTGAGCAACACCCGAATCCGAGCCATAAGCTCCTGAACACTAAAAGGCTTGGTCACATAATCATTGGCTCCAGCATCTAGCAATTTGACTTTTTCCTCTTCATTGGAACGTACTGACAAAACAATCACAGGGACATGCGACCAAGCCCTTAACTCAGATAAGACCTCTAAACCATCTAAATCCGGCAGTCCTAAATCTAGAATAATTAAATCAGCTCCCTGTAAAGCCAAAAGCTCTAAACCCTTTTGTCCATTTTCAGCCAATAGTGTCTTATAACCCTGCGCTCTAAGTGCAATATCAAGAAACTTACGAATTTGAGTTTCATCATCAATAATCAACACATTGGTCATGGAGCTTGTCGATACATTTTGTTCTGGCATGCTTTTTCCTAAAATCACTAAATGCACTTATCCAATCTGCTGGATAGGCAATTGCATACGGATGCAAGTCCCTTGATTATTTTTGGCTGAGGATGCGCTAATTTTACCCATATGCGCACCAATAATTGCTTTGACGATCGTTAAACCTAATCCTGTGCCATACTGCCCACGGTCCCCTCGTTCCATAGTATAGAACATATCAAAAATACGCTCACGTTCATCTTCTGGAATTCCTAAGCCTTGATCACTAATCGAAATTTCAAGTTCATTTTCATTCAGTTGTAGAACTTTAATACTGACCGCTTTATGTTCTGGTGAAAACTTGGCTGCATTTTCCAATACATTAAAAATCGCTTGTTCAATTAAAGCAGCATGAACAAATAGGCTGAGTGTTTGGTCAGGTAAATCAACGTCAACAAGACTATTTGGCATATAACGTTTTAAACGGCGCACCGCTGAACCAATCAATTCATCGACACCAATCCAGTCTCGTTTAAGCGTTAAACCTTCATGCCCTAAGCGTGTCATATCTAACAAATTTTGAATATAGCGATCGAGTCGCTCACCTTCTAAATGGATGGCTTCTAACAAACTATCTTGATCTTGTTGATCCATCGAGTGACGATAATTGCTCAAAGTATCAGCCGCACCAATCATAGAGGCTAAAGGTGAGCGTAAATCATGAGAAACGGATGATAACAGTGCCGAACGTAATCTCTCGGTTTCTGAACTCACATTAGCAATTTCCAATGCTTTGGTGAGTTGGGTTCGAGAAATCGCTTGAGCAATATATTCAACCATGGTTTCAGTCAGTTGCTTCTGTTCAGTATTTAATACAGATGCGTTTTTGAGAAACTTTACGCCCACCACCCCGAAACATTGCTTTGAGGCCAATAAGGGTAAAAACCACCAATCATTTTCAGTCAATGTTTGGGTAAATCGTCCTGAAGGTTGATGGTTTTTGAACGTCCAATCTGCTGAAATTTTTTCTTTACTGTTGATAACTTCAAGCGAAGACGTTGATGATTCTGGGAAATAAAACCAGACCTCGGCCGATAAATTTTTACTTAAACTACTTTCTGCTATTTTCTGGACTTGCTCTAAATCAATCGCTGTGGACAACTTTTGACCTAAATCTTGCATAATACTGTTATAGCTATTGGCAGCTTTTAAAGCCATGACTTGCTCTTTAAGTCGTGAAGCTAAACGACTGGAAATCAATGCTGCTCCTAAAAATGCAACCACGGTAATCACGCCCTGATGTGCCGAAATCTGTAAGGTAAATTTAGGTGAAATAAAGAAAAAGTTATAAGCCAAAAAGAACAACAGCGCTGAAAATACCGCAGCCAGCATTCGTGTCCTAGATGCAACAAATACCACGGCAGTGATAAAAATTACGGAAAGCTCTTCAATCCCTAAATACTTTTCGCCTAGACTTGCAATCACAATACTGATAACAGTGGTGGCTAAAACAAAAAGTATTTCTCTAAGGTTTAGAAACGAATGCGTATCGTGGAAAAAGGGCTGCCGACTTTGTTCAGCGAGAATCGGGACAATACTTAATTCAAAATTTGGCTGGTATTTAAGTAATTGATCAACAAAATTTAAACCCAAAGGAAAGAATTGCCGATGAGATTGCGCCAATACCAAAGTTGAAATGCCTCGATCAATCACATAGTCAAAAAGCGTTTTTGCATGTTGCTGACCATAGAGTATTTCAGTCATTCCACCCAATTGACGGGTTAAGTTTAGAGCTCGTTCAATTTCTCGACTCGATAAATTATCTTGTTTTTCCGTTATTTTTGAATCTTTAGAAAAAATTACCACAGTCCAATTTGCCTGACGATTTTCTGCAATTCGACAACCAGCACGAACCAAAGCCTCCGCCTGTCCATTGCCTTCAAGCATAATTAAAATATGATTTTTCAGAGGAATGGGAACAAGCCCTTGTATGGCAAAATTTTCTCGAACATCGGTATCGACATGACTAGCAACGGTTTGCATTGCCAATTCACGTAATGCTGTAAGATTTGAACTGTTGAAAAAGCGTTGCAATGCCTGTTCAGCTTGCTCAGGGACATAAACTTTACCCTGATTTAAACGCTCAAGTAATTCATTGACAGGTAAATCAATTAATCGAATATCACGAATCCGCTCAAACACTCGATCAGGTACGGTTTCAGTCACCCGAATACCCGTAATTTGATAGACCACGTCATTTAAACTTTCTAGGTGCTGAATATTCATGGTGGTAAATACATCAATACCCGAATCCAATAGCTCATTGATATCTTGCCAACGTTTTTCATGACGACTATTTGGCATATTGCTATGCGCAAATTCATCCACTAAAACAATACTGGGTTTGCTTGCAAGTACAGCATCAAGATCCATTTCTTCAAGATAATGCCCTTGATATTCAATCGCCTTTCTTGGAATGATCACCAAACCTGAGATGAGGTTTTCAGTTTCAATGCGACCATGGGTTTCAACATAGCCAATTACAATGTTGACACCTTGCAAGGCAAGTTCATGTGCACGCACTAACATTGCAAAAGTCTTCCCCACGCCAGGTGCAGCACCTAAAAATATGGTGAGGCGCCCAGATTGATATCGCTGAGTGTGTTGCAGCAGAACATCTGCTTTATTATTTCTATAATCGGTCATCACCGTCTGCTTGTTTAATATTTATGAATCGAGGTCCAGTTGTGTCGCTGTACTGCCACTCAATAGCACAAATTCCCATTGGGAAATATCGTTGGATTGCACTTGATCCATCTATGAGCAAAAGCAAAAAGAGAGGCTGTTTGAATTCACACTAAAAATAGAATCCTAATAACCCCCTCTTTAAAATTAGGGAAATACTGTGCCCTCATCCTAGGTTCATTTCAGTTTGATGCTCTTAATCAATTCATTTTTTTACAATTTGATCCAAAGCCAAATTTAATTCAAGTACATTGACTCTGGCTTGCCCTAAAATTCCAAATGTCGGTTGTAAGCTACTTTCTTGTACTAACCTTATCACATCCTGTTCCTGCAAATGTCTTGCTTTAGCGACACGTTTCACCTGAATCATTGCAGATTGAAGACTGATTTGAGGATCAATTCCACTCCCTGAAGCTGTGACCAAATCAGCAGGAATAGCACTTTTTTCAATGTGCTCCTGCATCGCGATTTTATCTAAACGTGCATCTACAGCCTTATGCAAATCAGGATTGGTTCGTGCCATATTACTTCCCGCCATTGCCATAGGATCATAATTGGCAGCAGATGGTCTTGGTTGAAAATATTGCGCTTGCACAAAAGGTTGTGCAACCAGTTGAGAGCCTAGTACTCGATCATTTTCAACAATCAAACTCCCGTTGGCTTGTTGATCAAAAAGAATTTGCCCCAGTCCTGTTGCGGCGGCACTGTAGACAAACCCACATAGGCCCAAAGCAACGATGGTTAGTCCGAATGATGCTCGGGTTAAGCCAACAAACGCTGATTCAACCAATAGATTATTTTCAGTCTTCATTTCTATCATCCTCAAAATTTCTAAAGCGCCAATAAAGGGCTGATCATTAGATCAATCACTTTGATAGCGATAAATGGCAACAACACACCACCCACACCGTAGATCAATATATTTCGACGTAATAATTGCGTCGATGTTGAAGGCTTAAACTTCACCCCACGCAATGCAATTGGAATCAGTAATGGAATAATGATGGCATTGAAAATAAGTGCAGAAAGAATTGCACTTTCTGAACTTCCCAAGCGCATAATATTTAAGGCGCCCATTTGGGGAATGGCTGCTACAAATAAAGCAGGTAAAATTGCAAAGTATTTTGAAATGTCATTTGCCAATGAAAAGGTGGTTAATGCGCCACGCGTAATCAACTGCTGTTTACCTATCTCAACCACCGATAACAATTTAGTTGGGTCCGAATCCAAATCCACCATATTGCCAGCTTCTTTTGCTGCTTGGGTCCCAGAGTTCATAGCCAAACCAATATCAGCTTGCGCCAAAGCAGGTGCATCATTGGTTCCGTCTCCAACCATAGCGACCAGATGACCTTTATTCTGTTCATCACGAATACAATTTAACTTGTCTTCGGGTTTTGCTTCAGCAATGTAATCATCGACACCGGCTTCAGCCGCAATAGCAGCAGCGGTTAAAGGGTTATCACCTGTGACCATGACTGTTTTAATACCCATTTCACGTAAACGGGCAAATTTTTCCTTGATGCCTTGCTTAATCACATCTGAAAGTTCAATTACTCCAAGAATATTCTGATCTTTTGCCACAACTAACGGCGTAGCACCTTTTGAAGCCACTTGCTCTACACGGGTTCTCAGCTCACTATGATTCTCAAGATTCTGTGAAACAAATTTAAGAATTGCATCTAATGCCCCTTTGCGAATTTGAGGTCCATTCAGTAAATTTACCCCAGAGATTCGAGTTGCTGCATTGAATGCAATAAACTCGACTTGTTCAGGCTCAACAATATGTTCGCCTTGCTCTTTTGCCAAAACTACAATGGATTTGCCTTCTGGGGTTGGGTCTGCAAGTGAGGTCAATATTGCGGCTTGACGAAGTTCCGACTCAGTCACGCCTGTCAGTGGGAAAAATGCTGTTGCCTGACGATCACCGTAAGTGATGGTGCCTGTTTTATCGAGCAGTAATACATCCACATCACCAGCCACCTCAACGGCTTTACCCGATTTGGCAATCACATTGGCTTTTAAAGCCCGATTCATCCCCGCAATCCCGATTGCAGGCAACAACCCTCCAATCGTGGTTGGAATTAAACACACCAACAGCGCCACCAAAAGAATAGGATTGATTTCAATTTTTAAGAAATGTCCAATAAAAGGTAAACTCACCACCACTGCAATAAAAGTGACAGTCATAACAGTCAGTAAAATGCCCAGTGCGATTTCATTGGGTGTTTTCTGACGATTAGACCCCTCAACCAAAGCAATCATACGATCAAGAAAGCTGTTACCCGCTTCTGCGGTGACTTGTACCACAATACGATCGGTTAAAACTTTAGTTCCCCCAATCACACCCGACTTATCTGTACCTGCTTCACGTAATACAGGTGCTGACTCCCCTGTCACCGCAGCTTCATTAATTGTCGCAAAACCATGAATAATTTCACCATCCGCTGGAATAAGTTCTCCTGCACGGACTTCAATCAAGTCATTCATTTTTAATAAGCTTGCAGCAATTTGCACCCCATCTACATCCTCTTTAGAGCTGAGTCGACGTGCGGTCAAATTTTGACGGGCTTGTCTTAAGGAAGAAGCTTGACCACGACCTTTGGCTTCTGCAATGGCTTCAGCATAGTTAGCAAACAATACGGTGATAAATAAAATCAAAGTCACAGATAAGCCAAATATTATATTGGCTTTGCCCGCTAAAGTACTGACTAGTGTGATGATGGTGCCCAGCCAAACAATCGCCATCACCGGATTTTTAATGGCATGTTGTGGTAACAATTTAATCAAGGCATTTTTCCAGGCTTCGCCTTGGAATAAAGTTGATGATATATTTTTAGTAGAGTGTTTTTGAATAGATTGTTTTGAATGATTCATTGTCTTCACCTTAGCCTTGTACCAATAACAGCTGATCAGCAATAGGCCCTAAAACAAGGACTGGCATAAATTGTAATAAAGTCAACATCACCACAATTGCGATCAGAGTGAAGGCAAAAGTTGGGGTTTCCACTTTTAAACTACCACTGCTTTCAGGAGCTTGACGCTTTGCAGCTAAACGAGCAGCAATCATTAGCGGGATGATCAATGTTGGGAAACGTCCAAGCAGTAAAGCAATGACACAGCTAACATTCCACCACACTGTATTGTCAGCTAAACCTTCGAAACCGGAACCATTATTGGCAAAAGCCGAAACATACTCATACAAGACTTGGGAAATGGCATGATATTGCGGATTGCTATTACCTGTAAGCTCAGGGAAAAACAAAGCAATTGAGCTTAAACCCAGAATCGTAATCGGCTGAATTAAGATCACCACAGCAAGTAATTTGATTTCACCTGCTTCAATTTTGCGTCCAAATAATTCCGGCGTACGTCCTGTCATCAACCCAGCAATAAATACAGCCAAAAACAAATAGATCATAAATTGTTGTAAACCACAGCCAATCCCACCCCAGATCGCATTGATTAGCATATTTGCAAGCGCAACTAAACCAGTTAAGGGAGATGCAGAATCATGCATCATATTGACTGAACCGTTGTTGACCTGTGTAGTTAATGCTGCCCACAGCGCAGAAGATGCTTCACCAAAACGAACCTCCTTGCCTTCCATGGCATAAATTTGCATTGCTGAAGATGAAAGGCTTTCAGACCAGATTGCTGTTGTGGCGGAAATCACTGACATCAGCAACATCGAGCCAAAAACAAAGCCAGCAAATTTTGCCCGTTTGGTTAAAAATCCCAACATAAAAATCACGGCGACAGGAATAAGTAAAATCGCAATCATTTCTAAGAAATTTGAAAATGGGGTTGGATTCTCTAATGGCACACTACTGTTAGGCCCATACCAACCACCACCATTACTGCCCAATTGCTTAATCGCAACCATTGGTGCAACTGGACCAAGTGGAATTTTTTGAGTTTTTAATTCAGCGGCTTGGTCAATGACTTGAACTTCTGGGCCACCTTGAAAGGTTGATGGCACACCTTGGCTATTCAGTAATAATGACCAAATCATGCATAACGGAATTAAAAACCGAAAGGTTGGGCGAATCACGTCGGCCCAATAATTACCCACATTGATTTTTTTAACTTTATTTTCAAAGCTTAGATTTTGATCTGATTCTGATAAAGTATTTGATTGAGGATAAAACAAAGCACGTACCGTTGCCACCACCATTGCCAAACCCATCATTGGAGTAATGATTTGCAACCCAACAATTCCAACCATCTGTGATAAATATGACAGTTGTGCCTGACCTGAATAATGTTGTTGGTTGGTATTGGTCAGAAATGAAATCATGGTATGTAGTGCTAAATCCCATGACATATTGGGTGCATTATTTGGATTGAGTGGCAAACTTGCTTGGCACATAAACAGTACCCAAGTCACCAATCCAATCACAATACAACTCATCACAAAGCTGAGTGAATAGGTCTTTGCATTCATGCCCTGTTTAGGATTTGTGCCAAAAACACGATAAATTGGCTTTTCAATCCAGCTAAACACTGGATCAATTTTCATGTCTTTATTTTGCATGATACAGGCAAGATATTTCCCTAAAGGAAAAGCCAAAAGCACCACAATCACCAAGACTAAAATCAACTCTAACATGACATTCCCCCCCAACTTGAATGACTCAAATTAAAAATGTCGATATTGCAATGATTTATATGTTTTTGAAGTAAGCATAATTTTGGATGCTGTACTTGTTGATGCGCTATAAATTTAGCACTCATCTTTTTTCATCCTAAACACTGGGATATTCCACGACTCAGTATCTAAAAATTCCCCGTAAACTCTCTATTTACAGTCAGATCAGCCGCGTAAAAATTTCGTAAAATTTTGTCTTTTTTCATTTATAAACAGCCCTAAATACATTACAAAGGTTCAAATTTTAAAACGCTTGTTTATTTCATTTATGGAAAATTTTGAACTGCTTAAAGCTTTATTTTTGGGGTTAATCGAAGGTTTAACTGAATTTTTACCGATTTCCAGTACAGGTCATCTGATCTTATTTGGTCATTTAATTGATTTTCATTCAGATTCTGGACGCGTGTTTGAGGTTGTGATCCAATTGGGTGCAATCTTAGCGGTATGTTGGCTTTACCGACAAAAAATCATTGAGTTAATTCGAGGTTTTTTCTCAGGGGATGTTCAGGCTAGACGTTTCGCAATTAATGTTTTGGTTGCTTTCATTCCTGCTGTGGTGATTGGTGTGTTAGCGGTCGATTTTATTAAACAGGTTCTATTTAGTCCTTTGGTTGTAGCCTTTGCTTTAATCATTGGTGGTTTAATTATTTTTGCTGTGGAAGCGAGAAAGTTTGAACCCAAAACTATAGAAGCCACTGACATTACCTTAAAACAAGCGATTCTGGTTGGATTTGCTCAATGCCTTGCTATGATTCCAGGAACCTCACGTTCAGGCGCAACCATTATTGGCGGAATGTTGTCTGGTTTATCACGTAAAGCGGCAACTGAATTTTCTTTTTTCCTTGCGATGCCAACCATGTTAGGTGCTGCAACCTATGATTTGATTCGAAATGCAGACGTTTTAACTTCAGACAATCTCATCAATATTTCGGTGGGTTTTATTGCAGCATTTATTGCAGCATTATTAGTGGTCAAGGCTTTAGTGAAGTTTGTTGAAAAACACACCTTGAGAGTGTTCGCGTGGTATCGTGTGGTGTTGGGTATCATTTTGCTGTTGGTATTTTTATAAAATCTCATCGATGCTGAATAAGCGCTCGTTGAGAGATCTTGTTATTTTATCCTGTTGCCCTACATTTAGCGTGGGGCTTTTTTTAAGTTGTTTTTCTCATTTTTTATGTGGTTTCTTTTTTGCTTTTCTCATTAAGTGTATGAAAAGAAAATCCACAATGTACAGATCAATAATTGCATAGCTCAATGCTATATCTTAAATCTTAATTTTCATACAACTTATATCCAGTCTAAATTTATAATTTGCTTTTTTTCATCTTTTGAAAAATTCTTTAACTGGTATTTCGTCATTAAAGCCATCTTGATAACCAAAATCAATTTGGCTCTAGCTATCTTGAGCATCAGCGTCATATGAATTGTTGAAATTATTTTGATCATCGAATCTTGCAAGAAAAACATTAACATTTACACGAATATTCCGTGTAGGCATTATGCTAGAAATTGAATGTTTATATATGATTTGTTCTTGACCTACGCTGTTTCTTAACATCAATACATAGGAATCAAAAGACTCAATATATCCTTGCAATTTAATTCCATTCACAAGAAAAATAAAAACTGCAATACGTTTTTTTCGTAAAATATTTAAGAACGGATCTTGTAAAGTTTGAATATGAGACATATAAAACTCCAAAAAATTTTAAACACTTAAAAGACTGTTATTTTTAGATAAATTTTTCATTAAAAGCATCCTGCAAATTATGCTTTGTTTGACGATAATAAGGTCTCACCTCTCTTATTTATGCTTCAATTTTCAAAACAAAGTTTTATTAAAATTATCGAATAGGTGTAGCTAACCTCTCATATTTGCATGATTCATCCTCATCGTCGAAGAGTCCATTTAAGCATTGTCGTTGGATGAATTTTTGCCATCGTGGATAAGTGAACGTGCTGGTGTTGTGTATGTTCATTGGTTGAGGCTTCGACTGGGTAGTACATTACACCGCTTTATTAAACACTGCTTTTGGATTGTTTGTGTTGCATGAATATTCGTATTTTCATTGAGCGCCATTTTAGAAACATCCGCCCAAGATTGCTGAGCAACAATTGAAGTACCAACAAAGATAAACAACGTGGAACTGATGTACAAAATTGTGCGCATTTATTTCTCCGAGATTGAGAGACACTTATTAAGAGAGTAAATCGAAGAGTTGATCATCTAGATGACCTGAAAATGACATTTTTGTAATCCATATCCAACTTATGTTTTATCACGCTATTATGTTTCTAAAAGGTATTTTAGGACACTAAAATGAGAATCTTATTAATAGAAGATGAGCAAAAAACAGGTGATTACCTTAAACAAGGCTTATCTGAAGCGGGCTATATAACTGATTGGGTCACTGATGGGCTCACGGGTAAACAATATGCACTTTCTGAGGAATACGATGTCATTATAATGGATGTAATGTTACCGGGAATGGATGGATGGCATATTATTGAAGCTGTACGTAAAAGCGGGAAAAACATGCCCATTTTATTTTTGACAGCTCGGGATCAAATCGAAGATCGAGTAAAAGGTTTAGATTTGGGCGCAGATGACTATCTGGTTAAGCCATTTGCTTTTGCCGAACTCCTTGCAAGAATAAAAAGCTTACTCCGCCGAGGACAGCAAAGAGAAGACCATAACTTAATCAGTATTGCCAATCTCGAACTTGATATCAGAAAACGCCGTGTTACTCGCGCAGGACAACGAATTGATCTAACGGCAAAAGAATTTGCGCTGATGGAATTATTTATGCGTAGACGTGGAGAAATTCTGCCGAGAGCGCTGATTGCATCGCAAGTCTGGGATATGAACTTTGACAGTGACACCAATGTAGTCGAAGTCGCAATTAAACGTTTAAGAAATAAAATTGATAGTAACTTTACACCTAAACTGATTCAAAATATTCGGGGAATGGGGTATGTTCTAGAGATCGAAGATGAGGCTTAAAGTCTTCAATGCGATCAGTTTTCGAATCGCGATTCTTTTTTCTCTCTCAACGGTCACCATCTTGATCATCATGGGCTTCGTGATACTTCTTGGTGTCTCGCAGCACTTCGAAAGTGAGGATCGAGTGCTACTTGAGGGAAAAATTCAGTCTATACAAAATCTCTTAAAACAAAACCCAACCAACACATCTAAACTTAATGCCTTATTAAAAGATTCTCTTATCGGGCATGATAATCTGATTGTTCAAATTGAACGACCTGTAAATCAAATTGTATTCAATTCCGCACAAATTGTCCTCACGCCACACAGTACTACCGACCAAAATCAATGGTTAAAATGGGAAGTACAAAATAAAAACTATCGTGGGCTGGCCTATCAAAATATTTTTGAAGATGATAAAGATGCACAATCTACACAAATTATTGTTGCGATTGATACATCAGAACATATATCTTTTTTAAAAGCATTCAAACGCCAGCTATTCTATATTTGTTTAATTGGCGCACTATGTTTAATGTTTTTAGGATGGTTTGCTGTTTGGCGAGGATTACGCCCGATCAAAAAAATAGCACAAGTTGCCGAAGGGATTTCAGCCCAGCATTTATCTGAGCGTTTAGAAGTTGAGAATACTCCAACAGAATTAAAACCACTAACCATCGCCTTTAATGAAATGCTTGACCGTTTAGAGTCGGCTTTAGAAAAACTTTCAGACTTTTCATCCGATCTTGCACACGAAATTCGCACTCCAATCAACAACTTAATGACTCAAACCCAAGTATGTCTATCTCGCAGTCGTGATATAGAGGCCTATAAAGAAGTCTTATTTTCTAACTTAGAGGAATGTGAACATCTGGCAAGAGTCGTTTCAGACATGCTGTTTTTGGCTAAAGCAGAAAATGGTCTTAGTCTTAAAAACTTACAAACAATTAACTTGTATGAAGAATTTGATAAATTATTTGAATTTTATGATGCTTTCGCAGCACAAAAGAATATCACATTTCACCTTTTCGGTAATGGAAAAGTAAATGCAAATATTACTATGCTACGCCGTGCGCTCAGTAATTTAATATCTAATGCGATTAAATATGGCAAGCCAAACTCGGTCATTCAAATTAAATGCCAGCAAACAGCAGATTACAATAGTTTTTCAATTGAAAATGAAGGCCCAACCTTGTCAGCTGAACAGTTGTCTCGATTATTTGACCGTTTCTATCGAACTGATGCATCTCGACAACGCATGGAAGATGGGACAGGTCTAGGGCTTGCTATCACCAAGTCGATCCTGACACTTCATGGTGCAACTATCCAAGCTGAATCACGAGATGGCTTAGTAATTTTTACGGTTATTTTTAAAAAACAAGATCTTTCAACATGATATGTAAGAAAAAAGACTCATAAATAAAATGAAATTAGAAATAAATAAACCTTAACAACAATAAAGGGAGCAAAAACCCTCTGTTGAGTGAGAATTACATCGTGTACTTTCGCCGAACGGTGATAGCCAATATCACTTCATGATAAAACGACTATGCGTGATTATACAAAGCAAAAAACAGGTTAATTTATATGCTTGTCATTATCAGGATTAATCTAAAATGATGATTTTTGACTCACGCAAGAGGCGTAATAGATAAAACAATAATGAACTATGATTAAGAATAAAGGGTTAAAGGTGAATTATGTTCAGAAGAATATCGTCTTAGGATAGGTTTGCAAACCAAATTTATAATTGCAACAATATCTTATAAAAAATTGAACTGTTTTACTTGACCTTAACATTATGTAAGAGTTTAGGATTTAGATCATGATATAAGACTTATAGGTGTGACTTATGGAAAATAGATCAACTGATCGTGTTTCCGGTTTAAAAAGTAGTTTACAAATCAAGGGAATGAGCTGTGCTAGTTGTGTAAGTCGAATAGAAACAGCACTTAAAAAAGTCAATGGTGTAACCAATGCATCGGTTAATCTAGCCACTGAACGTGCCGATATCACCTCCAATACTCCTATCGACCGTGATGCCTTGATCAAAGCCGTTGAACATGCTGGATATGAAGTGGCTGATGTAACCACAGAGTTGTCAATTGATGGCATGACCTGCGCCTCATGTGTCAGCCGGGTTGAGAAAGCTCTTAAAAATGTACCCGGCGTAAAAGAGGCCAATGTCAATCTTGCCACTGAACGTGCCACCATTTTCGGAACAACCAATGTAGCAGCATTAATCTCAGCCGTGGATAAGGCAGGTTATGATGCGAAAGAAATTCAAACGGCTATTCCAAATCAAGCAGAACACTTAGAAAAAAAAGATCAAGAACGCGCTGAATTAAAGCGTGATCTGACACTTGCTACTATCTTTGCCTTACCTGTTTTTATATTAGAAATGGGTTCGCATCTTATTCCGGGCATGCATCATCTAATTGCTCAGACGATTGGTGTACAAAATAGTTGGTATTTACAATTTATTCTCACCACATTGGTTCTAGTAATTCCTGGACGAAGATTTTATATACATGGTTTACCTGCTTTATTACGTTTAGCACCAGATATGAACTCTTTGGTTGCAGTTGGAACATTGGCTGCTTATTTATTTTCAATTGTCGCAACATTTATACCAAACGTCTTACCTGCTGGTACAGTGAACGTTTATTATGAAGCTGCTGCTGTGATTGTGGCTTTGATCCTATTAGGTCGTTTTCTTGAAGCCAAAGCCAAAGGTCGAACGTCAGAAGCCATTCAGCGTTTAGTCAGCCTACAAGCCAAAGTTGCTCACGTTTCTCGTCACAACCAAATCATCGACATACCAATTGATGAAGTTGTTGCTGGTGACTTTATCATTGTAAAACCAGGTGAGCGTGTTCCCGTTGATGGACGAGTCATTGAAGGCAGAAGCTTTGTTGATGAATCTATGATTACTGGTGAGCCTATACCTGTTGAGAAGAACATCGACAGTGATGTAGTCGGTGGTACTATAAATCAAAATGGGACTTTAAGCTTTACCGCAGTTGCGGTCGGTGGCGAAACCATGCTCGCACAAATTATTCGTTTAGTTGAGCAAGCGCAAGGCTCCAAAATGCCAATTCAAGCTGTGGTTGATAAAATCACCTTATGGTTTGTCCCAGCAGTAATGGTGGCTGCTGTACTGACATTCTTGATCTGGTTGATTTTCGGTCCTTCTCCTGCTTTAACCTTCGCTTTAGTGAACGCGGTAGCTGTCCTTATTATTGCTTGTCCTTGTGCCATGGGTCTAGCAACGCCAACCTCGATTATGGTCGGAACAGGTCGTGGTGCAGAGTTAGGGGTATTGTTCCGTAAAGGTGAAGCATTACAGTTACTCAAAAATGCCAAAATCGTTGCGGTAGACAAAACAGGAACATTGACAGAAGGTCATCCTGTACTCACTGATTTTGAAGTTACTGAATCATTTGAACGTGATTACGTATTGAGTCGAGTTGCAGCTGTTGAATCTCTTTCAGAGCACCCAATTGCGAAAGCCATCGTAGATGCAGCAATCAAAGAAAACCTCACTTTGCCAAAAGTAGAACAATTTGATTCCGTAACTGGTATGGGGGTTTATGCTCAGATCAATGAAAATGAAGATATTCATATTGGTGCAGACCGCTATATGTTGCAACTCAATATTGATATCTTACCCTTTACCAATGCAGCTCAACGTTTGGGTGACGAAGGTAAATCACCATTATATGTTGCAATTCAAGGCAAACTCGCAGCAATTATTGCTGTTGCAGACCCTATTAAATCTACAACACCATCTGCGATTAAAGCGTTGCATCAACTCGGTCTAAAAGTGGCAATGGTTACGGGAGATAATGCGCGTACAGCACAAGCTATTGCTCAGCAATTAGGTATTGATGAAGTCATTGCCGAAGTACTCCCTCAAGGCAAAGTAAAAGCAGTTCAAACATTGAAAGCAAAATATGGCAATATTGCATTTGTCGGTGATGGTATCAATGATGCTCCTGCTTTGGCTGAAGCAGATGTGGGGCTGGCCATTGGTACAGGTACGGATGTTGCAATTGAGTCGGCGGATGTTGTGCTGATGTCAGGTAATTTGCAAGGTGTCGCTAACGCAATTGCCTTATCAAAAGCAACCATCGGCAATATTCAGCAGAATTTGTTCTGGGCGTTTGCTTACAATACCCTGCTGATTCCAGTGGCTGCTGGATTATTGTACCCTGCTTATGGCATTCTGCTTTCTCCGATATTTGCAGCAGGCGCAATGGCCTTATCCAGTGTATTTGTTTTGGCGAATGCCTTACGTTTACGTCGCTTTCAACCCGCTTCTACTTTCGAGTAGGAGCTTGTAGAGAGAAATCTTAATGAATATTGGAAAACTGTCTCAAAGTGTGGGGATATCAGCCAAAATGATTCGATATTATGAACAAATTGGTCTTATTCCTATAGTGGGTCGAAGTAATGCAGGTTACCGCTCATATACAACTCAGGATGCTGAACGCTTAAAATTCATTCGAAGTTCAAGATCGCTTGGATTTTCAGTTGCAGAAATCGCAGATCTGCTGGATTTATGGAACAATAAGAATCGACAAAGCGCAGATGTCAAACAAATGGCACTCTCACATATCGAGAAGTTAGAAATTCGGATTCAAGAACTACAGAAAATGACCAACACTTTACAAGATTTGATTAATTGTTGTGCTGGTGATGAACGACCGAATTGTCCTATTCTCGATGGATTGCAACAGCAAAAAATTGCATTAGAAGAAACCTATCATCAAAATGATTCTTTATCTTTTTCACCCCTTGCTCAACAAAAAGTAAAAAAAGATTGAATGCTTAGCTTTAACAATGACTACTCAAATAAAAAAGCGACCCATTTGGTCGCTTTTTTATCATATAGCCTTTAGCGTGGGGGATAACCCACTGCGGTTAAGTTGTCTCTTAAATCATCTTCAGTAACACTGGTTTTCACTTTGAGACTGCGACTAGGTGGATCTGCGATAACTTCCGCCTTAGTATCTAAAGACTGAATTGCTTTAGTGATACGACGCGCGCAAGCACCACAGGTCATATTTGCGATATAAAATTCCATGCTAGACTCCTACATTAAATGGTAACGCCATGATAAAAGTTTCCATAATTGTAAGGTCAAGCAATTCCGTATCTTATTTTATAGTCTATTTGGGACATTTCTTTTAGCTACAACAATTATACTCATTCCCCTGTTGCATCATATACATGTTCAGCAAAAAAATCGTTTGTATTACGCTTAATTTACAGCGGTTTAAGCTAATATTTTATATCCCTAAAGTAGTACTGCTTTGTCTAGCTATAACTAAACACATTAATCCCCCAACAGATGCAACTTTAACCAACGCCTTAGTTATCAATTTCATTCTAGACTCCTAATCAAGATTAATCCGTAGAAAGCTCCTTGCTCGAAAAGTTCGAGCTGTAGGTTGATTATCTGTTGCAACGATAGGTCAATGTTAAACTAAGCTTACAATCATAATATTTATTGAAATGCTGTTTGAAATATTCAATTGCAAACGTGCATTTGCATCTAAACAGGCTATATGTTTGAAATTTACTGGCTAAGCAAATACACAACTTGGAATCACAAAGCTGCTATTAAAATGGGCTATGCAGACAAATACATAATTGTCTGCATAGCTATTCATTGACCAAAACATACCCACTACACAGATAATTATTTACTCATATGAAATCAACACATTTTTATGATAAATCCGAATTAAAATTTTAATTTATCTTGAGTTATCACTGATCTCAAAGTTACATCATCATTAGCTTTACAGACTGTAGAAACACCTATTGTTATAAGGCTTTGTCATGTATTTGTACCCTCATTGAGTACTTTTCAGTAGAATAATTATTACCCTCAACAGTTAAAATTTAAGAATCAGGATCTGAGATTTCTATACCCGCATTTGTTGTAGCAGATGCATTACCAACATCACCATTTACTGCCAAGCATTTACTGTTTGTACTTACTATTCAACCAATGAATGCAAAAGAAATACCGCTAGATATATGTAAAGCATCACAATCAAGCAATTAAATATTGAATGATATAGCTGTTAATTTTTCAATATCAGTCGCTAAACTCGTTGTACAGTGCGGATTTAAATCAATAACTTGATCCTCATTATCAACACTTAGCCTATAAGCTACATTGAGTAATGTCATGTTGAAAGTAACGTATTCCGCCATTAATAATCACAATAAAAAATCTAATTTTCATCGCAAGACCGTCATAAAAAGTTATGATTTATGTTAACTTCAATACATCTTTCTAATTTAATCATTTATAAAAATAAATAGTTACGATGAATCAATTTTAATTTCATAAATCATCAAGAATAAAATTCAACCACATTAAAATAAAAAAAATAGTAAGATCATTCAAATAAATAAATTACTTCACCCCATCACAAAAACCATCAATATTTCAAACTACTTTTGAATCACATTAATCAATAAAAATAAATTATAAAATTTAAGAAACCCCAAAAACAATTTAAAAAATAAAAAAATTTTTACAATATTTAGATTACATTTCACACTTCCACAACCATTTAAATAATTCATGTTAAAATGAAAGATTTACTAAAAACCTCGGCGAATTCAAACATGAGGTGCGACAGTTTGAAAAGTCTTATGATAATCAACAAGCTGAGCAAATTTCTCTAATGGTGTAAGCCAATCTAACGCTT